>DATCQX010000649.1:0-7373 GCA_036569285.1 Streptomyces sp.
CCGCCAGCCAGCCGTTGTTGCCGATCTCCGTGCCGAGCAGCAGACCGCGCAGCGTCTCGATGGCCGGGGTGAACGGCTGGTACTCGGCGACCGGCTGGAACCAGCCCGGCATCGTGTCCACCGGCACGAACGCGCTGGACAGCAGGGGGAGAAGGATCAGCGGCAGCGCGTTGTTGCTCGCGGCCTCGGCGTTCGGGCTGACGAGCCCCATGCCGACGGCGATCCAGGTGAGCGCCGTCGCGAAGAGCACCAGCAGGCCGAACGCGGCGAGCCACTCCAGGACGCTCGCGTCGGTCGAGCGGAACCCGATCGCCACCCCGACGGCCCCGACGAGCAACACGCTTGCCACGGACTGGAGAACGCTGCCGATGACGTGCCCCACGATCACCGATCCGCGGTGGATCGCCATTGTGCGGAAGCGGGCGATGATGCCCTCGGTCATGTCGTTCGAGACGGAGACGGCGGTGCCGATCGTCGTGCTGCCGATGGTCATCAGGAGCAACCCCGGGACGATGTAGGCGATGTAGTCGGCCCGGTCGCCGCCGCCTATCCCCGCGCTCATCGTGTCGCCGAAGATGTAGACGAACAGCAGCAACAGCATGATCGGGGTGAGCAGGAGGTTGAGGGTGAGGGAGGGGTAGCGGCGGGCGTGCAGGAGGTTGCGGCGCAGCATGGTGGTGCAGTCGCGGGCGGCGAGAGAGAGCGTGCTCATCTGGCGGAATCCTTGGGGTAGTTGGGAAAGCCGACGGGTGTGATGAGGGTGGTGGGTGTGGTGGACGGGGTGGGTGCGGCGAAAGTGGTGGGCCGACGCTGTTCGGGGTGTTCCGTCTATGCGGCCTGCTCCGTCCGCTCGGTCTTTTCCGTCTGCTCTGTCAGCGCGAAGAACACGTCGTCCAAGTCGGGTGTGTGCACGGTGAGTTCGTCGGCCTCGATGCCGGCCGCGTCCAACCGGTCCAGCACCGAACGCAGTTCGCGCTGACTGCCGTCGCTCGGGACCTGGAGCGCGAGCGTCTCGTCGTCTCCGGCCGCGTTGCCGAAGGCCGCCACGGCGCTTTGGTACGACGCCGGATCGGTGAACCGGAGCCGGACGTGGCCACCAGGGGCGAGCCTCTTCAACTCCTCCGCGGTGCCTTCCGCGACGATCCTGCCGCCGTTCAACACCGCGATACGGTCGGCGAGTTCGTCAGCCTCCTCCAGGTACTGCGTGGTGAGGAAGACGGTGACGCCGTCCGTCACCAACTCCCGGATGATCTGCCACATGTTGTGCCGGGAACGCGGGTCGAGTCCGGTCGTCGGCTCGTCCAGGAAGATGACGCGCGGCCCGCCGACGAGGGTCATCGCGATGTCGAGGCGCCGCTTCATGCCGCCCGAGTAGGTGGACGCGGGCTTGTGCGCGGCGTCGGTGAGGTCGAAGCGGGCCAGGAGGTTGTCGGTGACCCGGCGGCCCTCCGCCTTGGAGAGATGGTGGAGGTCCGCCATGAGGAGCATGTTCTCCGCGCCGGTGATCAGACCGTCGACGGCGGAGAACTGCCCGGTGACACCGATGACTTGGCGCACCGACTGAGCTTGCGTGCGGAGGTCGTACCCGGCGATCCGGGCCTGTCCGCCGTCCGCCGTGATCAGGGTGGAGAGGATCTTCACGGCGGTGGTCTTGCCTGCGCCGTTCGGGCCGAGGAGGGAGAAGACGGTGCCTTCGGGGACGGCGATGTCGACGCCGTCCAGGACTGTCTTGTCGCCGTACGCCTTGCGCAACCCGCTTGCGGCGATGGCCGGTTCGGTCATGTCAGGAGGCTCCTTGTCGGGTGCTGCGGGGTCGGGGTGCTGGGGATCGGTGCTGCGGGCGGTTGCCGGTGTTGTGGGGGCCGTCGGGATCGTCGGGTTCAGAGGCTGCGGGCGGTGATGTCGCCCTGCGAGGTGGTCGCGGTGATGGTGACCGTCGAAGTACCGTCGTTTTTCAGGGAGTTGGAGACGCGGCCGTAAGAGGTGCCGGCGTCGAGCGAGGCGCTCGCGCCGTTCGTGACGGCGACCTCGATGTCGCCCTGCTGGGTGGTGAGGGTGAGGGCGCCCCGGACCGCCTCGGCGACGCGGATCGCGCCGCGCTGGGTGCTGAGTTCGGCGGGACCGGTGAGCCGTCCGACGACGATGTCGCCGTCGTGGGCAGCGAGTTGGGCGCTCGCCGCCTCGTCGAGCTTGACCTCGCGGTAGCCGCCCTCAAGGCTGACGTCCCCGAAGAGGCCGACGCCCCGGAACTCGGCGGCGCCCGCCTTGGCCTTGACGTGGGAACCGGCGGGGAGCTGGACGGTGACCTCCACCGAGCCCTGCCCGCCGAGGAGTCCGGATTTCGGCGCCGGGCTCTCGATCCGCAGGACGCCCGCGGCGGCGTCGTACACCGCGGTGGTCTGCTCGGCCGTCTTCACGTCGCGGCTCTTGCCGGCGTCGGCGGGGCGGATCTCGACGGTGGTGTCGGTGCGGTCGGCGGCGATGAGCTGGACGCGGCCGGCGGGGATGGCGATGGCGGCGGTGATCTGGGTGGCGGTGGCGAACTTCTGCATGGTGTCTCTGTCCTTCGGTTCGTTCGTATCGGTGTTTCCGATGTGCGAAAAGCTACGTTGCGTTGACAGATCTGGCAACGCATTCGTTGCGATGAATTGGCATCTACGCAGGTCAAGATAGAGAAATCGTTGCAACCGGATCAGTTTTAACGCAACGCGCAAAGGCGCAATCGTTGCAATGGAGTGAGTGTGAACGCTATGGTGGCGGTCTTGAAGGCTCACGAAGGAGGCGGCGGTGCCGGGAGGCAGGCTCAGTCAGCAGGAGCGGCAGCAGATCGCGTCGGGGTTGGCCGACGGGCTGGCCTATGCGGAGATCGCCCGGCGGCTCGACCGGCCGACCTCCACGGTTACGCGCGAGGTCATGCGCAACGGCGGGCCGGTCGGGTACCGGGCCGATCTCGCGCACCGGGCCACCGAGAACCGCGCGCATCGGCGGAAGAAGGCGGCGCCGCGTGCGGGCGGGTCGGCGGTCACGGGTGGTGTCGGGGCGGCTTCGGCCTCGACCGGCGACGGGCGGGACGCCGAGGCCGTACGGGAGTATGAGGAGGCCTTCGCGACGCTGTTCACGCAGCAGGGGCTGCCGCACATGACGTCGCGGGTGCTGGCCGCGCTTTATGTCACCGACAGCGGAAGTCTTACCGCTGGAGAGCTAGGGGGGCGTCTAGGGGTGAGCGCCGCATCCGTGTCCAAGGCGATCGCGTTCCTGGAGGTTCAGGGGCTGGTGCGGCGCGAGCGGGAGGCGGAGGGGCGGCGCCGGGAGCGGTATGTCGTCGACGACGACGTGATGTACCAGTCGACGATGGCCAGCGCGAAGGCCACCGCCTATCTCGCGGGGATCGCCCGGGAGGGGGTGGGGGTGCTGGGGAGCGGGACGCCGGCGGCCGTGCGGCTGGAGAACATGGCGCGGTTCATGGACTTCGTGTCGGAGAGCATCGCGCGGGCGGCGGATCAGGCCCGGGAGGTGCTGTACGTGAAGGCCGATGCGACCCCGGAATGATTATGGTCCGGTTAAAAATGTGACTCGGTTAAATTTGTGGCTTAGGCTCGCTATATGGCTGACGAGCTTGAGCTAGAGGCATCCCTGCGGAGCGAACGCGCCCACAATGACCGCTGCCGAGCCGCCTTCGCCGCGATGGTGAGCGGCGCCGATCAACAGGTCGTCATCGGCGAGGACGTCTCCGCGTCCGGGGCCGACGCCGAGGTCCTCGGGTATCGGCTGCGGAGCCACGCCAAGGCGTTGCACGAACTGCCCGAGGGGCCGCTGTTCTTCGGGCGGCTGGACTTCGGGGACGGGCGGGCGCACCACGTGGGGCGGGTCCGGGTGAGCGAGCGGCCCGCCGATCCGCCGCTGGTGGTCGACTGGCGGGCGCCGGTGTCGCGGGCGTTCTACCAGGCGTCCGCCCGCGATCCACAGGGTGTGGAAGTCCGGCGGCGCTTCGGGTGGGCGACCGGGAGCCGCGGGGACTCGGCGGATCTGACAGGGCTGGAGGACGAGCGGCTGGGGGCGGGTGGGGGTGCAGTCGACGGGGTGTGGGTTGACGCCGACGTTGACGCCGCCGGCTACACGGGCGACGGTGCGGGCGCTGACGCCGGGGGCCTCGCCGGCGTCGTCCCTGGTATCGGCGTGCACGCCGGCGTCGTCCCCGGTACCCCTCTCGGGACGCTGCTCACGCGGGAGCTGGAACGGCCCCGCGTGGGGCCGATGCGGGACATCGCCGCGACGATCCAGCCCGAGCAGGACGACCTCGTGCGCGCCGGGCTCGGGGACTCGATCTGCGTGCAGGGGGCGCCCGGGACCGGCAAGACGGCGGTGGGGCTGCACCGCGCGGCCTACCTGCTGTACACGCATCCGCGCCGCATCCAGCGCTCCGGGCTGCTGATCCTCGGGCCCAACCGGACGTTCCTCTCGTACATCTCCGAGGTGCTGCCCTCACTCGGTGAGACCGGAGTACGACAGTCGACGCTCCTCGACGAGATCGCCCGCCACCCCGTCACCGGTACGGACACCCCGGACGCCGTAGCTCTCAAGCACGACCCGCGTCTGGCGGAGGTACTACGCCGCGCGGTCTACGGGAGGGTCCGCGCGGACGGTGCGCAGGGGGCCGTCGTCCAGGAAGGGTCGTACCGGTGGCGGGTACCGGCCGGGGAGGTCGCTGAGATCGTCCGAGGGGTCCTTGGCGAGGGTGAGGTGCCGCCATACGAGGTCGGGCGGGAGCGGGTGCGGACGCGGATCGTCGTCCGGATGCGGGCGGAGGCCGAGCGCCGCAGCGGGACGCGGGGTGCCGCGTGGGTGCGGCGGGTGGAGCGGGCGGTGGGCGGCTGCGTCGAGGCGGTGTGGCCGAAGCTGCGCGCGGAGGAGGTGGTGTACGAACTCCTGCGTGGTGGTGAGGAGTTGGAGCGGTGCGCGGAGGGGGTCCTGTCGGCGGACGAACAGGCGGCGCTGGTGTGGGAGAGGCCGGCCCGTTCCTGGAAGTCCGTCCGCTGGTCCGCCGCGGATCTGGTGCTGCTCGACGAGGTCGCCGGGCTGCTCGCCCATCCCGCCGGGTTCGGCCATGTCGTCGTCGACGAGGCCCAGGACCTCTCGCCCATGGAGTGCCGCGCCATCGCCCGGCGTGTGGAGTTCGGCTCCCTCACCGTCCTCGGCGACCTGGCGCAGGGGACGACAGCGTGGGCGGCGCGGTCCTGGCGGGAGCAGATGGCGCACCTCGGCAAGCCGGACGCCGTCGTGGTGCCGCTCACCGTCGGTTTCCGGGTCCCCGGAGTCGTCCTGGAACTCGCCAACCGGGTGCTCGGGCGGCTGGACGTCGACGTACCCGCCGCGCGATCCCTGCGCGGTGGTGGGGAGTTGTGCGTCACCCGGGTCGAAGGAGAGCTGTACGACGGGGTGTTGGAGGCCGTGCGGCGGGCGTTGAAGGAGGAAGGGTCGGTGGGGGTGGTGGTCGCCGATGCTGAAGTGGCCCGGTTTCAGGGGCTGTCGGGGGATCGGGTCGAGGTGGTGGGGGCGGGGGTCGTGAAGGGGCTGGAGTACGACCATGTCGTGGTCGTCGAGCCGAGGGCGATCGTGGAGGGGGAGGAGCGGGGGTGGCATCGGTTGTACGTGGTGTTGACCAGGGCGGTTTCGCGGATGGAGGTGGTGCATGGGAGGGGGGTGCCGTGGTGAAAGGCGGGGTCTTGGAGGGAGGGCTTCGGCGGGAGGGCGCGGTCTTGGGGGAGAGGGGGCTTTGGGCGGAGGGCCTTGTCGTGGGGGCCTTGGTGCTTCGGTGCTTCGGTGCTTCGGTGCCGAGGCGGTGCGGGAGTGGCTGAAATTATTTTGATGGAGATCGGAATACGGGGCGGGTGCGGTCAGTTGGCGCCTTCATGACGACGAACAGTGATCCCGCGCGCCTCGAACTCGGCACCTACGGAGTCTGGCGGCTCGCCGGTACCTCGCCCGAGCTGGCCGTGGAGTTGGAGGACCTCGGGTTCGGGTCCGTGTGGCTCGGGAATCTGCCGGTCTCCCAATTCGACGTGATCGAACGCCTGTTGGACGCGACCGAGCGCCTGGTGGTCGCGACCGGGATCGTGAACATCTGGGCGAGCCCCGCGCCGGAGGTGGCCCGTGCCTACCATCGGATCGTCGAACGGCACCCGGACCGCTTCCTGTTGGGGATCGGTGCGGGGCACCGGGAGGCCACACGGGGGTACGCACGGCCGTACCAGGCGCTCAACGAATACCTGGATGTGCTGGACGACGCCGAAGTGCCCGCCAGCCGCCGGGTGCTGGCGGCACTCGGACCGAAGGTGACGCGGCTGGCGGGGGAGCGGTCCGCAGGTGCCCACCCGTATCTGGTCACCCCCGAACACACCCGGCGAGCACGCGAGATCCTCGGCGCCGGGCCTGTACTGGCGACCGAGCAGAAGGTCGTCGTGGACCCGGACCCGGTGCGCTCCCGTGAACTGGCCGTCGAAGGAATCAAGTTGTATCTGACACTCAGCAACTACACCGCGAACCTGCGGGCGTTGGGCTACAGCGAAGACGACCTGGCCGCCCCGGGCAGTGACCGGCTCCTCGCCGACCTCGTGGTCCAGGGCGGGCCGGAAGCCGCGGCGGCGGGACTGCGGGCGCATGTCGAGGCGGGAGCCGACCATGTGGTGGTGCAGTTGCTGGGGGAGGAGGGCGACCCGGCGGCGGGCTACCGGAAGCTCGCGGGGGCGCTGGGGTTGAAGTGAGGGCGGTTCCCGGCGGAGGCGTGTCGTGAGCTGATGCGGTGAGCGGGCCGGCCTCTGGAGGGAGGCGGGCCCGCCTGCCACTGTGTGCCGTCCAGCCAAAAGTGGCTGGACAACCGGTAGTTGGTGCTTCCGCAAGGTGGCAGCCGCGCCGCCGAGCGTCACCACGAGCTTGCCGTCCGAGGCGAACGACCACTTCAGCGCACCGGACCAACTCGACCCTCAGTGCACGCCGTTGGCGCCCTGAACCCCCTGAGAACGGCCGAGCCGAAGTCGCCGCGAGCAGGCTCCGGCTCACGGCTCTCGCCTGTATCAACCAGTCGCGGTACGCCCCGAGTTGTCCCCCGACCCGGTCAGATACGGCACCAACCCCCGCTCCAGCAAAGCCCTTTTCCACTCCAGCCGAGCCTGTTCGACCTCGGCGGGAGAGGCCGGGCACCGGCGGTTGCGGAGGGCGGTGTGGAGGAGGGCTGCGACGGCGAGGAGGGTGCTGAGGACGGCGATGGTGCCGAGGATCCAGCCGGCGGTGAGCAGGGAGTCGGGCAACGGGTCGGCTGCGTCCGCCAGTCGGAGGAGCCAGCCGGCCAGGAGGAGGAAGACGGCGGAGGTGGCGGA
>DATCQX010000650.1:0-9063 GCA_036569285.1 Streptomyces sp.
GGCCCCACCCGTTGATCTCCCACGCCGGCATCACGCGGATCAGGCCCTCGGAGAACCCGAGGTACCAGTCGGGCTGCGCGCCGGTCGTCACGAGGTCCGGGCGGTAGGGGCCGAACGCCCACACGGGGTTGATGGTGGCGAGGCCGCCCATCAGCGCGAGCACGCCGAAGACGAGGAAGAAGAAGCCGCCCGCTTTCGCCACGTACACCGGCATGAACGGCATCCCGACCACGGACTTCTGCGTCTTGCCGGGGCCCGGGTACTGCGTGTGCTTGTGGTAGAAGACCAGGATCAGGTGGGCGACGACCAGGCCCAGCATGATGCCGGGCAGCAGCAGGATGTGGATCGGGTAGAGCCGCGAGATGAAGTCGACGCCGGGCCACTCGCCGCCGAACAGGAAGAACGAGATGTACGTCCCGACGACCGGGATGGCGAGGATCGCGCCGTCCGCGAACCTGAGGCCGGTGCCGGACAGCAGGTCGTCCGGCAGCGAGTAGCCGGTCAGCCCCGTGATGATCCCCAGGAACAACAGGGTCCATCCGAAAACCCAGTTGAGCTCACGGGGCTTGCGGAACGCGCCGGTGAAGAACACCCGCATCATGTGGATCAGCATCCCGGCGACGAACACCAGCGCCGCCCAGTGATGGATCTGCCGGATGAGCAGACCGCCGCGGACGTCGAAGCTGATGTCCAGCGTCGACTGGTACGCCTGGGTCATGCTGATGCCGTTGAGCGGCGTATAGGTGCCGTTGTAGACGACCTCGGAACTGCTGGGATCGAAGAACAGCGTCAGATAGACACCGGTCAGGATCAGCACGATGAAGCTGTAGAGGCAGACCTCCCCCAGCATGAACGACCAGTGGTCCGGGAACACCTTCCGCAGATTGGCCTTGGCCAGGGCGTAGATCCCCAGCCGCCCATCGGCCCAGTCGGCGAACTTCTCGCCCTTGCCCTTGCTGTCCGTGCGCACCCCGTCAGCCATGCACCACAGGGTGACACGCACACCGTGTTCCGCCAACAGCGCCGCAACAGCAGGAAGTTGATGTCACGTCAGAGGCGTGAGCAGTCTCGTGAGAGAGTCCCGGGAGCCCTCCAGCCGGGCGATCTTCCCCTCGATGCCGTCGAGTTGCTCCCGCAGCAGCGGCGTCAGGCAGGGCTCGACCTCCGCGTCACTGCCGCACACGCAGTCCAGCACCTCACGGATGACCCGGGTGGGCAGCCCGGCGTCCAGCAGGTTGCGAATACGGCGGACGACGACGGGTGCGCCGGCGTCGTACACGCGATGTCCGCCCGCTGTGCGCCGCGCGTCGAGCAGCCCCTGTTCCTCGTAGTACCTCAGCAGCCGCACGGCGACTCCGGTGGCCTCGCTCAGCTCCCCGATCCGCACTGTGACCCCCCTCACATGGCCTTGAAACTCACACCGGTGTGACGTCCTACCGTCTCAGCCATGACCACCACAGAGGTATTCCACATCGGCGGCGACCTCCCCGTTCGCCGCATCGGCTACGGCGCGATGCGCCTGTCCGGAGCCCCGCACGAGCGCCGCGGCATGACCGCACCCGTCTGGACGGCCCCCACCGACCGCACGGAGTCGATCGCCCTTCTGCGCAAGGCCGTCGAGCTGGGCGTGAACTTCTTCGACACGGCCGACGCGTACGCCCTCGGCGAGAGCGAGGAGCTGCTCGGGGAGGCGCTGCACCCGTACGGCGACGAAGTGGCCGTCGCGACGAAGGTGGGGGTCCTGCGCCCCAGCCCCACGGAGTGGGTCCCCCTCGGCCACCCCGCCTACCTCCGCCAGCAGGCCGAACTGAGCCTGCGCCGTCTGCGCACGGACCGCCTCGACCTGCTCCAGCTCCACCGCATCGACCCCACCTACCCCCTGGCTGAGCAGATCGGCGCCCTGAAGCAGCTCCAGGACGAGGGCAAGGTCCGCCACATCGGCCTCTCGGAGGTGACCGTCGCCGAGCTGCTGGAGGCGGAGCGCACAGCCCCGATCGCCTCCGTCCAGAACCTCTACAACCTCTCCGACCGCACCCACGAACCGCTCCTCGACCACACCGCCGCCCACGGCACCGCCTTCATCGCCTACTTCCCGATCTCCCTGGGCGAGGGGAACACAACCCCTTCCCGACTGGCCCTGGCTTGGCTCCTGCACCGCGCCCCGAACGTGATCCCCATCCCCGGCACCTCCTCCCCCGCCCACCTGGCCGACAACACAGCCGCCCTCCGACTCCACCTGACAGAGGCCGAGTTCAAGCAGATCGGATGACCCCAGTCGCCAGCCACTTCGAGAACTCCCCCACCAGCCGGTCGTACAACTCGGCATCCGGCATCTTCCGGGGATCCGAACCGGCGTGAAAGAACCCGGCGTTGTCGACCGACAGCTCATCCAGCTTCCGCAGGAAGTCGAACTGCGAACTGCGCCGCTTCCCGAACCCCACGAACTGCCAGAACATCGGTATCCGGGCGGCCTTGCGGAGATACCGCTCGGCGGCGACCCGGCTGGTGGGCCCGCCGTCGGTCTGGAACACGACCAGGGCGGGGGCAGTGGCGCCACTGTCGAGGTAGTGATCGATGACCGCGTCCATGGCCAGGTGATAGTTGGTCTTCCCCATACGCCCCAGCCGGGAGACGATCCGCTCGACGGCCCCTTCGTGATCGCCCAGCGAGAGTTCGGCCTCGGCGTCGATGTCGGTGGAGAACACCACCACCGGCACGGTCCCGTCGTCGTCGAGATGGGCGGCGAGCCCCAGCACCCGGTCGGCGAGGGCTTGTACGGTGCCGTTCTTGTAGGAAGGCCTCATGGACCCGGAGTGGTCGACGACGAGGTACACGGCAGCGCGCCGGCCGCCGAGCCCGTGCTTGTCGAGGGAGACTCCGGCGGTCTTGTAGAGGCTGACGAGCGCAGGGGCCACCTCCTCGACCTTGCTGAGACTGATCGCACCCATACGGCTCCCCCTGGACAAACGGCGACGCCTGCCCCTTCGTCCGGTCGGGGACAGGGCAGGCGCCGTCTGGTGTTCCGTACGCCGTTGTACGGGACGTCTATTTCAAGGTAGCCGTCAGACCATCAACGAGCGGTCGGTCGGGCGAATAGGAGCCGGCAGTTCGCTGACGCCCGTAAGGAACCGGTCACAGCCTCGCGCGGCGGACCGCCCCTCGGCGATGGCCCACACGATGAGCGACTGCCCCCGACCGGCGTCACCGGCGACGAACACGCCCGGCACGTTCGTCGCGAACTCGGCGTCACGGGCGACGTTCCCGCGCTCGTCCAGCTCGAGCCCGAACTGCTCGACCAGCCCGTTCTCCCGGTCGGTCCCGGTGAACCCCATGGCCAGCGTGACGAGTTGAGCCGGAATCCTCCGCTCGGTGCCCGGCTTCTGCGTCAACTTCCCCTCGACGAACTCGACTTCGACGAGGTGCAGCCACTGCACGTTGCCCTCTTCGTCGCCCTCGAAGTGAGTGGTGGAGACGGAGTACACCCGCTCCCCGCCCTCCTCGTGCGCGGAGGTCACCTTGTACAGCATGGGGAACGTGGGCCAGGGCTGCCCGGCCGTCCGCTCCTCGCTGGGCCGGGGCATGATCTCCAACTGCGTGACGGACGCGGCCCCTTGACGGTGCGCGGTTCCGACGCAGTCCGCCCCGGTGTCACCCCCGCCGATGACGACGACGTGCTTGCCCTCGGCGGAGATGGGGGAGACGACGTAGTCGCCCTCCTGCACCTTGTTGGCGAGGGGCAGGTACTCCATCGCCTGGTGGACGCCCTTCAACTCCCGCCCGGGAACAGGGAGATCACGCGCGGTGGTGGCCCCGGCGGCGATGACGACGGCGTCGTACCGCTTCTTCAGATCGGTCGCCTTGATGTCCCGCCCGATCTCGATGCCCGTCCGGAAGCGTGTCCCCTCCGCCCGCATCTGCTCGATGCGCCGGTTGATGTGCCGCTTCTCCATCTTGAACTCGGGGATGCCGTACCGCAGAAGCCCCCCGATCCGGTCGGCGCGCTCGTAGACGGCGACGGTGTGCCCGGCCCGGGTGAGCTGCTGCGCGGCGGCGAGCCCGGCAGGGCCCGAGCCGATGACGGCGACGGTCTTGCCGGAGAGCCGCTCGGGCGCGCGCGGGGCGACCGTCCCGGCGTCCCACGCCTTGTCGATGATGGAGACTTCGACGTTCTTGATGGTGACGGCGGGCTGGTTGATGCCGAGGACGCACGCCGACTCGCAGGGAGCGGGGCACAACCGCCCGGTGAACTCGGGGAAGTTGTTGGTGGCGTGGAGGCGCTCGGACGCGGCGGACCAGTCCTCGCGGTACGCGTAGTCGTTCCACTCGGGGATGAGGTTGCCGAGGGGACAGCCGTTGTGGCAGAAGGGGATGCCGCAGTCCATGCACCGGCTGGCCTGCTTGCTGATGATCGGCAGCAGCGAGCCGGGGACGTACACCTCGTTCCAGTCCTTGAGGCGCACGTCGACGGGGCGGGACTTGGCGACCTCACGGCCGTGGTTCAGGAAGCCCTTCGGGTCAGCCATGGGTCGCCGCCTCCATCATCTTCTCGGTGATCTCGGACTCGGAGAGTCCCGCCTGCTCGGCGGCGTCCTTGGCGGCGAGCACTGCCTTGTACGTGCTGGGGATGATCTTGCTGAAGCGCGCGGCCGACGCGTCCCAGTCGGCGAGCAGCTTCTCGGCGACCGTGGACCCGGTCTCCTCGGCGTGGCGGCGCACCACGTCGTGCAGCCACCGCTTGTCGTCCGCGCTCAGCTCCTCGACCGCGTCGAGGTTGCCGGAGTTGACGTTGTCCCGGTTCAGGTCGACGACGTACGCGATACCGCCGGACATGCCGGCCGCGAAGTTGCGCCCCGTCTCCCCGAGGACGACCGCGTGGCCACCGGTCATGTACTCGCACCCGTGGTCGCCGACGCCCTCGGCGACGACCAGCGCGCCGGAGTTGCGGACGCAGAACCGTTCACCGGTGCGCCCGCGCAGGAACAGCTCCCCGCCGGTCGCGCCGTAGGCGATGGTGTTGCCCGCGATGGTGGAGAACTCGGCGAGGTGGTCGGCGCCCCGGTCGGGGCGGACGACGACCCGGCCGCCGGAGAGGCCCTTGCCGACGTAGTCGTTCGCGTCGCCTTCCAGGCGCAGCGTGACGCCGCGCGGCAGGAACGCGCCGAAGGACTGGCCCGCGGAGCCGGTGAAGGTGACGTCGATGGTGTCGTCGGGGAGCCCTGCGCCGCCGAACTTCTTGGTCACCTCGTGGCCGAGCATCGTCCCGACGGTGCGGTTGATGTTGCGGACCTTGATCTGCGCGCGCACCGGCTGAGCCGAGGTCGCGTCGGAGGCGGCGAGGGCGTCGGCGGCGAGCTTGATCAGCTCGTTGTCGAGCGCCTTCTCCAGGCCGTGGTCCTGCAGGACGGTCTGGTGGCGGGCGGCGCCCTCGGGCAGCGCGGGGACGTGGAAGAGCGGGGCGAGGTCGAGGCCCTGTGCCTTCCAGTGGTCGACGGCGCGCTCGACGTCGAGGATCTCCGCGCGGCCGACGGCCTCCTCGATCGTCCGGAAGCCCAGCTCGGCGAGGAGCTCGCGGACCTCCTGCGCGATGAACTTGAAGAAGTTGACGACGTATTCGGCCTTGCCGGCGAACCGGTCGCGCAGGACGGGGTTCTGCGTGGCGATGCCGACGGGGCAGGTGTCGAGGTGGCAGACGCGCATCATGACGCAGCCGGAGACGACGAGCGGCGCGGTCGCGAAACCGAACTCCTCGGCGCCGAGCAGCGCGGCGATGACGACGTCACGCCCGGTCTTGAGCTGGCCGTCCGTCTGGACGACGATCCGGTCGCGCAGCCCGTTGAGCAGCAGGGTCTGCTGTGTCTCGGCGAGCCCCAGCTCCCAGGGGCCGCCCGCGTGCTTCAGCGAGGTCAGCGGCGAGGCGCCGGTACCGCCGTCGTGGCCGGAGATGAGGACGACGTCCGCGTGGGCCTTGGAGACACCGGCGGCGACCGTGCCGACGCCGACCTCGGAGACCAGCTTCACGTGGATGCGGGCCTTCGGGTTGGCGTTCTTCAGGTCGTGGATGAGCTGGGCGAGGTCCTCGATGGAGTAGATGTCGTGGTGCGGCGGCGGCGAGATGAGGCCGACGCCGGGTGTGGAGTGCCGCGTCTTGGCGACCCACGGGTAGACCTTGTGGCCGGGCAGCTGGCCGCCCTCGCCGGGCTTGGCGCCCTGGGCCATCTTGATCTGGATGTCGTCCGCGTTGACCAGGTACTCGGAGGTCACGCCGAAGCGGCCGGAGGCGACCTGCTTGATCGCGGAGCGGCGCGCCGGGTCGTACAGGCGCTCCGGGTCCTCGCCGCCCTCACCGGTGTTGGACTTGGCGCCCAGCTGGTTCATGGCGATGGCGAGGGTCTCGTGGGCCTCCAGCGAGATGGAGCCGTAGGACATGGCGCCGGTGGAGAACCGCTTGACGATGTCCTCGACGGACTCGACCTCGTCGACGGGGATCGACGGGCGCCCGGACTTGAAGCCGAACAGGCCGCGCAGCGTCATGAGGCGCTCGGACTGCTCGTTCACGCGGTCCGTGTACTTCTTGAAGATGTCGTAGCGGCCGGAGCGCGTGGAGTGCTGGAGGCGGAAGACCGTCTCGGGGTCGAAGAGGTGCGGTTCGCCCTCGCGGCGCCACTGGTACTCGCCGCCTATCTCCAGGGCGCGGTGCGCCGAGGCGATGCCGGAGACGGGGTAGGCCTTGGCGTGCCGGGCGGCGACCTCCTTGGCGATGACGTCGATGCCGACGCCGCCGATCTTGGTGGCGGTGCCGTTGAAGTACTTCCCGACGAAGGCGTCGTCCAGGCCGACGGCCTCGAAGACCTGGGCGCCCCGGTAGGAGGCGACGGTGGAGATGCCCATCTTGGACATGACCTTGAGGACGCCCTTGCCGAGGGCGTAGATCAGGTTGCGGATGGCCTGCTCGGGCTCGATGTCCGAGAGGAAGGTCCCGGCGCGGACGAGGTCCTCGACGGACTCCATCGCGAGGTAGGGGTTGACGGCGGCGGCGCCGAAGCCGATCAGCAGGGCGACGTGGTGGACCTCGCGGACGTCCCCGGCCTCGACCAGCAGGCCCACCTGGGTGCGCTGCTTGGTGCGGATGAGGTGGTGGTGGACGGCGGCGGTGAGCAGCAGCGAGGGGATCGGCGCGTGCTCGGCGTCGGAGTGCCGGTCGGAGAGGACGATCAGGCGGGCGCCGTTGTCGATGGCGGCGTCGGCCTCGGTACAGATCTCCTCGATGCGGGCGGCGAGGGTGTCACCGCCGCCGGAGACGCGGTACAGGCCGGAGAGGGTCGCGGCCTTGAAGCCGGGCATGTCGCCGTCGGCGTTGATGTGGATGAGCTTGGCCAGCTCGTCGTTGTCGATCACCGGGAAGGGCAGGGTGACCGTACGACAGGAGGCGGCGCTCGGGTCGAGGAGGTTGCCCTGCGGGCCCAGGGAGGAGCGCAGGGAGGTGACGAGTTCCTCGCGGATGGCGTCCAGCGGCGGGTTCGTGACCTGCGCGAACAGCTGCGTGAAGTAGTCGAACAGCAGACGCGGGCGGGCGGAGAGCGCGGCGATGGGCGAGTCGGTGCCCATGGAGCCGATCGGCTCGGCGCCGGCCTTGGCCATCGGGGCGAGGATGACGCGCAGCTCTTCCTCGGTGTAGCCGAAGGTCTGCTGGCGGCGGGTGACGGAGGCGTGGGTGTGGACGATGTGCTCGCGCTCGGGCAGGTCGCCCAGCTCGATCTCGCCGGCCTCCAGCCACTCGGCGTACGGGGCCTCGGCGGCGAGGGCCGCCTTGATCTCGTCGTCCTCGATGATGCGGTGCTCGGCGGTGTCGACGAGGAACATCTTGCCGGGCTGGAGACGGCCCTTGCGGACGACCTTCGCCGGGTCGATGTCGAGGACGCCGACCTCGGAGCCGAGGACGACGAGGCCGTCGTCGGTGACCCAGTAGCGGCCGGGGCGCAGGCCGTTGCGGTCGAGGACGGCGCCGACCTGGGTGCCGTCGGTGAAGGTGACGCAGGCGGGGCCGTCCCAGGGCTCCATCAGCGTGGAGTGGAACTGGTAGAACGCGCGCCGGGCCGGGTCCATGGAGTCGTGGTTCTCCCACGCCTCCGGGATCATCATCAGCACGGAGTGCGGGAGGGACCGTCCGCCGAGGTGGAGCAGTTCCAGGACCTCGTCGAAGGAGGCGGAGTCGGAGGCGTCGGGGGTGCAGATCGGGAAGACCCGCTCGATGCCCTTCTCTCCGAACAGGTCGGAGACGAGCTGCGACTCGCGGGCCACCATCCAGTTGCGGTTGCCCTTGACGGTGTTGATCTCACCGTTGTGCGCGACGAACCGGTAGGGGTGGGCGAGCGGCCACGACGGGAACGTGTTCGTGGAGAACCGGGAGTGGACGAGCGCGATCGCCGAGGCGAAGCGGCGGTCGGAGAGGTCCGGGAAGAACGGCTCCAGCTGGCCGGTGGTGAGCATGCCCTTGTGGACGATCGTCCGCGCGGACAGCGACGGGAAGTAGACGCCGGCCTCGCGCTCGGCGCGCTTGCGCAGCGCGAACGCCTTGCGGTCGAGGACGATGCCCTCGGACTCGCCGTCGGTGACGAAGACCTCGCGGAAGGCGGGCATCGTGGAGCGGGCGGTGGCACCGAGCAGCCCGGGGGCGACCGGGACCTCGCGCCAGCCGAGGACGGTGAGGCCCTCCTCACCGGCGATCGTCTCGATCTGCGAGACGGCGGTGTCGACGCCGTCCTCGGGGAGGAAGGCGATGCCGACGGCGTAGGAACCGGCGGCGGGCAGTTCGAAGCCGGCGACCTCGCGGAAGAACGCGTCCGGGACCTGGGTGAGGATGCCCGCGCCGTCCCCCGAGTCGGGCTCGGAGCCGGTGGCGCCGCGGTGTTCGAGGTTGCGCAGAACGGTCAGCGCCTGCTCGACCAGCGTGTGGCTCGCCTCACCGGTGAGGGTGGCCACGAAGCCGACGCCGCAGGCGTCGTGCTCGTCGCGGGGGTCGTACATACCCTGCGCGGCAGGGCGAGCATCCATGAAGGACCAGTT
>DATCQX010000651.1:0-3844 GCA_036569285.1 Streptomyces sp.
GCCGTCAGCCGTCAGCGGCGGCAGCCCGGCTGGGATCGAGGCGCCCCGGCCACCGAACGTCCCTCCCCGCGCCGAAGCGCCCCCGCGAGCCTCATCGGCCGGCCCCGGCACGCTGCCCCGTCAAGTGCCGTCTCCCGGCCGCACCGTCGCCCCACTCACACGCGGTAGCCACCCCGCGCGGCGGCCCCGCAAGCCCCGTCGGTCACTGCCGGTACCCCGGCCCGGACCCGTTGTCGTACCCCCGGCATATCCTGGCCTCAGGTGGCCGAGCGGTTGACGAAGGGGTCTGAAGTGGCGGTGGTGTTCGATGCGGTGGTGGTGGGGGCGGGGCCCAACGGCCTGACCGCGGCGGTGGAGTTGGCGCGGAGGGGATTCTCGGTCGCGCTCTTCGAGGCGAAGGAGACCGTCGGCGGGGGCGCGCGCACCGAGGAGCTGACGCTGCCGGGCTTCCTGCACGACCCGTGCTCGGCGGCGCACCCCCTCGGGATCAACTCACCCGCCTTCCGCGCGCTGCCGCTTGAGCGGTACGGCCTGGAGTGGCTGCACTCCGACCTCCCGATGGCGCACCCCTTCCCGGACGGCACGGCGGCCGTCCTCGCCCGCTCCGTCGCCGAGACGGCCGCCTCCTTCGGCCCGCGCGACGCGGGCGCGTACCGGCGCCTGATCGAGCCGTTCCTGCCCCACTGGGACACCCTCGTACAGGACTTCATGTCCCTGCCGCTGACCGCGCTGCCGCGCGACCCGGTCACCCTGGCCCGCTTCGGCCTGACCGGCCTCCCCCCGTCGACGTGGCTGACCCGCCGCTTCCGGGACGAGCGCGCGAAGACGGTCTTCGCGGGCCTCGTCGCCCACGTCATGGCCCCGCTCTCCGGCCTCGCCACCGGCGCCATCGGCCTCGTCTTCGCCCTCGCCGCCCACGCGCGCGGCTGGCCGGTGGCCCGCGGCGGCTCCCAGGCGATCTCCGACGCCCTGGCCGGCTACCTCAAGGACCTCGGCGGCGAGATCCACACGGACTACGAGGTCAAGCGCCTCGACGACCTCCCCCCGGCCCGCGCCTACGTCTTCGACACCTCGCCGACGGCCCTCGCGCGCATCGCCGGACTCGGCGGCTACTACGACAACTACCGTTACGGCGCGGGCGTGTTCAAGGTCGACTACGCGCTCGAGGGCCCCGTCCCGTGGACGGCGGAGGAACCCCGCTCCGCGACGACCGTCCAGATCGGCAAGGACAGCGCGGAGATCGGCGCCGCCCTCAGGGCCGCCTCCCGGGAGAACCGCGCCCCCGACCGCCCGTTCATGATCACCGTCCAGCCGAGCATCGTCGACCCCACCCGCGCCCCCGAGGGCAAGCAGGTCTTCTGGGCGTACGGCCACGTCCCGAGCGGCTGGACGGGCGACCTCACCGACCCGATCGAACGCCAACTGGAGCGCTACGCGCCGGGGTTCCGCGACCGCGTCCTCGCCCGCGCCACCTTCGGCCCGCCCCAGCTCGCCGTCCGCAACGCCAACTACGTCGGCGGCGACATCGGCACCGGAGCCTTCACCGGCCTCCAGACGATGCTGCGTCCGAAACTGTCCCTGTCGCCGTACACCACACCGCACCCGGCGATCTTCATCTGCTCCTCGGCCACCCCGCCGGGCCCCGGGGTGCACGGCATGTCGGGGCACAACGCCGCGAAGGCCGTCTGGCGAAAGCTCCGCGCCACACGGTGAGTTGACGTGTCCATACCCTCGACTCCCCGTGTCCCGCAAAGGAACACGCGTGTTGGCTTCACCACTTCATTACTCATGACGGGAGACCTTTGAAAGAAAAAATAGTATGAGTAGGGTTCGGACATGGATGATCGGAAAGCCTCATTCCGCTCCAACTCGCCTGCTGACCGGCGCACTTCCGACCTCGTGCGACTCGTCAGGGCGCCCGCCGCGCTGAGCGTCCCGGGCGACGTGCTCGCCGGAGCGGCGGCGGCCCGCACCCCCTGGCATCCGCGCGTCCTCGGCACCACCGCCTCCTCCGTCTGCATGTACTGGGCGGGTATGGCGCTCAACGACTACGCCGACGCGACGATCGACGCCGTGGAGCGCCCCGACCGGCCCATCCCCTCGGGCCGCGTGCCCCGCCGCACCGCCCTCGCCGTCGCGACCGGCCTGACCGCCGCGAGCCTCGCGCTCGCCGCCGTGACCGGAGGCCGCCGGGGGCTGGTGGGAGCGCTTCCCCTCGCTGGCCTCGTCTGGGCCTACGACCTCGGCCTCAAGTCGACCCCGGCCGGCCCCGCCGTGATGGCGGGCGCCCGCGCGGCGGACGTCCTCACCGGCGCCCTCGCGGTCGCCCCGCCGGGCGCCGGTGCGGCGGCCTTGCGCCGGGGGGCTCTCCCGGCCGCCCTCATCGGCGCCCACACCTACACCCTCACCGCCCTCAGCCGCCACGAGATCACGGGGGCTCCGGCGAGCGTTCCGGGCCGGACGCTGGCGGCCTCCACCGGTGCGGTGGTGCTGACGGCGGCGGGGCCGGTGGGGCGGGGGTTGCGCGGGAGCGGTACGGGGAGCGGGTGGGGAGCGGGCAAGGGGAGTGCGGGAGCCGGGCGGGGGGCGGGTGGCGGCGCGGCACCCCTGGCGTCCGGAGCCGGGCGTGGGGCGCGCAGCGGTACGGCGTCCGCGTCCGCAGCCATCGGCACGGCACCCCCGGCGCCCGCCACCCCCGTGCGCGCCCTCCTCGACACCCGCCCCCGGGACCTTCGTACCGCGGCCACAGCCCTCCTCGTCGGCGGTGCCGCGCTCGCCTACCTCGGCACCTACGGGGCCGCGCAGGCGAAGGCGTTGGCGGCGCCCTCGGGGGACAACGTGCGCGGGGCGGTCGGGGCCGGGATCACCGCTCTCGTACCGCTCCAGGCGGCGCTCACCGCCCGCGCGGGCTCACCGATCGCGGCGGCGCTCCTCGGCGCCGTCCACCCCCTCGCCCGCCGGCTGGCGCGGCGCATCTCCCCGACCTGACCCGTGTGAGGAACCCGGTATGGCCTCCCCCCTCCGATTCGGCTACGGCACCAACGGATTCACGCACCACCGGCTGGACTATGTCCTCGGCGTCCTGGCCGACCTCGGCTACGACGGAGTGGCGCTCACCCTCGACCACGTCCACCTCGACCCCTACGCCGACGACCTGCCCCGCAGAGTCGCCGACGTGAGACGGCAGTTGGAGCGGCGTGGGCTGAGCGTCACCGTCGAGACCGGCGCCCCCTATCTCCTCGACCCGTACGGCAAGCACCAGCCGACCCTCATGAGCGAGGGCGTCGACCTGCGGGTCGACCTGCTGCGCCGGGCCGTCCGCATCGCCTCCGAACTCGGCTCGCCCACGATCCAGTTGTGCAGCGGACCCGCCCCGGACGGCGTGCCCGAGGCCGACGCGTTCAAGCGGTTCGCCGACGGCGTCGGACGGGTGCTGGAGACCGCCGAGTTCTACGACGTCGCCCTCGGCCTCGAACCCGAGCCGCACATGTTCGTCGACACCGTCGACCGCTGCCTGCGCGTCGCCGAACTCGTCGGCGGACACGAGCTGTTCGGCATCACCCTCGACGTCGGACACGCCCACTGCGTCGAGGACACCCCCGTCCTGGACTGCCTGCGGCGGGCGGCGCCCCGGCTGCTGAACGTCCAGGTCGAGGACATGGTGCGCGGTGTCCACCAGCACCTCGAACTCGGCACCGGCGAGATCGACTTCGCGCCCGTGCTGGCCGCGCTGCGCGACCTCGGACACACTGGACTGGTCTCCGTCGAGATCCAGGGCGGCGCCCTCGACGCCCCCGAACTCGCCCGCCGCTCACTGGAGTTCCTGCGCGCGGCCGGATAACCG
>DATCQX010000652.1:0-3955 GCA_036569285.1 Streptomyces sp.
CCCAGTAGCACCCCCACCCTGAGAGCCACCCCCGGTCACGGTCCCCCCGCCCGTACCCGTAGTACCCCCGGCCGCTCCCCCACCGGGCACGACCTCCTCCGCGCTGACCCCGGCCGACGGCGTCCCGCCCCCGCTCTCCTCCGGCGTGGGCGTGGCGGCGGCGGAGACGGTCGCCCCCGAACCGGGCGCGTTCCCGCTCCCCGACCCCATGCCGGCGACCACGGCCGCACCCCCCGCGACCCCCAGCACCAGCACGGCCGCGAGTGCGAACCGGGACACGCGTCGTCGCCGGGAGCCCCCGGTCGGGGCGTCCGGCACGCCGAGCCGGACGACCTCGTCCACCTCGACGACGTCCCCCACGGAACCGGCACCCACCAGCGCCGCCCCCACCCGCTCCGCCCGCACCTTGCGGAACGCGGCCAGCGCGGCGGCCTCGCCGGGCAGCTCACCGTCGTCCGCGATGGCCGGATGCGCCGGGGTCAGGGAGTTCAGGGCGTGCGTGAGGCGGGCCGCGCGCTCGCGGTGCGCGGGCTCGACGGTGTCCGGCGACTCCCCGTTCAGCAGACGTTCCGCCGTCTCGGGGTCCAGCCACCTGTACTGCTCGTCGGCCATCACATGTCCTTCTGCGTCCGGGCGCGCGCATGCGTCACACCCGACGACGGCGCGCTCCCCGACTGCCGTGGCAGCGCGTCGAGCACGCCCGTCGCCCCGGGGTCGTCTCCGATCAGCTCGGCGAGCTTCTTCAGGCCGCGGTGTGCGGCGGTCCGTACGGCACCGGGCCGTTTGCCGAGCGTGTCGGCGGCGGTCTTGGCGTCGAGTCCCATGACGACCCGCAGCACGACCGCCTCCGCCTGGTCCTGCGGAAGCTTCGCGATCAGGGAGAGCGTACGGCCGGTGGCGAGCGCCTCGATGGCCTCCCCCGCGGTGTCGGACTCGGCGGGCCGTCCGGTCAGCTCGGTCTCGTCCCCGCCGATGGCGGGCCGCCGGCCGCGCATCCTGATGTGGTCGAGGGCGCGGTTGCGGGCGATCCGCGCGGCCCAGCCCCGGAAGCGGTCGGCGTCGCCCTCGAAGCGTTCGAGGTCCCGGGCGATCTGGAGCCACGACTCGGACGTGACGTCCTCCGCGTCCGCGTCACCCACCAATGTCCGGACATATCCGAGCAGCCGGGGATGCACGGCGCGGTACACGGCGCGGAACGCGTTCTCGTCCCCGTCCCGTGCAGCGAGCACCGCGGCCGTCAGCTCCGCGTCGTCCCCCAGCACCCCTGCACCCTGGTCCCTAGCTCAGCCGATCCCTGCGTGTTTCCGCCGGAGGTCCCCCAGCGGGCGGCGTTGTCCAGCCGCTCTGCTGTCCGGCGCGAAAGGCACGTTACGACCTGAAACCGCGCGCCGTCCACGCCGGTCCACCATCCGTACGTGCCGGGTGTGACACAAACGGGCCCTCCGACGCTGTACTGAACACGGGCCGCCGCGCGACCCGTGAGCAACGGCCGGGGTCTCTCCTGTGGGGGGTGGCGACTCCGGCCGTTGTGCTTCCCGGGAGGCGCCGTGCGGCCCGGCGAGAATGCCTCACGTTCGCGGAGTCCACGGGAGTTCCACCCCGGGCCCAGTCCATGCGTAACCTGCTGTGCCGCCTGTCGTGGATACGAAACCACTCGAGAAAGTCCAGTGACACCCAGGCGGAGCCCCAACGTGCACCGATCTGGCCCCGTCCTCAGGCGCGCGGTGTCAACCGG
Organism: Streptomyces sp.; assembly: GCA_036569285.1. Taxonomy (GTDB): domain Bacteria; phylum Actinomycetota; class Actinomycetes; order Streptomycetales; family Streptomycetaceae; genus Streptomyces. The sequence goes on from DATCQX010000652.1 coordinate 1,736, forward strand.
CGTCAAGGCGCAGTACGGTGCGGTCGGCGGCGACGCGTACGTGGCGTGCTGGAACAGTTCCGCCGCACCCCGAGCCGGCGCGACGTGTTCACCGCCCCGTCCAACTGGTGGGCGAACCTGCGCGCGAGGCCGCTGGACGGGCCGAGGCGGATGACTGTACGCGCGGCCCGGACGCGGCTTGGCGGCAGACATCCGGCCGGCTCTCCCTTGGCCGACGACGCGACGATGGAGATCGTCCTCCCCCAAGGGCGGCGGACTCGTCTACCTGTCGGTGGGCAAGCTCGGTACGGCGAGCGAGCCAGAGTCGCCGACCTGGCTGAAAACCACCATCAGGGCGATGCTTCCCAGCATCGACCTGCCGGACATGCTGTTGAAAGTCCGCCCCTGGACCGGATTCCCCGATGCCCTCAAGCACGTCTCCGAGTTCCCCACCCGGATGAACACGGCTGGCTCCGCTCCCCAGTTGGCCCTGTCGATCCGACGTCAACTGCGTCGCCATGTCGATTACGGGACAGTTCCGAACAGGTGATCGCGGCGTCCTCAACACCCATGCCTGTCATCCAGTGGAACGAGGCGCGCCCGATGGAGACGCACCGGGCTACGGCTCACGTGCTCCCGGGAAGTCGCCCCCGCTGCGGGCCGTCCCCCATAGGCTCGGGACATGGAGGACGTGGACACCGCGGGCAAGGTACGCAACCTGATCTCCGGGGGTACTCAAAACACTGTCGTACAGGCCGAGACAGTTCACATACGCGTGGGCACTGAATCTCCACCCGCGTTGCCATCCGGCGGTGTTGAGGACTGGTGGGTGCGAGCCGCGGAGCAATCGACCCTGTGGGACCACGTCGACGACGATCGGAGCGCACAGACACTCAAGGCGTACGTGTGCGCCGCAGTCGCCGGGTTGGCCGGCGTACGCGATGCCGCGCAGGACGCACTCGCCGCGGATCCGTGGCAGGACCCGGGCACCTCGGTGCGATTCGTCGACCGGGTCGAATGGTTGCTGAGTGACCAAGGCGCCGGGCGCCCACTCGAACTGTGTCCGGCCGAGGCCACGCTACTGATCCTCGTGCCGTTCTTGTACGGCGCCAGCAGGGCTCGGACCGCGTCCCGTCGGGCCCACGTCGGACCGGACCGACTCGGCCCCGTGCCGGACGCGGACGAGGATCGGCGAGCCTTCGAGACGTTCGCGGCAGGGCATGACCGTCTGGTCAAACGTGCGGCTCTGCGGCCCGACGCGGCGCGACCGATCGGCTGGTGGTTGTTCCACCGCTGGCTGCTCGGACGTGGCGAGCACGCGGAGGCGGGGCCCGTTCGGGAGCTGCTTCATGAGATCGAGGGCGAGAAGGAGCTGGTCCAGGGCCTCGGAGGCATTCTGGAACCTGGGCGGGTGACCGCGCTCCTGCATGCGGTGCGGCGCGGCCCTGATGTGACGAACGCCGAATTCCTGGACCGGCTGAGTGGAGAAGACCAGATCCGGGTCCCTGCTCTCCCGGCCCGGCAGCGGGTACACGATCGCAGACTCGCCCTCCTGCTGGCCCTCGCGTACGGAACCTGCCTGGAGACGACCGCGCTCCCCGATGTCATCGTCGAGCATGTCGGCATCCCCCACCCCGTCGGCCTCGAACAACTTCGTGACACGGTCGGGCAGGCAACCTGGGGCGGTCAGACGGCACACCCGGCGCTGCGGGCCGACTGTCACCACGAGGCAGTCATCGAAGGACTACGGCAGTACGTGGCTCGCACCAACGAGCTTCTGCACAGCGTCGACCGAACGGCACGCGACCGGATCCCGCAGCCCATGCCGAGGCTCCCCACGAGTCTCTCGGCAGACGACGTGCGTCCGGCTGACGGCGTGTTCGACGGCTGGGCCGGATTCCGTTTGGACGAACGGCGCGTCCGCGAGCTGCTGATGGGCGTACAGCTCTACAAGGACCGCGACTTGGCGGTGCGCGAGCTGTACCAGAACGCGCTCGACGCATGTCGCTACCGCCGGGCGCGCACCCAGTACCTGGACCGGAGCGGCCACAGCGGCGCCTACACCTTCGCCGGACAGATCGAGTTCAAGCAGGGACGGGGCGACGACGGACGCCTGTATCTGGAATGCCGGGACAACGGCATCGGGATGGGCGACGCCGAATTGCGCGGCGTCTTCTCACAGGCGGGCGCGCGATTCGTCGAGCAGAGCGACTTCAAGCTTGAGCACACGGCATGGAGCGA
>DATCQX010000653.1:0-7366 GCA_036569285.1 Streptomyces sp.
CAAGGCGAAAGGGGTCGTAGACGGTCAAATCGAAAGTGGCATCAGGTGAGACCACTTTCACGCCCACCAGGTAGCCTTTGGCTTCTGTTTCGTTCTCGTATCCCGACAAATAGTCGGGGAACTGAAGGTCATACACTTCCGGCACTGCCTCCTTATTTTCGGACCTTAATTTTTGAAAGCTCCTCCGCGTACCTCTCGGGAGTGAGATTGGCCCCCGGGGCGGGAACTATCTCGAAATGGCGAGGGTCTTTTCCTCGCTGGATCACTCGCAGTGTATCCGGGAAGCTCGACTCGTCTATCTGATGCGGGATGAACCCCTTCGAAGTGACGCTACCGGAATTATCGAAGACTGACACCCCGTGTGATTCTTTTACGAACCCGGTCGTGGCATCGACCTTATACTCGCCGGGGTTTGGGAGGAAGCTCGGTGACTTGTCGGGCCTGGCACCGCGAAAGCAGTCACCGGGAGCGCAGGTCCCTTGCGCGGCACGTTCCTCCTGAGCCTCGCGGAGAGCTTGCCCGAAGTCGTCGCTGAAGCGATGGACACCGTTGTCGGCCATGGCGAGACCTCCGCCGGCCGCTGCCAGACCACCACTGACCGCCGCGACGGCTTCGACGCAACCACCGCCCAGGGTCTCGATGCACAGCAAGAGTCCACCGCCCCCGCCCGCGATGCCCTCCCCGATTCCGAATTGAGTCAAGGCGGCGCCGCCCAGGCTCTCGACGAGGTCGGTCGCGAGTTGCGGACTGTTGTCCCAGAACGCCTTCACATAGGGGTTGACAGCGTTTGCGGTGTCCCTGAGCCAGTCTGGTATCCAACTGCTGTCGTCGTCCTGCTGGTTGTTCTGCTTCCGTTGTTCCTCGGCCCATTGCTGGAACCGCGCCGATTCCTGCTGCTGTTTGACGACTACGGAGCGGTATGCCTCTGCCACTGCCTGCTGCGCGGCTGCATCATCCTTGCCCGCTGCCGTGGCCGAGGCTCGGGCGTCCTGAACTGCCGTCCAGGCGGAGTTGGAGGAACTACGGGCAGCGTCGGCGGAGTACTGCGCGGACGTGGCGGACGTGACGGCCGACGCTGCCGCGTTCTCGGCGTTCACCTGGGCATTGCGAGCGGTGTTGGCCGAGGCGGCGGCGTCCTTGGCGGACTGGTCGGCCTGCTTCGCGTATCCGGCGGCTTCGGTCGCGGCATGGCCGGCGATGTGGGCCAGGAGCATCGACAGGCGGTAGCCGCGGGCCTCGGCGAGCATGTCCTCCAGCGGATAGGGAAGCGTGAGGAAGTTGTGCGCCTCGTCGACGCTGAGCGTGGCGTCGATGCGGGAGTGTTCGGGGGTGCGGGCGCGGGCGGCTGCGGCCTGCCAGGTCCCGGCGACGATGAACGAGCCCAGCAGCCGGGCGGTCTCCTCGCCGAGGGCGCCTTGGGGGAGGCGGGCGAGGAGGATGCCGCCGTCGAGGACCTGGGAGAGGCTGAAGGTGGAGGGGCCGGCGGCGATGGAGCGGCGGGCGAAGTCTCGCAGCAGGAAGGTATCCGTGCGGCGAGAGCGACGTCGGACGCCTGCCGGGCGGCCCGGTCCGCGGCCGTGCGGCGCCAGTAGTAGAAGCTGGAGCGGGCGATACCCAGGACGGTGCACAGCCGCTTCACGCCGTAGCGGCGCTGGTGGTCGGCGACGAACTGGAAGCGGTTCACCAGCGCGTCTCCCCGGCGAAATACTTCGCCGCCTTCCGCAGGATCTCGCGCTCTTCCTCCAGCTCACGGACCTTCTTCCGTAGAGCGGCGTTCTCCGCCTCCAACGGCGTCGGCGGCTCGGTCGGCACATCCGCCCGGCGCCCCCGGGGCCGGCTCGCTTCGGCCGCCCGGACCCAGTTCCGCAGGGTCTCGGGGTTGATCCCCGGATCGGCGGCGACCTGCCTGATCGTCGCCTCGGGCCGTGACTGGTACAGCGCGACCGCGTCCGCCTTGAACTGCGGCGGATAGTTCTTCATGGCCACGAGATGTCCGTTTTCAGATCCTCAGGATCCAGTGTCTCGTGTGTTCAGGATCAAGGGTCAAGGCCCGTGGCGACCTTGCCTCAACCGGTCAGCAGATACGTCGTGTTGGGGCTCAGCCCCGTCAGCGTCTGGTTGACGCCGCCCCTGCTCGCAGCCGTCGTGAGCGCGGACGTCCCGGTGTGGGTGTTCGTCGAGGTCACCGTCGAGGCGTTGCCGCTCGCCTGCGTCCACGGGCTCAACGTGCCCGTCTCGAAACCCGCGTCGGCCAGCAGGTTGCCGCCAGCGCTGTTGTAGGCGCCGATGTTGGGCGCGGCCGTCGCGGATACGGAGTTGCCGTACGCGTCCGTGCCGCCGTTGGAGGCGATGACCGCGCCCGCCCGGATCACCGGGGAGGACGGGTGGACCTGGTAGGAGTTCATGCCCGTACCGGGCCCCGGAACTCGGGGTCGGCCGTCACCTTCGCCGTTCTTGTTGACGTACAGGGTGTTGTTGTAGATCAGCGTGACGGCGCTGGAGCTGCCGTTCTTGTCCGGCGACGCGGCCCGCGCCCTCGGCCTCGACGTCCCCGCTGCGTTCCCCGTCGTCGGCTTCGACGACCTCCCCCAGGCCTCCCAGAACTTCCCCGGCCTCACGACCGTCCGCCAACCCCTCTACGACATGGGCCAGAAGGCCGCCCGCGCCCTCCTCACCCTCATCGACGGCCGGAAACTCCTGATGTCCCACAGGGAGATGGGGACGGAACTGATCCTGCGCGACTCGACGGCGGCGCCGCGGAAGTGAAGTCGCCGCCGAGGCGGATGCGTACACGGCGGGCCTGGTGCGAGCGGCGGACGGCCGTGATGGCCTCCTTGTGCCGGGCGCCCGGGTCGTAGTCGGCCGACTCCATCGGCCCGGACGGCAGTTCACGCACCCGCGCAGTACTCGACGGTGAAGTCACGCGGCACGCGAGAACGCGCTGCGGGTCCACCAGCCGACGACGTACAGAGCCAGTGCCCCGATCAGCGCGGCCCCCGCGCCCTTCGCCGCGTCCGACAGTGCCCCCTCGATCACGTTCCACGTCGATGTCCCGGACTCCGGCAGCCACCACCACGCGTGAGCGACGGCCCCGACGGCCGTGACTCCGGCGACGGTGAGCAGGGCGATGCGCTGCCTTCTGCCGAGGCTCCTGGAGGGGAACGCGGTGCGCCTGCGCCACGCGTACACCCCGATCGCGGCCAGGCCGCCGACCGTGCTCACGTGCTGGAGGGCGCGCGCCCAGGTGAGGCCGCCGGCCAGGGGAGAGGTGAGCCAGGGGGCGTGGGTGACCACGAAGCCGTCGTGGTGGGTGAAGGAGTCCCAGATCAGGTGGGTGGCGATGCCGATCAGCGCGGACAGGACGACCCACGCGGCCCGGCGTGCCGTCGGGGGCCTCGACGTGGGTGCGGGCAGGGAGAGGAGGGAGGCCAGCGGGCGGTGGGCGGCCAGCGCCAGGAGCCACAGGGTCAGCGCGTACGGCAGGGAGACGGTGACGGCGCCCGGAAGGGTGTGCGTGGTCGTGGCGTTGAGGAACGGCTCGTACCAGGACTGCGCGGTGAGGGGCAGGCCGAGGACGCCGACGAAGTAGGGCATGTCCGGGGCGACGGCGCCTGCGATCAGTGCGGCGCGGCTGAAGGGGGGCCGCAGGAAAGGGAGTACGGCGGCGGGGTGGGACAGGGTGAAGGGCATGGCTATCCTCTCGGCGGACCCGATAGTCCGTCGAACGGAATGCTACGTCAAACGGACTATGAGGTGTGTGGGGGCCCTGAGGGGTACCGCCGTCCCCGCCCCGGCTCACGTCAACGTGTACGCATGCGCCAGCAGAAGCGGCGACGCCAACGCCATGGCCCCCAGCACCCGCCCCGACCTGTCCCGCAGCGCCAGCGACGCCCCGGCCGCCACGAGCACCAGCACCGGCCAGCACCCGTAATCCGTACTGACCCACGGCACGACATGCGCGTCCACAGCCGCCCGGGGCACCAGCACCAGCGCGATCACCGCACCCGCCACCCCCGCCCGCCCCGCAGCGAGGCTCTCCGTACGCCGGTCCGGCGGACACGCGAGCACGACGGCCGCCGTCAGGACGGCCGCGCCCGGCGTGAGGACCGGGTCGTCGAACACGGGCCCGCTGACCGCCAGGCCCGCGCCGAAGGCGAGCAGCCCGGCGACCGTGCAGGGCACCCCGAACCGCCACCGCCCGCTCAGCGCCGACGCCGCCCCCACGAGCACCGCGAACGACGAGACGAGCAGGACACCCCGGATCCCCGACAGGTCCCCGCGGAGCTGGAGCCAGGCCGGGGAGGGGGAGATGACGAGGGCGATGTACCAGCGCAGGAGGTGCAGTCCGCAGGACACCGCGGCGGCGGCCAGCGCGAAGGGGTGGGCCAGGGAGAGGAGGCGCGCGGCGGGGGTGGACGAGCCCAGGCCCGTCCGGGTCCGCGTCGCGTGCGCGGCCAGCGCGGCGGCCTCCCGCAGCCGTGCGCGCAGCGGCTCACCCGCTGTCATCTCCCGGTAGGTCGCCGCGATCTCCCCGCCGTGGGCCCGCCGGTACGCGGCCGGGTACAGCCGCAGGACGTACTCGATCACGCGCCGGCCTCCGAGGGCCGTGCGGCGGAGAGCCGGCGCGCGGCCTCCCTCGCGGTGGCGGCCAGACGCTCCGCCTCCGCCGTCAGCCGCTCCCGGCCCGTCGCGGACAGCGTGAAGATCCGCCGGGCCCGCCCGTCCACGACCTCCTCCCGCTCGACGTCGATCAGCCCGTCCGCCAGCAGCCGGTCCAGCGCCCCGTACAGGGCCCCCGTCCGCAGCGAGACCCGGCCGCCGGTCATCGTCTTGATCTCCTGAGCGACGGCGTACCCGTGCCGGGGGGCGTCCGCGAGGGCTGTCAGTACCAGCAGGGTGGGTTCCTGCATCACACGTTCGGTCACGCCGGGGACGATAGTCACGCCGGCGGACTATCTCAATGCGGGGCCGGACGGCCGTGACGTCCACGGGCGGCATCGTGATGAGGGTGTCCCGAGGGTGAGTGCGTCCGTATCGTGTCAAAGGTGACTCGCGCGCCCGATCCTGATGAACCGTCGGTCCGTATCACCGCGCCCACGCAGGAGGAACTGGACGCCCTGCCTCCTGAACGCCGCTGGGAGTTGCTCCAGGAGGGGAAGCGTGCGGAGGCCGAGGAGCGCGAGCGGCGGCGGCAGAGCCGGCACCAGTGGTTCAACAGCGTCGGCATCCTGTTCGGTGTCGTGTTCGCGGGTGCGGGTCTTGTGGCGACGGCGCTGTCCTGGCAGACGGCGCAGGGTGAGCTGCGGACCGCGCGGGAGGGGCAGGTCACCGACCGGTACATCAGGGCCACCGAACAACTGGGCTCACCCGCGCACGACGTCCGCGCCAGTGCCGTCCATGCCCTGGAACGGATCGCCCGCGACTCCTCGCGTGACCGGGCGGCGATCATCGACGTGCTGGCCACCTTCGTCCGGGAACACGATCCCGCTCCGGCCGTCCCCGACGCGAAACTTCCCGGCGAGCCCGACACGGACGTCCAGGCCGCGCTGACCGTTTTGGCCCGGCTGCCCCGGGCGTCGCACGACTTCACCGACCTCCATGGGATCAGGGTTCCCGGGGTCGTTCTGCCGGGCACCCGGCTCACCGGCATGAACCTCTTCACCGCGAACCTCGGTCACGCCGATCTCGTTCTGGCGAAGGCCAGTTACACGAACCTGACCGAGGCGGACCTGAGCCACGCGGATCTCGGCGCCGCCGATCTCAAGGGCTCCTCGCTGCGGTACACGAACCTGACGGGCGCCGACCTCAGCGAGGCGGATTTGTCGGGTGCGGACCTGACCGGTGTCCGGGGGACGACTCCCGAGGAGGTCAGGAAGGTGGCGAGGACGGACGGTACGACGCGCTTCTGAACGGGACTATCGGCAGGTCAGCCCCGGTGTGGATGGTCGCTGGAAGCTTTTAGGATCGTCGGTATGGCAACACGACTCGTGCAGATCAACATGAAGGCTCATGACGACACCGCGCTCGGCCGGTTCTGGGCGGAGGTGCTCGGCTGGGGTGTCGACAGTGAGGGACCCGGGGTGACCAACCTCGAACCCGTCGGGTTCGACTACCCGGACCCCTCGGCCGTCTGTATCGACCTCATCGCCCGCCCGGAACCCAAGACGGCCAAGAACCGTGTGCACCTCGATCTGGCCACCACCTCGGACGCGCACCACGCGGAGCTGGTCGCCCGGCTGAAGGGTCTCGGTGCGACACTCGCCGACGTGGGGCAGGGTGACGTCCCCTGGACCGTCATGGCCGACCCCGAGGGCAACGAGTTCTGTGTCCTGGAACCCCGCCCGGTCTACGGCGACACCGGGCCGATCGCCGCGGTGGTCGTCGACTGTGCCGACCCGCGTGAGATGGCCCGCTTCTGGGACGGCGCCATGGACTGGACCCTGCACTCGGTCACCGACGACCAGGCGACCATGCGCTCCGCCCAAGGCGTCGGCCCGTACCTGGAGTTCGTCCGCACTCCCGACACCAAGAGCGGCTGGAACCGCGTCCACCTGGACGTCTCCCCCTACCCGGACGGCGACCCGGCGGCGGAGAAGGCCCGGCTCCAGGCCCTGGGCGCCACCGACCCGGGCATCGACCAGTCCAGCATCCACTGGACGATCCTCGCCGACCCCGAGGGCAACGAGTTCTGCCTCCTGTCCCCACGCTGACGGCGACGCCGTCGTTCACCCCGCCGACCACGCGAGACGTGCGGCGAGGAGCAGGATGACGGCGTTGCCGACGACAGTGGTGGTGAGCCGGCCGCGCGGGCTGGTGAGGGTGCGGCCCAGGAGCGCTCCGCCGGTGGCCAGGAGGGTCTGCCAGCTGGCGGAGGCCACGAAGGCGCCGAGGACGAAGAGCAGGCCGTGCGAGAAGGAGGCGGCCCCCGCCTGCCCGCCGACGACCAGGGCGCCGAAGTAGACGACCGTCAGGGGGTTCAGGAGCGTCAGGGCGACCAGCGCGCCGTAGGTCCGCCAGGGCGAACCCGGCGGTGGGGGCGCGACGGCGCCGTCCTCGTCGTCCCGGCGATGGCTGCGCACGGCCGTCCTGAGGCCGGCGACGGCGATCACGGTGAGCACACCGGCCGCCACCGCCTCGAAGACACCCGCGGCCGGAGTGATGAGGCGGGAGAGCGCGGTGCCGCCGACGGCGGCGGCCAGGGCGTACAGGCCGTCGGCCGTGGCCACGCCGAGCGCCGCCGCCATGCCCCGCTGGAGCGAGACGCGGGAGGCGAGGGTGACGACGAGGACGGACATCGCGCCCACAGGGATGGCGATTCCGTATCCGGCCAGGATTCCGGAGACGAGCGCGTCAGTCATGTGAGGGG
>DATCQX010000654.1:0-11331 GCA_036569285.1 Streptomyces sp.
GCCCCGAGCACCTCCCCCTGCCCCCTGCCGAACTCCGCGACGCCAACCACCTCGCCCACGCGGCCTGTCTGGCGGGCGAGCAGGAAATCGCCGGCGTCCTCCTCGGCCTCCTCGGCCGCCGAGCCACCCCGACTCCCTGGATGTACACGGGAGATCCGGCCCAGCAGATCACCCGCTACCACAGGGACCTCACGAAAAACTGAGGACAGCGGGGGCGGTGTTCCCGCAGACTGCCCCCGTGACCGACCTCGACGCGCGGCTCGTCCGTTCCCTGATCGCCGAACAGTTCCCCGAGTGGTCCACGCTGCCGATCCGGCCGGTGGCCCGCCAGGGCTGGGACAACCGCACGTTCCGGCTCGGCGAGGAGTTGTCGGTACGGCTGCCGAGCGCCGAGGGGTACGTCGCGGCGGTGGCCAAGGAGGACCGCTGGCTGCCGTTCCTGGCCAAGGAGTTGCCGATGCCGCTCCCGGTGCCCGTGGCGGTCGGCCGCCCGTCGTCCGCGTACCCGTTCCCGTGGTCGGTACGGCGCTGGCTGCCCGGCGACACCGTCGAGTCCGGCACCGTCGACCGCCTCCAACTGGCCCGTGACCTGGGCGAGTTCCTGCGCCGTCTGCGCGACGTCCCCGCCGAGGGCGGCCCGGTGGCAGGGCGGCACTCCTTCTACCGGGGGTGCCATCCGAGTGCGTACGGGGATCAAGTCGCCGATGCGCTGGTGACGTTGGCCGACAAGGTGGACGTCGCCGCGTGCCGCCGGGTGTGGGCCGAGGCCCTGGTGTCGGTGTGGCCGTCGGCGCCTGTGTGGTTCCACGGGGACGTGTCGGTGACCAACCTCCTTGTCCAGGAGGGGGAGTTGTCGGCCGTCATCGACTTCGGGACGTGCGGGGTGGGGGATCCGGCGTGTGATCTCGTCATCGCGTGGACGTACTTCGAGGGCGTCGAGCGTGAGGTGTTCCAGGAGGCCGTCGGGCTGCCGGACGACGCCTGGCGGCGGGCCCGGGGGTGGGCGCTGTGGAAGGCACTGGTGGTGCTGTCGGGCCCGGATGCGGACGACGCTCAGCGCGAGGTGCTGGAGAGGGTGCTCGCGGGCAGCGTCTGCTGAGCGGCCTCCTCGGCCTGTACGGGCCGCACCGTCCACCTCTCCTCGATCCGCCCCACCTTCCACACCACCAGTGCGATCGCCCAGGCCGCCACGAACATGCCTGTGACCGCGAAGCCCAGCGTGTTCAGGTCGAGGCCGGACACCCAGTCCCAGAACGGGCCGTGGAGGGAGAGTTTGTCGGCGGCGAGGCCGAGGAGTTCGGCGGTGCCGATGAGGAGGGCTACGGCGACGGAGAGGCCGGTGACGGTGAGGTTGTAGTAGACCTTGCGGACGGGCTGCGAGAACGCCCACCCGTAGGCGAAGTTCATGAATGAGCCGTCGATGGTGTCGAGCAGGGACATGCCGGCCGCGAAGAGGACGGGCAGGCAGAGGATCGCGTACCAGGGCAGCCCGGAGGCCGCGCCGGACCCGGCGAGGACGAGCAGGGCGACCTCGGTGGCCGTGTCGAAGCCAAGGCCGAAGAGGAGGCCGAGGGGGTACATCTGCCAGGGCTTGGTGATGGAGTTCATGACCCGGCCGAGGAGGCGGTTCATGAACCCCCGGTTGTTCAGGTGCTCCTCCAGCTCCGCCTCGTCGAACTCCCCCGTCCGCATCCGCCGGAACACCTTCCAGATCCCGGCGAGGATGACGAGGTTGAGGATCGCGATGACGTAGAGGAACGTGCCCGAGACGGCCGTCCCGATCAGGCCGGTGACGTCGTGGAGGCTGGAGTCGTCGTCGCGCAGCGGCCCGGCGAGGGTCTTGACGCCGAGGGAGAGCAGGAGGGCGAGGGCGAAGACGACGCTGGAGTGGCCGAGGGAGAACCAGAACCCGACGGACAGGGGCCGTTTCCCCTCGCCCATGAGTTTCCGGGTCGTGTTGTCGATCGCGGCGATGTGGTCGGCGTCGAAGGCGTGGCGCATGCCGAGGGTGTAGGCGGTGACGCCGATGCCGATGCCGAAGGTCTTGGTGCCGATGCTGTAGTGGTGCGGGGCGACGATCGCGACGAGGGTGAACCAGCCGATCACGTGCAGGGCGACGATGAAGGCGGCCATGCCGGCGAGGCGGGTCCATTCCTGCCGGGTCATCGTCATGGGGTGGTGCCTTTCGTCGCGTTCACGGCAAGGCTGCGTCCACCCCGCCGTCGCTATCCTCTCCTAGTTGCACATCATGTGCAGTAAAGCCCGCGACAGATCTTCACCATGGCTTGACCAAGGGTTTTACAGCGCCCCGCGCCTGACCAGCACCCCGAGCACCACCAACCCCGGCACCAACGGCAGCCACACCGTCAGCAGCCGGTACCCCAGCACCGCCGAGGCGGCCGCGACGGCCGGCGCCCCCGTCGCCGTCAGCGACAGCGCGAGCACCGCGTCGAGGGAGCCGATCCCACCCGGAGTGGGCAGCAGGGCGGCGGCGCCGCTCGCCGCGAGATACAGCAGCGCGACGTGGACCGGCGACAGCGCGAGGCCGATCGCCCGGGTCACGGCGATCAGCACGCACGCGTGCAGCACCGCGAACGCGAACGCACCGCCCCACAGCGCCGCCGCCCGGCAGGGCCGCGCGTGCACGGCCCGGATGTCCAGGGCGACGGCGCACAGGGCCCGGCGGCAGCGCGCCCACAGCAGCAGCGCCGGCAGCAGGAGCAGGGCGACGACGCAGGCGAGGACGACGGTCGGCGGGACCTCGGGCACCCGCAGCACACCGGGGGCCAGGGGGGCGAGGACCACGACGAGGGTGATCCGGGCGATGGCGGAGGCGCTCGCCTTGACGCCGAGGGCCGTCGCCGAGCGGGGTGCGGTCAGGCCGCAGCGCATCAGGAAGCGCAGGTTGACGGCGCTCGCGCCGAGCCCGGCGGGCAGGAGGTGGTTGGCGGCGGACGCGGCGAACTGGGCGGCGACGAGTCTCCCGCGCGGCAGGCTCGGCGTGACGGCGCCCTGCTGGGTGAGGGCCGCGCAGCCCCACGTGCCGACGGCGGCCAGCGCGCCGCACAGCAGCCAGCCCCGGTCCGCGACGACGAGCCGCCCGGCGCCGTCCGAGACGACCGACCAGTGCCGGCGGGCCAGCCAGACCACGGCCAGCAGCACGGCGCACGAGCCCAGCAGGGGCCAGGAGGCCCGGCGCCGGACCGGCGCGGCGGCCACGGCACACGGCTCGGGAGTCATGCGCGCTGCCCCTCTCCACGTCCGACGAATGTCACTGAGGGTGCGGAAGCCCTCGTCAACGTAACCCGCTGTCCCCGGATCCGGCGTCTCCGATTCCCCCAGGCGGCGGAGACGGGTTCAGGCCACCGCTTCACGCCACCCCGCCCACGCCGCTTCGGCGCATCCGGCTCAGTCGTGCGGGAACGAGTGGTGTTCGTGGGCGATCACCCACTCGCCCTCCTCCTTGACCAGTCCGAACGTCAGCCGGAGTCTGAGGTCGGGGTGGTCGGCGAGTTCCTGGGCGGTGCCGCAGCGGATCAGGGCGTGGGCGTAGGCGACGTCCGTACCGGCCGTCACGTCCAGCGTCTCGATGTCGAAGCGGGCGCCGAGGGCCTGCCAGGCGAAGAGGGGCGGCCAGATCACGCGGTAGGCGGCGCGGGAGCGTATGCCCTCGTAGGGCGGGGCGACGTTGTACATCGTGAGCCGCTCGGCGTGCCCGGCGAGCACGCCGTCGATGTCGCCCCGGTGCACGGACCGCGCCCAGCGGGCGATCAGCGCCCGGATGCGCGCCTCGTCGACGGCGGCGGAGGCCTGCGTCGGACCCACGGCGGTCGCTCCTTTCCTCACCCCCTCTTCACAGACCCGAGAGCGATCCGTCTTCCCGCGAGGAGGCTGAACCTTTCAGTGGTGCACCTGTTCGAAATCAATGGTGCACCTCTTCCAACGATTCACTCCCACACGTCCGTTCCCTGCCGATAACGTCGATTCAAGGCCGCGCCCTGGCGCGATGCGAGGAGGGCATGACAGAAATGCCGGATGATCTCGGTCCTCGGCTCCCCCTTCCGCTCCCTGGCCGTCCGCAACTTCCGGCTGTTCGCGGGCGGTCAGGTCGTGTCGGTGACCGGCACCTGGATGATGATCACAGCGCAGGACTGGCTGGTCCTGTCCCTGACGGACGGCTCCGGAAGCGCGCTGGGGCTGGTGACGGCCCTTCAGTTCACGCCGGTTCTGCTGCTCACGCTGTACGGCGGACGGCTGGCCGACCGGCACGACAAGCGTGTCCTGCTCATCGGGGCGAACGTGATTTCCGGGGTGCTCGCCCTGCTTCTGGCGCTCCTGACGCTCACCGGGACGGTCCGGCTCGCGCACCTCTGCGTGTTCGCCCTGGCCCTCGGCGTCGTGAACGCCGTCGAGGCGCCCACCCGGATCTCGTTCGTCAGCGAGCTGGTGGGGTCGGCGCTGCTGCCCAACGCGTCGGCGCTCAGCACCAGTTACTTCAGCATCGCGCGCGTGGTGGGCCCCGCGGTGTCGGGGGCGCTCATCGCCTGGCTCGGGACGGGCCCGGTCATGCTGCTGAACGGCGTCAGCTACGCCGCCCCGGTGGCCGGTCTGCTCCTGATGCGGCCGTCCGAACTGCACCGGGGTCCGGCGGCCCGTGGCCGGCACCGGATCGTGGACGCCCTGCGGCACGTCACCTCACGCCCCGACCTCACGCTGCCGCTGACGCTGGTGGCGGCCGTCGGCCTGTTCGGCCTCAACTTCCAGGTCACGCTGCCGCTGATGGCGAGGACGGTGTACGACGCCGACGCGACGTCCTTCGGCCTGCTGACGACGTCGCTGGCGGCGGGTTCACTGCTGGCCGCGCTCGCCGGGACGGCCCGCCGCGAACGCCCTTCGGGCACCCTGGTCGCGGGGTCGGCCCTCGTGTTCGGGGTGCTGGAGACGGTCGCCGGAAGGGCCCCGACGCTCGGCGTCGCCATGGTCTGCCTGTTCTTCACGGGCCTGGCCTCCACGTACTTCGCCCAGGCCGCCAACCACCGCATCCAGCTCGGCAGCGACCCCGCGTTCCGGGGCCGCGTGATGGCCCTCTACACCCTCATCCTGCAAGGGACGACGCCCCTGGGCTCCCTCCTCGTCGGCGCCCTCGCCGCCCCGCTCGGCGCCCGTTCGGGCCTGTGGCTCGGCGGCCTCGCGACGACCGTCGCCGCCCTCCTGTGTCTGGCGGCCGACCGCAGACGGTCACGGGCCGAGCCGGAACGCTGAGCACGCCCTCGCGCCCAGCCAAAAAGACGACAGCCCGGCCGCCCTGAAAACCGGCCGGGCTGTCGCCCCCTGCGCACACCCTCAGCGGCTGAGCCTGAACTCCGGCTCCCCAGAGGGGTCCTGGCCCTCCAGGACCGCCGTGAAGGCGTCCGTGCGGAGCAGGAGCCCGGCGTCGGTCCACTCGGCGTGCAGGGTGAGCGGTCCGCTGCCGCCGTGGCGGACGGCGAACACGTGCAGGTCCTCCGGCGCGTCCGCGACGGGGCCCGCCTCGAACGCCGTGGAGCTGACGAGGTGGCTCCAGCCCTCGTCGGGGTTGCCGTAGCCGCGCGGGTCGGCGGCGAGGGCGAACGCCGCCTGCTCCTGGCTGAGTTCACCGCGCGCGTCGAAGTGCCCGGGGCCCTCGGCCGAGGGGTGCGTGAGGCGCAGCTCCCCCGCCGACACGACCGCCGCCTCGGACGTCCGCAGGACCCGCTCACCGTCGTCCGCCGCATAGGGCAGGCCCGCCAGCAAGTACGGGTCGCCGGGCAGGCGTTCGACCGCGACGGTCGTCCACAGGGCCGTGCCGTCGGTGACGTACAGGGACCGGACGCTGCGCAGGACGTGGTCACGGCCGACGACCGGCTTGGTGACCAACTTGGCGGTGAGACCGTCCACTTGGAGGTCGCGGACGCGGACCTCGCCCATGGGGCGGGTGAAGAGGAACCCGTCGAGGACCGGCCCGAAGCCGTGCTGCCGGTTCACCGCGGCCGGGAGGCAGTACGTGCCGTCGGCCTCGACCAGCGAGGGCGTCATCTTCGAGTCGAACGCCACCGACACGGTGCCGGACCGGAGTTGGTGGCGCGCCACGGCGGTGGACGGCTCCCGGTGCCAGACGCTGTCGTCCTGGATCTGCCAGACCAGCATCCACGCGAAGTGCCCGTCGACCCCGCCGTCGGGCTTGACGGCGTACCGGCCCCAGCGGGTGTCGCCCCGGTAGCGCCCGATGTCGGCGCCGACGCGCGCGCCGAAGTAGCGCAGCCCGAGGACGGACTCGAACCCGGAGTGCTGCTCGCTGTAGCGCGGACCGCCGTTGTCGAAGCCCCCGTTGGACAGGCGGGCGTCGATGTAGCGGGCCAGCGCCTCGCCGTCCTCGGCGAACATCTCCTCGCCGCTGACGCGGTGGGCCTGGGCGAGGAAGGACAGGGAGATCGGGCCGTAGTTGTTGTCGTAGGCGCCGCCGTGCTCGGGGGGCAGGAGGGCGCCTCGGTCGGCCACGCGGTGCGCGCGGATTTTGGAGCGGTACAGCTCCAGGGCCGTCTCCCGCACCGACTCCCCCTGTTCCTGCGGGAGGTGGGCCGCCAGCATCAGCCCGCCGACGATGCAGCCGATCGCCTGGTTGCCGGCCTCCTGCGGGTTGAAGAACGTCGCCTCGGTGAGCCAGCGCCAGTACCCCTGGGCCACGTCGAGGAGCCGCGCCCGCTGCTCGTCGGAGACCAACCCCTCGGACAACTCAAGGATGTTGACGGCCTGGAGCAGCGCCCACACCGTGCTCGGCCAGTCCCCGATGGGGTGCGCGCCGGCGGCGAGGACGTAACGGGCGTACGGGAAACCGGAGTTGCGGATCCGCAGGTTCGGGTAGCCGGGGTTGTCGTCGGTGTAGACGCGCTCGTCGAGGTGGAAGGCGAGGCTGCGGTGGACGGCCTCGGGCAGCCGGGGGTCCTTGGAGCGGTGCCAGGCGAGCGCGAGGAGGGAGGTGACGCCGAGGGAGGTGTCGCCGATGTCGTCGTCGCAGTCGGGGTGTTCGAGGCTGCCCTCGGGGGTGAGCCGGGCGAGGGCCTGTCCGACGACGTCGGCGAGGACGGCGTCGTACGCCTCGGGGGTGTCCGGGAGGTCGTGCAGACTGCCGCGCTGATGGAGGAGGTGCACCTCGTGCTCAGCCCTTCATGCCGGAGGTGGCCATGCCTTCGACCAGCCTCTTCTGGAAGATGAGGAAGCAGATCAGCGTGGGGGCGAGGGCGATCGTCGACATCGCGAACATCGCGCCGTAGGAGGAGCCGCTGGTCTGGTCCATGAAGAGGGTGAGGCCGAGGGGAACGGTGAACTTGTCGTTCTGCTGGAGGTAGACGAGCTGGGGCAGGAAGTCGTCGTAGGTCCAGATGAACGTGAAGATCGTGGTGGTGACCAGGGCCGGCTTCATCAGCGGCAGGATGATCTTCCAGTAGATCTGCCAGGGGTTGGCGCCGTCCATCATGGCCGCCTGGTCCAGCTCGCGCGGGATGGAGCGGATGAACTGCACCATCAGGAAGATGAAGAAGGCGTCCACCGCGAGGAACTTGGGCACGATCAGCGGCAGGTAGGTGTTGATCCAGGTCAGGTTGTAGAAGATCGTGTACTGCGGGATCAGCACCGCCTGGGACGGCAGCATCAGCGTGCCGAGCATCAGGCCGAACCAGATCTTCTTGCCCCGGAACTCGAAGCGCGCGAAGGCGTAGGCGGCCAGCGAGCAGGAGACGATGTTGCCGATCACCGCGCCGATCGTGACGATCAGCGAGTTGGTGATGTACAGCGAGAAGGAGTTGCCGGAGCCGCTCCAGCCCTTGCTGTAGTTCCCGGGGTTGAACTTGTCGGGGATCAGCCCGGGGTGGGTGAAGATCTCGGTGTCGGGCTTCAGGGAGCTGCTGAGCATCCACATCAGCGGGTACAGCATGACGATGGCGACACCGATGAGGACGGTGTGGATGAAGATACGGCGGGCGCCGGTGGCGGAGCGGAGCTTCTGCAACGGCGACGGGGTAATGGCGGACATCGAAGCTTTCCTCAATCGTCAGTCGTCGTAGTGGACCCAGTAGCGGCTGGCGACGAAGTTGACCGCCGTGAAGCCCGCGATGACCAGGAACAGCACCCAGGCCAGCGCCGAGGCGTACCCCATCTGAAGGTCGGTGAAGCCCTTCTTGTAGAGGTACAGGGAGTAGAGCATCGTCGAGTTGAGGGGCCCGCCGGTGCCGTTGCTGACGACGAACGCGGGGGTGAACGTCTTGAACGCGTCGATGATCTGGAGGACGACGTTGAAGAACACGATCGGCGTGAGCAGCGGCAGGGTGATCTTGAAGAACCGGGTGGCGGGGCCGGCGCCGTCGATCGCGGCGGCCTCGTAGACGTCCTTGGGGAGCTGCTTGAGGCCGGCCAGGAAGATGACCATCGGGGTGCCGAACTGCCAGACGGCGAGCAGGATCAGCGTGTAGACGGCGGTGTCGGGGCTGGAGATCCAGTCCTGGCCCTTGATGCCGAACCAGCTGAGGAAGTCGTTGAAGAGGCCGTCGCCGCCGAAGACCTGGCGCCACACAATGGCGATGGCGACGGCGCCGCCGAGCAGCGAGGGCAGGTAGAACGCGGCCCGGTAGAAGCCGATGCCCTTGATGTCCCGGTTGAGGAGGATGGCGACGCCGAGGGCGAGGCCGAGCTTGAGGGGGACGGAGACGACGACGTACAGCAGGGTCGCGTGGATCGAGTCCCAGAAGACGGGGTCGTCGTTGAACATCCGCTCGTAGTTGGCGGTGCCGACCCACTTCGCCGGGGTGAGCAGGTCGAAGTTGGTGAACGACAGGTACAGCGAGTCGAGCATCGGGTAGATCGTCAGGCCGAACAGGCCGACGAACCAGGGGGCCAGGAAGAGGTACGGCCACCAGCCGCCGCCTCGCCTTCTCGCGAGGCGGCGCCGCTGCCGGTCGCGCTCCCGCTGGTCGGAGGGGGTCGCCGTGGGCGACTCCTTCACGACCTCGTCGGTCTTCGCGGTGGTCATACTCATCTCCCTGGCCCTCTTCCGTACGTGCGTCCGCTCAGGCGGACAGAATGCCCGCCGCCTGGTCGAAGAACTTGCCCGACTGGGACTTGATGGTGGCCTTGCCGAAGGCCACGGCGAGGTTCGACTGGAACAGCAGGTCCCAGACCTGGTCGGCGCCCTGCGGCGGCGGCAGCGGGTTCGGCAGGACGTTGGTGGCCTTGCCGACGCGCTGCGAGATGTAGTCGGCGCACGCCATGTTGAGCTTGTCGGTCTCGCTGAGACCGGAGGCGATCAGATTGCGGGCCTTCTCGGTCGGCGGGATGCCGCGCTGGAGCTGCATGTCCTTGATCGCGGTGTCGTTCTGCGCGAAGAAGGAGATGATCTTGACGGAGTCGGCGATCCGCTTGCTGGCCTTGGTGGCGCTCAGGAGCACACCGCCGTTGACGTAGTTGCCCTCGCGGGCGCCGGACCAGTTGCCCTGCGGGGTGGGCAGGAAGTCGAGCTTCGCGTCCGTGATCGAGCCGCCCGCGCCGTAGACGCCGGAGTCGAAGGTGAACAGCGCCTTGCCGATGACGACCGCGTTCTTCGTGAGGTCGTTGTGCGCGGCGGAGGTGATCGCGGCCGGCGGGGCGGCGTTCGTCTTGCGCATCTCGGCCCAGAACTCCCACCACTCCTGGAGGGTCTCCGGGGTGAAGCCGAGCTTCTTGCCGTCGTCGGAGAAGAACTGCTGGCCCTTCTCACGGGCGAAGATCTCGAAGCACTGGAGGGTGGAGCCGCCGCCGTCGTCGACGCCGTAGGTCTTGCCGCCGCTCTTCTTGTAGACGTCCTGCGCGATGGCCTTGAGGTCGTTCCAGGTCCACTCGTTCTCGGGGAACTTGAGACCGAGCTTCTCCAGGCCGCTGCGGTTGACGGTGAGCTGGTTGACGCCGATGCCGGAGGGGACGCCGTAGAGCTTGCCGTCGACGGTGCCGTTGGCGAGCAGCGTCTTGGAGAAGCCGGTGAGGTCCAGGGTCTTGCCGACGTACTCGTCGATCGGGGCCAGGACGCCCTTGCGCGCGTACTGGGCGACGAGCGCGGTGTCCATCTGCATCAGGTCGGGGGCGGAACCGCCGGCGACGTTGGTGTTGAACTTGTCGAAGTACCCGTCGTATCCCTGGTAGGTCTCCTGGATCTGGATCTTCGGGTTGTCCTTCTGGAAGGTGGCGAGCGCCTTCTTGTACGCGGCGTGGCGCTGGTCGCTGCCCCACCACGTCATCGTCAGCTTGCTGTTGCTGCTGCCGGCTCCCGTGCCGCCGCCGCAGGCGCTCAGCGTGGTGCCGAGCGCCGCCGCGACAGTGACGCCGCTCGCGGCGCGGAAGATGGTTCTGCGCGAGATCTCGTGACCCACCGGGTCCCTCCCTGGATGTGCGTGACGGATCTTCCGGCCGGTGAGGCGGCACGGGTTCCTTCGAATGGAGTGCGCTCATGGTCCGCGGCCTCGCCCGGCCGCGCCACCTCGGCGAGCGGAGCCCCCCACGCACACGCCGTCGTGGGCCCGTACGGTCGGTACGGCCGGTTTCTCCGCTCTGTGCCGGGGTCCCGCCCGGCTAGAAAGCGCTTGTCCGGACATTGGCAGAAGCGGACGGACCCCGTCAATGCTTCTTGTCCGACCCCTCGGTCACGGTTTGGATTCCCCGGGCCACCGCGAGCCGGGCCGCGCCCGCCACCGTACCCTCCTCGCCGACCTCGCTGCCGACCACCTCGGTGGGCCAGCTCAGCCGCGCCAGTTCGGCCCGCACACCGGGCAGGAGCTGCGGGTTCGCCCCGATCCCGCCGCCCAGGACGATCAGCCCCGGGTCCAGCACGGCGACGGTCGCGGCGGCCAGCCTTCCCACGTCCCGGGCGTGCGCGGCGACGAACCGCTCCGCCGTCGCGTGCCCGTTTCCGGCCAGCGCGAAGAGTTCGGCGGCACCCTCGGGCACGTCACCGTCCGTCCACCCCTCCCGCACCCTGCGCATCAGAGCGCCCGCCCCGACGTACGCCTCCATGCCTTCGAGGACCGCCTCGCGCTCCGGCAGCCACGGGTACGGCAACCGGGCGATCTCCCCGGCGGCCCCGCCGACGCCGCGCAGCACCTGACCGCCGACGACGATGCCGAGACCGATGCCGTACCCGACCTGGAGGTACCCGAAGGTGTGCCGGCCCCTCGCCGCGCCCTCGTGCAGTTCGGCGAGGGCCGCGCAGTTGACGTTGTTCTCGATGTGGACGGGGAGGTGGGAGGGGAGGGCCAGGGCGTCCACGGCGGCGGCTACGGCGGGGGTGGCGGGGCG
>DATCQX010000655.1:0-12109 GCA_036569285.1 Streptomyces sp.
TGACGGCGGATCTTTGGCTGCCGCCCTGGATGAGGCGGCCACCGTCTATCCGGACGTGTCTGCCCTGGTCGCCGCTGTGGGGGACGGGGTGCCGGTGCCGGATGTCGTGCTGTTCGCGGCGCCGGTGCTTGGTGGTGCGCCGGGGGGTGTGTCCGTGGGGGTGCGGGGTGTGGTGTGTGAGGTATTGGGGGAGGTGCAGCGGTGGCTGGCCGAGGATGTGTTGGCGGGGGCTCGGCTTGTTGTCGTGACGCGGGGTGGGGTGGCCGTTCGGCCGGGTGAGGACGTCCCTGATCTGGCCGCTGCTGGGGTGTGGGGGTTGGTCAGGTCCGCCTGGAGTGAGCAGCCGGGCCGGTTCGCGCTCGTGGACGTCGATGAAGCTTCCGTACAGGCGTTGCCTCAGGTTCTCGCGGGCAGTACGGAGCCGGAGTTGGCCCTCCGGGAGGGAACTGTCTATCTCCCCAGGCTGGTTCGGGTTCCGGCTCCGGAACATGCCCCGGAGTCAACGGAGTTCTCGGGCACAGTGTTGATCACAGGCGCCTCGGGCACGCTGGCTGGCCTGATGGCCCATCACCTAGTCGCTGAGTACGGGGTGCGTCATCTGCTGCTGGCGAGTCGCCGTGGCGAACATGCCCCGCAGGCCGGTGAGTTGAGGGCCGAGTTGAGTGCGCTCGGTGCTGAGGTGGCCTTCGCCGCGTGTGATGTGGGCGACCGTGACGCACTGGCCGCGCTGCTGGCGTCCGTTCCAAGTGAGCATCCCTTGACGGCTGTTGTGCATGCGGCTGGTGCTCTGGATGACGGTACGGTCGGTTCGTTGACGCCGGAGCGGCTCGACTCGGTGCTGCGTCCGAAGGCCGATGCCGCGTGGCATCTGCACGAACTCACCCGCGACCTCGACCTCACCGCCTTCATCCTCTTCTCTTCGGTGACAGCGACCGTCGGCAACGCCGGTCAGGCCAACTACACGGCTGCCAATGCCTTCCTCGATGGTCTGGCGCATCACCGGCGTGCTGCGGGGCTTCCCGCGACGTCGTTGGCGTGGGGTCTGTGGGCGGAGTCCAGCGGCATGACGGGGCATCTGGACGCGGCTGATCTCGCCCGGATGTCTCGTGGCGGTGTGGCGCCGATGGACTCGGGGCAGGGGCTCGCGCTGTTCGACGCGGCGTTGGCGTCTGGTGCGGCGGTGTCGGTACCGGCGCGGCTGGATCTGGTGGGGCTGCGGAGCCAGGCAGCGGCGGGGTTGTTGCCTGCTGTTCTGCGGGGCCTGGTCCGGGTGCCTGCCCGACGCGCGGCCAGCGGCGTTCAGGCCGGCGGGTCGTCGTGGGCGGAACGTGTCGCGGCGATGCCTTCGGAGCAGCGGGAGTCGGCGCTGCTGGATCTGGTGGGCGCCAACGTGGCGACCGTGCTCGGGTATGCCACGTCGGCGACGGTGGACAGTGCCCGGAGTTTCAAGGACGCGGGCTTTGACTCGTTGACGTCGGTGGAGCTGCGCAACCGTCTGAACGCGGCGACGGGGTTGCAGCTACCGGCCACGCTGGTCTTCGACTATCCGACACCCGGCGCGGTGGCGGGCTACCTGGCCGAGCGCGTTCTTGGCGAGCGGGCGGTCCCGGCTGCTGTGTCGCGGTCGGCAGGCTCGGCCAGCGCCACGGACGACGATCCGATCGTGATCGTCGCGATGAGCTGCCGCTACCCCGGCGGTGTCGGTTCGCCGGAAGACCTGTGGCGCATGGTGGCGGGCGGAGTGGATGCGATCGGCGGCTTCCCGCAGGACCGTGGCTGGGACGTGGAGGATCTCTTCGACCCCGACCCGGACCGGGCAGGGAAAAGTTACTCGAAGGAGGGCGGTTTCCTCTACGACGTGGCGGGGTTCGACGCCGAGTTCTTCGGTATCAGCCCCCGCGAGGCGCTGGCGACCGACCCGCAGCAACGCCTCCTGCTGGAGACGGCCTGGGAGGCCATGGAACGGGCGGGCATCGAGCCCTCCACCCTGCGCGGCTCCGCCACCGGCGTCTTCGCGGGTGTGATGTACGACGACTACGGCTCCCGCCTTCACCAGGCCCCCGAAGGCCTAGAGGGATACCTCGGAAACGGAAGCCGGGGCAGTGTCGCGTCCGGCCGGGTGGCCTACACCTTCGGCTTCGAGGGCCCTGCGGTGACGGTGGACACGGCGTGCTCGTCGTCCCTCGTTGCGCTGCACCTCGCGGCGCAGGCGCTGCGGCAGGGTGAATGCTCGTTGGCGCTGGCCGGTGGGGTCACCGTGATGGCTACCCCGGGCATCTTCGTGGAGTTCAGCCGCCAACGCGGCATGGCCCCCGACGGCCGCTGCAAGTCCTTCTCCGCGAGCGCCGATGGTGCCGGCTGGTCGGAAGGCGTCGGCATGCTCCTCTTGGAGCGACTGTCGGACGCGCGGCGCAACAAGCACAGGGTTCTGGCCGTGGTGCGCGGTTCCGCTGTCAACCAGGACGGCGCGAGCAATGGGCTGGCGGCGCCGAACGGGCCGTCGCAGCAGCGGGTGATCCGGCAGGCCCTCACCAACGCCGGGCTGAGTGCCGCTGAGGTTGACGCAGTCGAGGCGCACGGGACGGGGACGAAGCTTGGTGACCCCATCGAGGCGCAGGCCCTCCTGGCCACCTACGGTCAGGAACACTCGTCCGAACAGCCTTTGTGGCTCGGCTCGTTGAAGTCCAACATCGGACACACCCAGGCGGCGGCCGGCGTCGGCGGCATCATCAAGATGGTCATGGCGATGCAGCGAGGTGTGCTACCTCGCACCTTGCACGCCGACGAGCCGTCACCTCACATCGACTGGTCTTCGGGTGCGGTGTCGCTGCTCACCGAGGAGCGTGCCTGGCCGGAGCTGGATCGTCCGCGTCGCGCCGCCGTCTCCTCGTTCGGGATCAGCGGCACCAATGCTCACGTCGTCCTTGAACAGCCCGAGCCTGATGCGGAGACGGCCGATGTCGTTCTGCCCGTCGGTCCCGTTGCCTGGCCGCTGTCCGCTCGTACGCCTGAGGCGTTGCGGGAGCAGGCTGGTCGGTTGAGTGAGCATGTGGGGGGCCGGACGGGGCTGGGTCTGGGGGATGTCGGTGCGGCGCTCGTCGGCACCCGTTCAACCTTCGCTCACCGTGCGGTAGTTGTGGGCTCGGAACGCTCGGAGTTGCTGCGTGGGCTGGGGGCTCTGGCGTCCGGTGAGGCTGATCCTGCGGTGGTGCAGGGGAGTGTCGGTGCGGCTGCCGGGACGGTGTTTGTGTTTCCGGGGCAGGGGTCGCAGTGGGTGGGGATGGCGCGGGGTCTGAGTGAGGCCTCACCGGTGTTCCGCGAGCGGTTGGTGGAGTGTGCGGCGGCGTTGTCGTCGTACACGGACTGGTCCTTGCTGGAAGTGCTGGATGGTGAGGCCTCACTGGAGCGGGTTGATGTGGTGCAGCCGGCGTTGTGGGCGGTGATGGTGTCGTTGGCTGCGTTGTGGCGGTCGTACGGGGTGGTGCCGGATGCGGTGGTGGGGCATTCCCAAGGCGAGATCGCGGCGGCCGTGGTGGCGGGTGCGTTGAGTCTGGACGACGGGGCTCGGGTGGTGGCGTTGCGGAGCCAGGCGATCACCGCGCTCGGGGGTCGTGGGGGGATGGTGTCGGTGGCGTTGTCTGCTGAGGAGGTGCGGTCGCGGCTGGGTCCGTGGAGTGAGGACATTGACGTCGCGGCGGTGAACGGGCCTACGTCCACAGTGGTGTCGGGGTCGGCTGGGGCGTTGGACGAGCTGGTGGCGGTGTTGGAGGCCGAGGGCGTGCGGGCACGTCGCGTCCCGGTGGACTACGCCTCGCACTCCGCGCATGTGGACGGGATCGGGGAGGAGGTGCTGCGGTTGCTCGCACCGGTGACGCCTCGCTCGTCGGAGGTGGCGTTCTACTCCACGGTGTCCGCTGAGCGCATCGATACGGCGGAGCTGGACGCCTCGTACTGGCTGCGCAACCTCCGCCGGACCGTAGAGTTCGAGGCGACGACACGGGCCCTGCTGGATGACAGTCACCGGATCTTCGTCGAGGTGAGCCCGCACCCGGTCCTCGCAATCGGCCTCCAGGAGACGTTCGAGGACGCGGGCGAGGCTGCCGCTGTTGTCGTCCCCTCCCTCAGGCGCGACGAAGGCGGCATGGAACGTTTCCTGCTCTCCCTCGGGCAGGCCCACGTCCACGGAGCGCCGGTCGACTGGTCGGGTCTCTTCCCCGAGGCCCGTCCCGTCGACCTCCCCACCTACCCCTTCCAGCGCCAGCGCTACTGGCTGGACGCCGACGAGGTCAGCGGCGATGTCACGGCCGCCGGGCTCGCCTCGGCTGACCACCCGCTGCTCGGCGCCTCGGTCGCGCTGGCCGAGGGTGAGGGGCTGCTGCTGACCGGGCGGGTCTCGCTGCGGAGCCAGCCGTGGCTGGCCGATCACGCGGTGACGGGCACGGTGCTCCTCCCGGGCACCGCGTTCGTGGAGATGGCCCTGCGCGCGGGCGAGGAGTTCGGCTGCGACCAGGTCGAGGAACTCACCCTGGAGGCACCGCTCGTCCTGGCGGCCTCGGACACGGTCCACCTCCAGGTCACCGTGGACGGCGCGGACGACGACGGGCGCCGCACGTTCAGCGTCTACTCCCGTCCCGAAACCGACGGCGAGGTGTGGACCCGGCACGCCACGGGCGCCATTTCCCCCGCCGGTCCCATCGTTCACGAGGGGCTGCATGCCTGGCCCCCGGCAGGCGGGCAGCCGATCGACGTCGACGGTCTGTACTCGTCACTGGCCGATCGGGGCTACGACTACGGTCCGGTGTTCCAAGGCGTGCGTGCTGCCTGGCGTGTGGGTGAAGTGACCTACGCGGAGGTGGCGTTGGGGGAGGAGCAGCACGCCGACGCCGGTGCGTTCGCCATTCACCCGGCTCTGCTGGACGCCACCCTGCACGCCGGGCTCGTCCCGAACGAGGACGGACTCCAACTGCCGTTCGCTTGGTCCGGCGTCCGCCTGTACGCGTCGGGTGCGACCACGGTACGGGTCCGGGTGGCCCCGGCGGGGCGTGACGCCCTGACTGTGGATGTCGCCGACGCGGAAGGCGAGCCGGTCGCCTCGGTCGCCTCGCTGGCGCTGCGTCCGCTGCCTGGTGGCCGGCTCTCTGTGGGGGGTGCCGATTCGCTGTACGCACTGGAGTGGACGCCGACGGCTGTGAACGCCGAAGCGCCGGGTATCTGGGCGGTTGTCGGCGGATCGTTGGCTCCCGCCTTCGAGGAGTCCTACTCGGACGTGTCCGCCTTGGCCGCCGCCGTGGCGGAAGGCGCACCTGCCCCCGACGTCGTCCTCCTGGCGGCGCCGACACAAGGCAGTGTGCGAGGTGTGGTGTGTGAGGTATTGGCGGAGGTTCAACGCTGGCTGGCCGAGGAGGCGCTGACGGGAGTCCGGCTCGTCGTGGTCACACGCGGCGGCGTGGCCGTCCGGCCGGAGGAAGACGTCCCCGATCTGGCCGCCGCCGGGGTGTGGGGATTGGTCAGGTCCGCCTGGAGTGAGCAGCCGGGCCGGTTCGCACTCGTGGACGTCGACGAAGCCTCCGTACAGGCGTTGCCCCAGGTCCTCGCGGGCAGCACCGAGCCGGAGTTGGCCCTCCGAGAGGGAACCGCCTATCTCCCCAGGCTCATTCGGGTTCCGGCGCCGGAACGCGCCCCGGAGCCAACGGACTTCTCAGGCACGGTGTTGATCACAGGCGCCTCCGGCACGCTGGGCGGCCTGATGGCCCGTCACCTGGTCACGGAGTACGGCGCACGCCACCTGTTGCTGGCAAGTCGCCGTGGCGAACACGCCCCACAAGCCCCCGAACTGGCTGCGGAGTTGAGCGCACTCGGCGCTGAAGTCACCTTCGCCGCCTACGATGTGGGCGACCGTGACGCACTCACCTCACTGCTGGCGTCCGTTCCAACTGAGCATCCACTGAAGGCGGTTGTGCACGCGGCAGGCGCTCTCGACGACGGCACGGTCGGTTCGCTGACGCCGGAGCGGTTCGACTCGGTGCTGCGTCCGAAGGCCGACGCCGCGTGGCACCTGCACGAACTCACCCGCGACCTCGACCTCACCGCCTTCATCCTCTTCTCCTCCATCGCGGCAACCATAGGCACCGGAGGCCAGGCCAACTACGCGACGGCCAACGCCTTCCTCGACGGTCTGGCGCATCACCGGCGTGCTGCGGGGCTTCCCGCCACCTCGTTGGCGTGGGGGCTGTGGGCGGAGTCCAGCGGCATGACAGGGCATCTGGACGCGGTCGATCTGGCGAGGATGTCTCGCGGCGGTCTGACACCGATGGGCTCGGAGCAGGGACTCGCGCTGTTCGACGCGGCCTTGGCATCGGGCGTCGCCGTGTCGGTACCGGCGCGGCTGGACCTGGCAGGGCTGCGGAGTCAGGCGGCGGCCGGGCTGTTGCCCGCTGTGCTGCGGGGCCTGGTGCGGGTGCCTGCCCGGAGGGTGGCAAGCGGCACACAAACTGCTGCTTCATGGGCTGAACGTGTAGCCCAAATGCCTTCGGAGCAGCGGGAGTCGGCGCTGCTGGATCTCGTGGGCGCCAACGTGGCGACCGTGCTCGGGTATGCCACCTCGGCGACGGTGGACAGTGCCCGGAGTTTCAAGGACGCGGGCTTCGACTCGCTGACCTCGGTGGAACTGCGCAACCGCCTGAACGCGGCCACGGGGCTGCAGCTACCGGCCACGCTGGTCTTCGACTATCCGACACCCGGCGCAGTGGCGGCCTACCTCGCGGAGCGGGTCCTGGGCGAACGCGCGGTCCCGGCCGCGCCCACCACTACCAGGGGCTCGGCCACAGACGACGATCCGATCGTGATCGTCGCGATGAGCTGCCGCTACCCCGGCGGTGTCGGTTCGCCGGAAGACCTGTGGCGCATGGTGGCGGGCGGAGTCGACGCGATCGGCGGCTTCCCGCAGGACCGTGGCTGGGACGTAGAAGACCTCTTCGACCCCGACCCGGACCGCGCGGGCAAGAGTTACTCGAAGGAGGGCGGTTTCCTCTACGACGTGGCAGGGTTCGACGCCGAGTTCTTCGGTATCAGCCCGCGTGAGGCACTGGCGACCGACCCGCAGCAGCGGCTGCTTCTGGAGACGGCCTGGGAGGCCATGGAGCGGGCAGGCATCGAGCCCTCCACCCTGCGCGGCTCCGCCACCGGCGTCTTCGCGGGTGTGATGTACGACGACTACGGCTCCCGCCTCCACCAGGCCCCCGAAGGCCTGGAGGGCTACATGATCAACGGCAGCGCAGGCAGCGTCGCCTCCGGCCGAGTCGCTTACACCTTCGGCTTCGAGGGCCCGGCGGTGACGGTGGACACGGCATGCTCGTCCTCCCTCGTCGCCCTGCACCTCGCGGCCCAGGCGTTGCGCCAGGGCGAATGCTCGTTGGCGCTGGCTGGAGGCGTCACCGTCATGGCCACCCCCGGCATCTTCGTGGAGTTCAGCCGCCAACGCGGCATGGCCCCCGACGGCCGCTGCAAGTCCTTCTCCGCGAGCGCCGACGGTGCCGGCTGGTCGGAGGGCGTCGGCATGCTCCTGCTGGAACGCCTCTCCGACGCTCAGCGCAACGCCCACCCCGTGCTCGCCGTGGTGCGCGGTTCCGCCGTCAATCAGGACGGTGCCAGCAACGGACTCACCGCGCCCAACGGCCCGTCGCAGCAAAGGGTGATCCGCCAGGCGCTGTCCAACGCCGGGCTGAGTGCCGCCGAGGTCGACGCGGTCGAGGCGCACGGGACGGGGACGAAGCTCGGTGACCCCATCGAGGCGCAGGCTCTCCTGGCCACCTACGGCGAGGAGCACTCGCCCGAACAGCCCGTCTGGCTGGGCTCGTTGAAGTCCAACATCGGACATACCCAGGCGGCGGCCGGCGTCGGCGGCGTCATCAAGATGGTGATGGCGATGCGGCAAGGTGTGCTACCTCGCACCTTGCACGCCGATGAACCGTCACCTCACATCGACTGGTCCTCCGGCACGATGTCGCTGCTCACCGAGGAGCGTGCCTGGCCGGAGCTGGACCGTCCGCGTCGCGCCGCCGTCTCCTCGTTCGGGATCAGCGGCACCAACGCACACGTCGTCCTCGAAGAACACCCCGAGTCTCAAAAACAAGACGTCGTCCGGCCCGTCGGTCCCGTCGCCTGGCCCCTCTCCGCCCGCACCCCCGAGGCCCTGCGGGAGCAGGCCGAGCGGCTGCTGGACCAGATCGGGGACGACGAACACGCACCGATCACCGACATCGCCGCCGCACTCGCCGCGAGCCGCGCGACCTTCGGCCACCGGGCCGTCGTCCTCGGCACCGACCACGCCGACCTTGTCGCGGGCCTGTCAACCCTGGTCCAAGGGCTGGCCCAAGAGGACAGCGCGCCCGGAGTCGTACAGGGCACGGCCGCGAACGCGGGTGGTACAGCACTGCTGTTCACCGGACAGGGGAGTCAACGCCCCGGTATGGGGCGGGAGTTGTACGACACGTACCCGGTCTTCGCCGACGTCTTCGACGCGGTCTGCGAGCAACTGGACCCGCACCTGGGACAGTCGCTGCATGAGATCGTGTTCGCCGCGCCGGACACCCCGGAGGCGGAAGCACTGGACCGTACGGTCTTCACCCAGCCCGCCCTGTTCGCCGTCGAGACGGCCCTGTTCCGGCTGGCCGAGTTCTTCGGTGTCACCCCCGACTACCTGATAGGGCACTCCGTCGGCGAGTTGACCGCCGCGCACGTCGCCGGAGTGCTGTCGCTGCCGGACGCGTGCGCGCTGGTCGCGGCGCGGGGTCGGCTGATGCAGAGCGCCCCCGAGGGCGGCACCATGCTGGCGATCGGCGCGCCCGAGGGTGAGGTGCTGCCCGTACTGGCTGAGTACGAGGGTCAGTTGAGCCTCGCGGCCGTCAACGGGCCCCGCGCGGTGGTGATCGCCGGAGACGCCGACGCGGCACGCGCCGTCGAGGACCGGTTCCGGGCCGACGGCGTACGGGTCAAGCGGCTGCGGGTCAGCCATGCTTTCCACTCGCCGCACATGGACGGCGTGTTGGAGGAGTTCCGGCGGGCCGCCGAGGCCGTGACCTACCACGAACCCGTGATCCCGGTGATCTCCAACGTCACCGGGCAGGTGGCCACGGCCGGTGAACTCACCTCGCCCGACTACTGGGTTCGCCACATCCGCGCGGCCGTACGCTTCCACGACGGCGTACAGACCCTCCGCGAGCGGTCCGTCACCACCTACCTCGAACTCGGCCCCGACCCCGTCCTCACCGCCCTGGTCCACAACGCGCTGGGCGACGCCGCCGAAGACGTGACGGTCGCCTCGGCCTTGCGGGCGGGCCGTCCGGAGGCGGAGGCGCTCACCACAGCGCTCGCCGCCGCGTACACGGCAGGCGCCGACGTCACCTGGCCGGTCGACGGCGTACGCCCCGAAGCCCTCGCCCTGCTGCCCACCTACCCCTTCCAGCGCACCCGCTACTGGCTCGACGCCCCGGCCCCCGTGGCCGCAGGTCAGGACGCGGCCGGTCACCCCCTCCTCGGCGCGGTCGTCGAACTGGCCGACGAGGGCGGCGTCCTGCTCACCGGCCGCCTCGGCGTCGCGGCCCAGCCCTGGCTCGCGGACCACGTCGTCGCGGGCAGTGTCCTGCTCCCCGGCGCCGCGCTGCTGGACCTGGCGCTGCGGGCGGGCGACAGCGTGGGCCGTGACCGGGTGGACGAACTGACCCTGCACACCCCGCTGGTCCTGCCCGAACACGACGCGCTGCGGCTCCAGGTGGCCGTGAAGGCGGACGACGGCACCGGCCGCCGCCCCTTCACCGTGCACACCCGTCCGGAGGACGACGACACTCCGTGGACCCGGCACGCGAGCGGCGTCCTGACGTCCAGCGAACCGGGCGCACCGGCCCCCGCCGACGACGTCTGGCCGCCGACCGGAGCGGACCCCGTGGACGTCGAGGAGCTGGACGACCGGCTCGCCGGCGCGGGTATCGAGTACGGCCCCGCGTTCCAGGGTCTGCGCGCCGCCTGGCGGCAGGGCGAGGTGATCTACGCCGATGTGAGCCTGCCGGAGGAGATCGCCGCCGAGGCCGGCGCGTACCTCGTCCACCCGGCGCTCCTCGACAGCGCGATACGCCCCATCGCACTCCTCACCGCCGACGACCGCCCCACGCTCCCCTTCTCCTGGAACGGCGTCACCCTGCACACGAGCGGCACGGCGGCGGCCCGGGTGCGCATCACGCCCACCGGCGACAGCGCCTACCGTCTCCGGCTCACCGGTACGGACGGTGAAATCGTCGCGGAAATAGATGAGTTGACGGTCCGTCAACTCCCGGACGAGCAACTCCGCGCGGCCCGCCTCGCGACGTCCGGCGGTGCGCTCCACAAGGTCAACTGGACCGAACCGCCTGCCAGTACGCAGGTCCAGCCCGACACGCAGAGGTGGGCGGTGATCGGTGCGGAACTGTCGGAGTACGAGCGCTACTGGCCTCGTTACCCCGACCTCGCCGCCCTCACCTCGGCCCTCGGCGCCGGACAGGCGGTGCCCGATGTCCTGGCGCTCGACACGGCCCGACTGCCCGACGAAGACCCGCTCACCCAGGTCCGCACCGCCACCAGCGGCGTACTGAGTCTCCTTCAAGGCTGGCTCGCGGAGCCGGAGTTGGCCGACACGCACCTCGTCGTCCTCACCCACGGCGGCGCCGCCGCGCTCCCGGGCGACGTACCCCATCTCGCGGCCTCCGCCGTGCGGGGTCTGGTGCGTGGCGCCCAGGCGGAGCACCCCGGCCGGATCACCCTCGTCGACCTCGACGGCGAGGAGACGTCCGGGCGTTCCCTGTCCGCCGCGGTGGCGCTCGGGGAGCCCGAGGTCGCCGTCCGGGAGGGCACCGCGTACGTGCCCAGGCTGGAGACCGTGCCCCGGGACACCGCCGTCCCGGCCCTCGATCCGTCCGGCACCGTCCTCGTCACGGGTGCCACGGGGCTGCTGGGCTCGCTGGTCGCCCGGCACCTCGTCGCCGAGCACGGGGCGCGGCGTCTGCTGCTGACCAGCCGCCGTGGCCCCGAGGCGCCCGGGGCGGACGAACTGACCGCCGAACTGGCGGCGGCCGGGGCCGAAGTGACGCTGCTGGCCTGCGACATCGCGGACCGCGACGCGCTCGCGGCGCTGCTGGCGACCGTGCCCGGGGACCGTCCGCTGACGGCCGTCGTGCATGTCGCGGGCGCGCTCGACGACGGCGTCGTCACCCGGCTGGACTCCGCGCAGTTCGACAGGGTGCTGCGCCCGAAGGCCGATGCCGCGTGGCATCTGCACGAGCTCACCCGGGAGTCGGGCCTGTCGGCGTTCGTGCTCTTCTCCTCCGTCGCGGCCACCGTCGGCGCACCCGGGCAGGCCAACTACGCGGCGGCGAACGCCTTCCTCGACGCGCTCGCGCTGCGCAGGAACGCCGAGGGGCTGCCCGCCGTCTCGCTCGGCTGGGGGCTGTGGGGCGAGAACAGCGGGATGACCGGCGCCCTGCGGGACGCCGACCGCGCCCGCTTCGCCCGCTCGGGCATCGCCCCGATGGCCACGGCCGACGCCCTCGCGCTCCTCGACGCCGCACTCGGCGCCGGAGAGCCGGCCCTCGTGCCGGTCCGGCTGGACACGGCCGCGCTGCGGGCCCGGGCGGCCGACGGTTCGCTGCCGCCGCTGCTGCGCACCCAGGTGCGCACCCCTGTCCGTACGGCGGGGGCCCCGGGGCCGTCCGGTGACACCGGGCGGACGCTGGCGGACCGCATCGCCGGGCTGGCGGCCGAAGAACGGGAAGAGGTGCTGCTCGACGTGGTCCGGACGGCCGTCGCCGGTGTGCTCGGCCACGCGGACGCCCGGTCCGTCGAGGTCCACCGGGGCCTCCAGGACATGGGGTTCGACTCGCTGACCGCCGTCGAACTGCGCAACCGCCTCGGCGCGCAGGCCGGTCTGCGGCTGCCGACGACCCTGGCCTTCGACTACCCGACGGCCGCAGCCCTCGCCGCCTATCTCGGGGAGCGGCTGGCCCCGAAGTCCGACCGCTCCGGTTTCATGGCCGCCGAACTCGACCGGCTGGCGGCGGTCCTAGCGGCCGGAGCCACCGGCCCC
>DATCQX010000656.1:0-6336 GCA_036569285.1 Streptomyces sp.
GTGTACCAGTACTCGGCGTCGGTGTTGGCGTCGTTCCACTCGCCGGTGACCGTGGAGAGGAACCGGGTGTGCGGGGTCTGCGGCGTGATCGTCCGCAGGTCGTCGAGAACGTCGTCGCGGATGTCCTCGACCTGCGCCGAGTGGGAGGCGTAGTCGACGGGGATGCGGCGGGCCCGCACGCCCTCGGCCCGGTAGGCGTCGACCAGCGCTTCCAGGGCGTCCGCGTCGCCTGAGACCACCGTGCTGCGGGGCCCGTTGACGGCGGCGACGGCGAGTCCGGTGCCGAGCCGCTGCGCGACCTCGGCGGCGGGCAGCGGCACGGACGCCATGCCCCCGAGCCCGGCGGCCGCCCTGAGGGCCTTGCTGCGCAGGGCGACGATCCGGGCGGCGTCGGGGAGGTCGAGGCCGCCCGCGATGTGCACGGCGGCCAGCTCGCCCTGGGAGTGGCCGATCACGGCGCTGGGCCGCACGCCGAGGGACTCCCAGGTCCGGGCCAGCGCGACCATCACCGCGAACAGCACGGGCTGCACGACCTCGGCCCGCTCCAGCGGGGGCGCCCCCTCGGCCTCGGTGAGGACGTCGAGGACGGCGAAGTCGAGGTGCTCGTCGAGGGCCCCGGCGCAGGCGGTGACCGCCTCGCGGAACACCGGCGAGGTCTCCAGGAGACGGGCCGCCATGCCGGGCCACTGGGAGCCCTGCCCGGGGAACACGAAGGCCACGGCGCCGGGTTCGCCCGCGACGCCGGTCACGAGGGCGGGGTGGGCGGTCCCCTCGGCGAGGGCGGTGAGGGCGGCGTCCGGGTCTCCGATGACGACGGCCCGCTGGTCCAGCGCGGCTCGCGTGGTCGCCAGCGACAGGCCCACGTCCGCCCTGTCCAGGGCGAGTCCGGTGATCTGCCGGGCCTGCGCCCGCAGCGCGTCCTGCGTGCGGGCGGAGAGCGGGAGCGGGACGACGGCCGGCGGCCGGTCTCCTCCGTCCTCGGCGGCGTCGTACGCGGGGGCCTGTTCCAGGATGACGTGGGCGTTGGTGCCGCTGATGCCGAACGCGGAGACGGCGGCGCGGCGGGGGCGGTCGCCGGTCTCCGGCCAGGGGCGGGCCTCGGTGAGGAGGGCGAGGCCGGAGGTGTCCCAGTCGACGTGGGGGGAGGGGTGCTCGGCGTGCAGGGTGGGCGGGAGTTCACCGGCGGCGAGCGCCATCACCGTCTTGATGACGCCCCCGACGCCTGCGGCGGCCTGTGTGTGACCGATGTTGGACTTCAACGAGCCGAGCCACAGGGGCTGTTCACGGTCCACTCCGTAGGTCGCGGCGAGCGCGTGCGCCTCGATGGGGTCGCCGAGCCGGGTCGCGGTGCCGTGCGCCTCGACGGCGTCCACCCCGTCCGGGGTGAGCCCCGCGTCGGCGAGGGCCAGCCGGATGACCGCCTGCTGCGCCTGGCCGTTCGGTGCGGTGAGGCCGTTGGAGGCGCCGTCGGAGTTGAGGGCGCTGCCCCGGACGACGGCGAGGACGGGGTGGCCCCTGCGGCGGGCGTCGCTCAGGCGCTCCAGGAGCAGCAGGCCCGCGCCCTCGGCCCAGCCGGTGCCGTCGGCGTCCGCCGAGAAGGCGCGGCAACGGCCGTCCGGGGACAGGGCGCGCTGGCGGGAGAACTCGACGAAGAGCTGGGGTGTCGCCATCACGGTCGCGGCCCCGGCGAGGGCCATCGTGCACTCCCCCGCGCGCAGCGCCCGCACGGCGAGGTGCAGGGCGACGAGGGAGGAGGAGCAGGCGGTGTCGACGGTGAGCGCGGGTCCGTGCAGGCCGAGGGCGTAGGCGATCCTGCCGGAGGCGACGCTGCCGAGTTTCCCGAGGTCGAGGTAGCCCTCCAGCTCGGGCGGGAGCGGGTCGAGGGCCGCGCCGTACTCGTGGCGCATGACGCCGGTGAACACGCCGACGCTCTCGCCGTGCAGGGCGTCCGGGGCGATGCCCGCGCGCTCCAGGGTCTCCCAGGCGAGTTCGAGGAGGAGGCGCTGCTGGGGGTCCATCGCGAGGGCTTCGCGCGGGGAGATCCCGAAGAGTTCGTTGTCGAACTCGCCCGCGCCGCGCAGGAATCCGCCGCGTCGGGTGGTGGTGTGGCCGGTGCGTTCCGGGTCGGGGTCGTAGAGGGCGTCCGTGTCCCAGCCTCGGTCGTCCGGGAAGTCGCCGCTGGCGTCGACGCCGTCGCGCACCAGGCGCCAGAGGGCTTCGGGGGTGGTGACGTCGCCGGGGTAGCGGCAGCTCATGGAGACGATGACGATGGGGTCGTCGTCAGCAGGGTCGACGGTCGCGGGCGTGTCGTCGTGACGCGCTCCGCCCTCCCCCATGAGCGACTCACCCAGCAGATGGGCGAGCGCCCCCGGTGTCGGATGGTCGAAGACGACCGTCGCCCGCAGTCCGCATCCGGTGCGGCCGACCAGGGCGTCCCGCAGCGCGATCGCGTTGACCGAGGTCAGCCCCATCTCACGGAACGGCCGCCGTGAGCCGACCTCCGCGAAGGGGGCGTCGAGGACGCGGGCCGTCTCCTCGCGGACCAGGTCGAGGAGGGTGGTGTGGCGGTCGTCGGCGGAGAGGGGGTGGAGGCGTTCGCGCAGGACGGCAGCACGGGCGGGGTCGGGGCCCTCGGCCGGCCTCCCCTCCCCCGCGGCCCCGCTCAGCACCCGCGACCCCACCTCCGCCAGCAAATGCCGCGCGACCTTCCCGGACGCGGTCCGTGGAATCGCCTCCACGACCCGGATCTCCACCGGCACCTTGTACGCCGCCAGCTGCCCCCGGCAGTACCGCAGCACGGCATCCGCGTCGAGCCCCTCCGCGCGCGGGACGACATACGCGACCGGCACCTCGCCGAGGGCGTCGTCGGCCCGCCCGGCCACCGCCGCGTCCGCCAGCTCCGGTACTCCCCGCAGGACTTCGTCCAGTTCGGCGGGGTACACGTTCTGCCCGCCGCGCACGATCAGCTCGGACAGCCGCCCGGCGATGGTCAGGTGGCCGGTGGCCGCGCGGGTCGCGAGGTCGCCGGTGCGGTACCAGCCGTCGACGAGGACCTCGGCGGTCGCGTCGGGCCGTCCGTGGTAGCCGGCCATCACGTTGGGGCCGCGCACCCACACCTCGCCCGCGTCCCCCTCCTCGCCGCTGCGCGGGTCGACGAGGCGGACGTCGAGGCCGGGGACGGGGCGTCCGCAGGAGCCGGGGACGCGTTCGCCGTCCGGGGTGTTGGCGGTGATGGGGCCGCAGGTCTCGGTGGTGCCGTAGCTGTCGAGGAGGGGGACGCCGAAGTGGTCCTCGAACTCGGTGCGCAGGGCGGCGCTGCCGACCGCGCCGGCGGTCAGGCACATGCGCAGTCCGCTGCCGAGGCCGGGTTCGTCGCGGGCGGCGGTCAGGAGCTGCTGGTACATGGCGGGGACGCCGGCGAGGAACGTGTAGTCGCCGTCCCGCAGTTCACCGAGGATCTCCTCGGGGGCGAACCCGCTCGTGACGTAGGTGCTCGCGCCGACGGCGAGGGTGCCGAGGGTGCCGAGGTGGTGGCCGAGGCAGTGGTGCAGGGGCAGCGGCCACAGGACGCGGTCCTCGCCGCTGAGGCCCAGGAGGGGGGCGTAGCAGGCGGCGATGGTCCACAGGGAGTTGCGGACGGAGGAGACGACGCCTTTGGGGCGGCCGGTGGTGCCGGAGGTGTAGAGCATGAACGCGGGTTCGTCGAGGCCGAGTCGGTCGCGGGGGGCGTCCGCGCCCGCCGCGAGGTCCTCGAACGACCAGGCGCCGTCCCCTTCCCCGGTCACGACGACCTGTACCGAAGGATCCGCGACCCGGCGGATCTGATCGGCATGGGACGGGTCGGTGATGACGGCCCGGGCCCCGCTGTCGCTGAGGAAGTGAGCCAGTTCGGGGTCCACGGACAGCGGGTTGACGGGAACCCCGACGGCCGACGCGCGCGCGACGGCGAGGTACGCCTCGATCATGGTGACCCCGTTGCCGAGGCAGATCAGCACCCGGTCACCAGGTCCCACGCCGACGCTCTCGGCGAGTCCGGTGGCGATCCGCGCGGTCCGCTCGTCGAGCCGCCGGTAGTCGACGGACCGGTGCGCGTCCCGGAACGCCGTGCGCCCGGGGGCGTGTTCGGCGTGCGCGCGCAGGAGCGCG
This sequence comes from Streptomyces sp., assembly GCA_036569285.1. GTDB lineage: Bacteria > Actinomycetota > Actinomycetes > Streptomycetales > Streptomycetaceae > Streptomyces. The sequence continues at coordinate 4,147 of DATCQX010000656.1, forward strand.
TGGACGGGGCGGATCAGCTCTGACTGGGGCACGGGCCACACCTCGTTCGCTCGGGCCGGTCATCCGAGGCGGCCCGCGCGGGTGCGGCGAGCCGTCGCCCACCGTACGAACAGGGGTGCGGGGGGATGCAGGGGAAGAGGGCCACTGACCGGCCATCGTCCGGGAATCCGGGGTGGGGGTTACCGGCAGATGGGCAGGTGCTGGAACGGGCGCACTGTGCGCCGAGTGCCGGGTTCCTACCCTCGGACAGCGGCATCGTCCACTCTGCCCTGGGGGCTCCCCATGACCTCGTCGGTACAGCCGTCACCCACACTGATCTCGCGTTTCCTCGCCCCAGGCGTCGGCGGTCCACGCCTGGGCGCGCTCACCTACCTGAACGGCCCGCCGGCCGAGGCCCCTGAAGGCACCGAGCTGACGGTGCGCATGGGGGTGGCCGGGGAGGCTCTGACGGAGACGTGGGTGGCCGGGGAGCCGGTGTGCGGGGGCGCGTACGCGGGCCTGACGTACACGGGCTGCCGGGACTTCGTGTTCTGTGTGGGCCGGATCGAGGAGGCGGGAGAGTACGCGGACGCGACCCGCCGCATGTACGAGGACCTGTTCACGCTGCTGGCGCGGCTGGGGTACAAGCGGCTGGTGCGGGTGTGGAACTACATCGGTGACATCAACGGCCGCAACGCGCGCGGCCAGGAGGTGTACCGGGACTTCTGTGTGGGCCGCTCCCACGCGCTGGAGCAGTTCGGCATGTTGTACGGGATGCCGGCGACGACGGTGATCGGGGCGGAGGGCGGCGGTGTCGGTGTCGCGCTGCTCGCGGCGCGGGACGCGGAGCCGGTGAACGTGGAGAACCCGCGCCAGACGCCCGCGTACCACTACCCGCCCCGGTACGGTCCGCGTTCCCCGAACTTCGCGCGGGCGACGTACGTCCCCCCGGCGGACGATCCGCTGGGCCGTGGCACGGTGTTCGTGTCGGGCACGGCGAGCATCATCGGGCACGAGACGGTCCACGTGGGTGACGTCCGCGCGCAGACGCACACGGCGCTGGAGAACGTGTCGCTGCTGATCGGCCCGGAGAACCTCGCGGAGTACGGGGTGTCCCACACGTACGGCCTGTCCGACCTGCGGCGCGCGAAGGTGTACGTGCGGCACGCCGAGGACATCCCGGTGGTGCGGGAGATCTGCTCGGAGCTGCTGCCCGCGGACGGCCGCGTGGTGTATCTGCAGGCGGACGTGTGCCGGGACGATCTGCTGATGGAGATCGAGGGCGTCGCGGACTGAGGCTGCTCGGCCCGTGACGCGTCGGGGCCCCGCTCTGGTCGTGGCGACCGGGGCGGGGCTCTTGTGCGGGTGGGGGGCGGGTCAGGCGGAGGTGGCCTCGGGCCAGCGGCTGAGGCCGGTGTCCGCTAAGGAGTTGAGGCGGGCCGCGAACTCCTCGGCGTGGCGGGGATTGCCTTCGAGCTGGGCGAGGAGGGAGCGCCAGTCCTCGTCCGCGGGGTACTGCTCGGCGCGGCGGCCGGTGGGGATGAGTCCGTTGAGGAGGCGGGTGAGTGCCTGGTCGACGAGCGGGGGGAGTTCGAGGCGCATCGCGTTGGTGTGGGGGGCTTCCCAGTCCGGGAGGCGGCGGGCGAAGTCGTTCTGCGCGGCGGCGACGACGAGGACGGGGCCGGTGAGGCCGGCGAGGTGGTCCGCGAGGTCGTCGGCGGCGTGGTGGACGTCGTCGAGGAGGATCAGGGCGGGGGTGTCCGCGGTGAGGTCGCTCAGCAGGGTGAGGCAGGCGTCGGCGAGTTCACGGCGGCCGGTGGTGGCCGGGGTGATGCCGAGTGCCTGGCGCAGGCGGGGCAGGAGGTCGAGGCGGTCGGGGTGGTGGCGGGCGAGGTGGCCGGTGAGCCGGCTGTCGGCGTCCGCCGGGGAGGTGATGCCGGCCGCGGAGCGGAGGAGTTCGGCGAGCACGGCCGTCGCGTCGGTGTGTCCGCCCGGGGAGGGGGCGGCGGTGAGGACGGCCGGGGCGCGGGTGGGTGCGTCGGCGACGCGGTGGGCGAGTTCGGCGAGCAGCCGGGTCTTGCCGATGCCGGGGGCGCCGAGGAGGGTGGCGAGCGCGGGGCGCCCGCTGTGGGCGGCCCAGGCCATCAGGCCCTGGAGGACGTCGAGTTCGGCGGTGCGGCCGACGAAGGGGGTGGGGGCCTGGGTCGAAGG
>DATCQX010000657.1:0-14370 GCA_036569285.1 Streptomyces sp.
GGGCCGCTCCGAGCGCACGGAGGCCTGCCGCGGCGCCGGTGCCGAGCCCGGCGCCCGCCACGCCGAGAGTGATCGGGACGATGAGCTGGGACGCGGAGTGCCAGACGTCGCCGAGCGCCAGCTCGCCCAGCCGCCCCGGCATCAGCAGCAGCGCCCCGCCCCACAGCAGCGCGCCGACGGCCTGACCGCCGCCCAGCAGGAGACAGAACGAGCCGAGCCTCCCCGGGGCCTGCCGCAGCACCCGCGCCGCCTCCGGGACCGTCACCAGCGACAGCCCCATCAGCACCGCGAGGAACGGCCCGAGCAGCAGTTCGGCGCCCCGTACGGCCCCCACCGCACCGACCCCGATGATCACGCCGAGCCCGTACGCCCGCAGCTGGCTCGCCCCGCTGAGGCTGACGTTCTCGACGAGATACCGGTAGCCGAGGTCACGCTGCTCACGCAGCCACCCGCGCGCCCGGCCCGTACGCGGCAGGATCCCGGACTGCACGCACCCGTACCCGGCGGCCACCGAAGCGGACGCGCCCCACGCGAGCACGAACCCGGCGACCGTGCCCACCCGGGCCGCGACGACCATCGCGGGGACCAGCGCGATCCCCCACACGACGTCGTTGACGAACGCCTTGCGCCCGACGCCCGCCGCGAAGAACGAGTACCGCCAGGCGTCCTGGAGCAGCAGCCCCGGCAGCATCACCCCGAGACACGCGAACGCGGGCCCCACCCGCCCGCCGAGCGCGAGCCCGGCGGCCAGACACACCGCGCCGAGCACGCCCCCGAGCCCGAGCGCCGTCCCCGTCGCCCGGACCACCGCCCCCCGCCACGACTCCTGCGGCACCCCGCTGAACCGCACGACGAGCGGATCGGTCGCGAGTCCCCGGGAGACGTTGAGGACGACGCCGTACGTCACCCACGCCAGGCTGAACACGCCGAACGCGCTCACCCCGAGCGAGCGGGCGACGTACAGGCCCACCACGAAGTTGGACATGCTGGAGGCCGCCTGGTCGGCCAGCCCCCAGGACAGCCGGCCGACCAGGGCCCGCTTCGCCGATCCGGCCGTCGCCGTGGCGGTCACCGCCGTCACGCCTTGATCAGCCCGGCGCCGCACAGGGCGTCGGCGGCGGCGGCGACGGCGTCGAAGGGCAGCCCGGACCGCTCGGCGACGTCCAGCAGACCGTGCCGCCCGTCGGAGAGGCTCAGCACCCACAGCATCGCCATCTGGGCCTCCTTCGCGTCACTGCGCCCGCCCAGCGAGTCGTACAGCCCCCGCCGCCCGAGCTGCGGCTCCCCGTAAGGGCTGAGGTTCACGTACCGCCGGTCGCGGTCCAGCACGCCGAACGCCTCCCGGCAGACGGCGAGGGTGTCCTCCATCGCCTCCGGCGAGACGAACTCCGGGTTGTCCGCCGACGTGTGGTACTCGGGGTACCCGGCGTACGGCGTCCGGCTCAGCGAACCCACCCCGAGGTCGAACCCGGGGGAGCAGTACTGCCGCTCGTCGTAGCCGTACGGCGTGAACTCCTTGATCTGGTGCGGGCGTCGGGAGTTCGTGAGGACGTGCCGCAGCACCCGGTCGATCTCCGCGTCTCCGCGCCGGCTCTGTTTGTAGGTGAGGTGGCCCCGGTCGCCCGCGCAGGCCAGCACCAGCCCGTGCTTGACACGGTCGACGCGCTCCGCGTTGCGGGCCAGCCAGGTGATCGCCCCGATCGTGCCGGGGGCGTAGATGAACCGGTAGGTGTAGTAGGGGCGTTGCCCGGCCAGGGCGCGCGCGAGGAAGGTCGCCACCGCGACGCCCGCGAGGTTGTCGTTGGCCAGCGACGGGTGGCAGACGTGGCAGGAGACGATGACCTCGTCCGCGACCTGCCCCGGGATCACGTGCTCGGCGTACGTGAGGTGCCCGTCGGCGAGCGTCGAGTCGATCCGCACCTCGTAGTCGCCGTCCGGAAGCGCGTCCAGAGTCTCCTGGGCCAGGCAGAAACCCCAGGTCGGCTGGTAGTAGCTGGTGCGGTACGGCACCCAGGACGGGTGGTCCGGCAGGGTGTGCAGGTGGGGGCGCAGCTCGTCGAGCGGCATCGTCGCGGACACCGGCACGCTGTAACCGAGCACGTGCAGGCTCGACTCGGCGAAGTCGACGACCCTGTTCCCGGCCGCGTCCGCGACGTACGCGTCCCGGATGTTCCACTCCTGAGGCACCGTCCAGTCCAGGACCTGCGTGCCGGTCGGTACCTCGTGGACCGTCAGCGGGACGTACTCCCCGACGATGTCCAGGGTGGCCCGCACCCCGTCCCCGGTGATGCTCCGGCACAGCGGGTACAGCCGCTCCACCAGCGCGTGCATCTCCTCGCCGAGGCCGCTCATCGGCGCCACCGCAAGGTGCCGTCCACCGTGCCCGCCTCGGACGCCGCGCGCAGCACCGCCAGCCGGGTGAACCGCTCCTCGAAGTCCTCCCGCGTCAGCCCGAACTCCCGGTACGCGTCCGCGAGTTCGAGCGCTCCCCGCTTCACCGTCCACGTGCAGTCGAACCCCGCGATCGCCTCCCGGAACCGGGAGAAGTCCACCCGGTACGACCGGGGATCGGCGCCGCTCTCGCCGGTGATCCGCACCTTGGCGCCCGGCACGGCCTCCGCGACCTGCCCGGCGATCTCCGCGACGGTCACGTTGTTGACCTCGCTGCCGATGTTGAACGCCCGGTCGTGCACCGCCTCCCGGGGTGCCTCCAGGGCGGCCGTGAACGCCCGCGCGATGTCGGCGGCGTGCACCAGCGGACGCCACGGCGTGCCGTCCGACAGCACCAGCACCTCACCCGACAGCAGCGCGTGCCCCACCAGGTTGTTGAGGACGATGTCGGCGCGCAGCCGGGGCGAGAAGCCGAACGCGGTCGCGTTGCGCATGTAGACGGGGCTGAAGTCGCCGTCGGCGAGCGTGTGCAGGTCGTCCTCGACCCGCACCTTGGACTCCGCGTACGGCGTCACCGGGCGCAGCGGGGCGTCCTCCGCCACCAGGTCGTCGCCCCCGGCGGCGCCGTACACCGAGCACGTCGACGCGTACAGGAACCGGCTCACCCCGGCGTCGCGGGCGAGGCGGGCGAGGTGCACGGAGGCATGGTGGTTGATGTCGTAGGTGAGATCGGGGGCCAGCGAGCCCAGCGGGTCGTTGGAGAGGGCGGCCAGGTGGATCACCGCGTCCACACCGGCGACGTGCTCGGCCGTCACGTCCCGCAGGTCCACGCGGACGCCCGGCGGGTCGGCGGGGCGCGGGCCGAGGACGCAGTCCGCGAACAGGCCGGCGTCGAGGCCGGTGACCTCGTGCCCGGCGGCCGTGAGGACCGGGGCCATCACGGTCCCCAGGTAGCCCTGATGTCCGGTCAGCAGTACACGCAACGGTCAGTCCCCCAGGTCGCAAGCGAGGTCGAGAGTGAGTTTGGTGACGGCGAACGCCTCCGCGTAACGGGCGTGGCATTCGATACCGCGAATCCGGGCGAGCCCCAGGAACGCCTCCCGGTCGTACCAGGGCCGGTGCCGCTGCGAGGCGTAGTGCTCCTGGAGCAGCCCCACCTTGTCCTCCGCCGCCTGCGGGGACAGCGGCTGGTACACCGACGGGCGGCCGAGATCGCCGTCCCACTTGACGATCTCGTAGCCGAGGACGAGGTGGTCGCGGAACGCCGTCGCCATGAGCCGCGCGAGACCCCGGTGGTCCTGGTGGGCGTCGTCCGTGCGCGGGGCCAGCACCAGATTCGGGTCCGTCGCCGCCCGCAGCTCCTCGACGGCGTCCTTCGCCTCGTCCCAGTGCGCGGGGAATCTGCCGTCCGGCATCTTGCGCACCGTCAGCCGCAGGTCGGCGCCCGGGCAGAACGCGGCGAGCGCGGCCCGCTCCTCCTGTTCGCGTTCGCTGCCCGCGCCGGACAGGACCAGCGCGTCCACCTGGACGCCGGGATGCGCGCGGCACAGGGTCAGCAGGGTGCCGCCCGCGCCGATGGCGATGTCGTCGCAGTGCGCGCCCACCGCGACGACCCGCTCCAGGCGCCCCGCGCCGAGCCGGATCACGCCGACTCCCACAGGGCCCACGGGCGCTCGCCGCGCGCGTACGCCTCGTCCAGCGCGGCCCGTTCCTTCACGGTGTCCGTGGGCTTCCAGAAACCCCGGTGCTGGTGCGCCACCAGGCGCCCCCGCTTGGCGAGTTCGGCACAGCCGTCGGCCACCAGGTCACCGTTCTGCGGGATGTGGTCGAAGACCTCCTGACGGAGCACGAAGTAGCCGCCGTTCTCCCACAGCGGCAGCTCGCTCACCGCCGTGATCCCGCCCACGAGACCGTCGTCCCCGAGGTCCACGCAGTGGAACGACGACTGCGGCGGCACCACCATCATCGACGCGCCCGCGTCCCGCGCCGCGAACTTGTCGATCATCTCCGGCAGCGGGGCGTCCGTGAGGACGTCGGCGTAGTTCGCGAGGAACATCTCGTCGCCCTCCAGATACGGGCGCACCCGGCGCAGCCGCTCCCCGATCGGGGACTCGACGCCGGTCTGCACGAACGTGATCGTCCAGTCCGAGATGTCCGTGGACAGCAACCGCGGCTTCCCGTCGCGCAGAACGAAGTCGTTGGACGCCGTCTCCTCGTAGCTGAGGAAGAACTCCTTGATGTGGTGCGCCCCGTAGCCCAGGCACAGGATGAACTCCGTGTGCCCGAAGTGCGCGTAGTAGCGCATCACGTGCCAGATCAGCGGCCGGGGACCGACCATCGCCATCGGCTTCGGGACGTCGTCGGCGGCGCCGCTGCGCATCCGCATCCCGTAACCGCCGCAGAACAGGACGACCTTCATTGTTCCCCCTCGACAATGGTGAGTTCCGGGATCGGGAAGACCAGCCGGCCGCCCCACTCGTGCACGAAGGAGAGCTGCTCCTCCAGTTCGGCCCGCAGGTTCCACGGCAGGACGAGCACGTAGTCCGGCTCGTCGGCGGCGATCCGGTCGGGCGACAGGATCGGGATACGGGTGCCGGGGGTGAACCGGCCGTGCTTGTACGGGTTTCGGTCGACCGTGTACGCGAGCAGGTCGGGGCGGATGCCGCAGTGGTTCAGGAGCGTGTTGCCCTTGCCCGGGGCGCCGTACCCGACGACCGTCTCGCCGCGCTCGGCGGCCTCGATCAGGAACTTCAGGAGATCCCGGCGCACTTGGGCGACCCGGGCGGAGAACTCCGTGTACCCGGACAGCTCCTGGAGCCCGGCGGCCTTCTCGCGGGCGAGGACGTCCGACACGCGTGACGACGGTTCACCCGAGGGCCGCGCCCACAGCCGGATCGACCCCCCGTGCGTCGGCAGCAACTCGACGTCCACCAGCGTGAGTCCGCCGCTCTCCAGCGCCCGCATCGCCGAGGCGACCGTGTAGTACTGGAAGTGCTCGTGGTAGATCGTGTCGTACTGGTTCTCCTCGATCAGCGTCAGCAGATGCTGCACCTCGATGGAGACCCACCCGTCGTCCGCGACGAGCGCCCGCAGCCCCTTCGTGAACCCGACGACGTCCGGGATGTGCGCGTACACGTTGTTCGCGACCACCAGATCGGCCGGACCGTGCTCGGCGCGCACGGCGGCCCCGGTCTCCGGGTCGAGGAACGCGGTGAGCGTGGGCACACCCGCGTCCCGCGCGGCGGCGCCGACGTTCACCGACGGCTCCACGCCCAGGCAGCGGATCCCCCGGTCCACCACGTGCTTCAGCAGATAGCCGTCATTGCTGGCGACCTCCACCACGAACGCGTCGGAGTCCAGACCCAGCCGCTCCACCGCCCCGGTGACGAAGGCGCGCGCGTGCTCCACCCACGACGTCGAGTAGGACGAGAAGTACGCGTACTGCGTGAACGTCTCCTCCGGTGTGATCAGCGGCGGGATCTGGGCGAGCCAGCACTCCGTGCACACCCGCAGGTGCAGCGGGTACGCCGGTTCCGGCAGGTCGAGCTGGTCCGCCGCGAGGAAGCTCTCGCACGGCGGTGTCGCCCCGAGGTCGACGACGCTCGCGAGCGCCTCCGAGCCGCAGAGCCGGCAGCGTGTCATCAAGTGGTTCCCCCCACTCGTCCGTTCCGGCCCGCGATCGCGGACCGGTACCCCTCCACCAGGCGCTCCAGCCCGACAGCCGGACTGAAGCCCTGCTCGTACCGGCGCCGGGCCGCCTCACCCATGCCGGGCTGGGCGGTGATCCGGCGCAGGCGGTCCGCCAGCGAGGCGGGGTCGCCCGGCCGGTGCAGCAGACCGGTCACCCCGTCCTCGACGAGTTCGACGAAGGCCCCGTGACCTGCGGCGACGGCAGGCACCCCGGCGGCCATCGCCTCGACGACGACCAGCCCGAACGCCTCCAGCCACGTCGACGGCGCCACCACGGCGACCGCCCGCGCGAGGGCCTCCCGGCAGCGCGCCGGGTCGTACAGGCCGACGTACCGGACGTCGCTTCGGCCCGCCGCCCACGCCCTCACCTCCCGCTCCAGCGGCCCCGACCCCGCGACGACCAGCGGCACGCCCACTCCACCGCCGGCCGCCACCTTGTCCCACGCGGCCATCAGCAGCCGCACCCCCTTCGCCTCCGCGAGACGGCCGAGGAAGAGGAGGTGCTCACCGGGGCCGGTCCGCCGCTCGGCCGGGTCCGGCACGAAGTTGTGCTTCACCGCGAGCCGTTCGGACGGCAGGCCCGCCGCCACGAGGACGTCGCGCTGCGCGCCGGAGATGCAGAAGAACCGCTCCACCCCCGACCACCACCGGCGCCGGTTCACCGACAGGCTCACCGCGAGCGGCACCGTCGCGAGGCGCGAGCCCCGGTAGCAGCCGTGCCGCACGGCGGGCAGGGCGCTGCCGCCCACGCACTCGCGGCACGGCTTCCCGTCCCGCTGGAGCGTGCCCGGCGGGCAGACCTGCGTGTAGTTGTGCAGCGTCGCCACAGCGGGCACCCCCGCGTCGGCGCAGGCCGCGAGGACCGCCGGGGACAGCAGCGGGAACACGTTGTGCACGTGCACCACGTCGGGCCGCTCCGCCCGCAGCCGCTCCGCCAGCTCCGCGCGCACCTTCGGGTTCCACGGCACCAGCAGCGGCAGCGCGGCCTTCCCCACCAGGGACCGGGAGCCGATGTCGTCGCTGCGCCGCTCGAACACCCCGACCCGGTGCCCGGCCCCGCGCAGCAGGGCCACCTCCTGGTCGACGACCTTGTTCTCGCCGCTCGGCTGCGCGGAGCCGTAACGGTTGTGCACCACGAGGACGTGCACGGTCAGATCACCTCCGAGCGGGATCGAGGGACATCGGGCGCCGGGACGGCCGGCACCGCCAGCAGCGAGGCGGCCACCGCCAGGTGCAGCAGATACGGCGAGGCGTCCCCGAGACCGGCCTCCGTGTACGACGCGATCGCGCAGTAGCTGACGAGGAAGATCGCGCAAGCCCGCTCCAGCGACGGCGGACGCAGCAGCGCGACCCCGCCGAGGACGACCATGAACGCCGCCACCAGGACGACCCCGGCCATGCCCTGCTCGTTGAAGACGGCCAGCCAGCTGTTGTCGATGGGCAGCCCGCCGAACGACTTGTCGCCGAGGCCCACCCCGAACAGGTACTCCGAGGGCGTGCGGGGCGCGTCGAGGAGCGCGTTCCACACCTTCGCCCGCCCGGTGAGGCTGGAGAAGTTCTCCTGGCTCTGCCCGCGCAGGAACCACGCCTGCACGAACGGGCCGAGCGCCACCGCCGTGAAGATCACGCACAGCACCGCCCAGGAGAAGAACCGGCGCGCGGCGGCGCTGGTCAGCACCAGCGAGCCGATCGCCAGCACCAGCCCGGCCAGCAGCCCCAGCGTCGCCGTCCGGGTGTGCGTCAGCGCCAGCAGGACCAGCGATGGCACCACGACCAGCGCCGCGCTCGCCCGGTCGGTGCGCCGGCCCAGCAGGAGCAGCACCGAAAGGCCGATGATCACCGCCGCGTACTGCCCGATCTGCGGCGGCGTCAGCGGCCACAGCGCGCCGACCAGCCGCCCGCCGTACAGGTCGGGCAGCGCGGCGCCCGGCGAGACGACCAGACCGACGGCCACCGACGCCAGCACCGCGAAGTACATCCGGATGTGATGCCGGACGAACGTCTCGTCACCGTTCCACCAGCGGCTCAGCAGCCACAGCGTCCCGACGAACAGGGCGAGCCGGGCGCACCGGAACAGCGCCCCGAACCCCGACTCCAGGTGCGCGCTGGACAGCACGCTCGGCACCAGCAGCAGCGTCAGCAGGAGCAGATAGGCGCTGGGCCGCAGCCGCAGCCGCAGGTTGAGCAGCAGGGCCAGCGCGAACGCGGCGACCAGCGCGCTCATGGTGGCCATCTGGATGAGCGACCGGGGCAACGGCACGATCGTCTTCGCCCCGGCGGACCCCAGCGTGTTGAGGATGAGCAGCCCCCACACCGTCCCGACGAGCTTCGGTGAGCGCTCCACCTCACCCACCCCCCTGCGTGCGGAAGGTGCTGCCGCTGTCCTGCTGGTAGGGCGCCGCCTCCCACTGCGTGGCGTCGAGCACCCGGCTCGGGTCGTGGACGACGAACACCCACGGGCCGACGTACAGGTTGTCGTGCCACCGGTTGCCCTGTGTGCGCGTGATCGCCTGCGCCACCTTGTCGCCCATGTACGGCGACCAGTCCGGGTAGGTGCCGTAGTTGGCGAGGACGGCCATGCGGTCGCACTTCTCCGTGCAGCCGACGACCGCCTTGTCGAGGAAGAAGCGGTTGTCGTGGATGTCCACGCGCTGTGTCTTCCACCGGCAGTCGTCGTACAGCGGGGCCTTCGCGATCGCCGGGCGCGTGCAGCGGGCGGTGTTCTTCGCGAGGAGCGTGCAGTCGCCGGAGGACGTGTTGGCGGGGCTGTTGCAGAACCGGTCGGCGTTCTCCCACAGGGTGATGCCGGACCAGTTGTCCTCCAGGGTGTTGCGGTAGATCTCCAGCTTGCCCGTACGGGCCTTGACGCGCGGTTCGCCGCCCGACTCGGAGATGTAGACGGTGGCGAGCGGGAAGGTGTCGCCCCGGTCCGCGTACCGGCGGCCCTCGACCCAGTTGTTCCGGCGGATCGTGTTCTTGCGGATCACCGCGTTGTAGCTGGTCTCGTAGATGAGGGCGGCACCGTCGTTGGACTCGATGACGTTGTCCTCGATCAGGAAGTCGTTGTTGTTGGTGTCCGCCCACAGCCCGGTGCCCCGGTTGTCGTGCACCCAGTTCCCGCGCACGTCGGCCCCGTCGACCGCCCAGAACTTCACACCCCCCGTGCACCCGCAGCCCTCGCGCTTGCGCTCCCAGTCACCCGTGTTGTTCCCGGTGATCTCGTTGCCCTCGACGACGAGCCCGGTGACCCGGCCCTCGCTCTTGTACGCGTTCATGCCGTACTGCCCGTTCGCGCGCAGGCAGTTGGCGCGCACCTGCTGCCGGGCCCCCGCCATGAGCCCGGCCCCGGTGTTGTTCTGGATCGTCATGTGCTCGACGACCCACCCGTCCGCCGAGTCGTGGTTGACGACGCCCTCGTCGTGCGGCGCGACGAACCCCTGCACGGTCAGGGACCGCAGGGTGACGCCGCGCGCGGGGCCGCCGAACGCGTACTGGTTGGTCTTGCGGCCGTCCAGCACCGCGCCGGGCGCCCCGATGTAGACGTCCCCGTCCTTCGGGACGACCTGGGCGTACCGGTCCGCTTCGAGGGTGTGCCGGCCGGGCCGGAGCCAGAACGTGGTGTGCGGGGGACTGCTCTTCGTCTTCGCGGCGAGGTCGCCGGGCACCCCCGGATCGACCGTCACGGCACCCTTCGGCGCGGACTCCGGTCCGCCCGAGGGCTTGTCGCACACCCGGGCCACCGGTGTGGCGGGCGCGGCGGCGCTGGTGGACGGCACGGGCCGCACGCTCGACGTACCGCTGTCACAGCCGGCCACCGCCAGCAGCAGAGCCAGCGCCGGCGGTGCGGTCCAGTGCCGCCACTTCATGCGTCGTCCCCCCTCAGCCCTGGAACCCGAGCACGGTCGTGAACTCCCGCACACCGTCGGCGAATCCGGTGCCGACGAGCGTGGTCGCGGGCACCTTGCGCCCGAAGCCGGGGGAGTACCAGCCGAGCGGCGGATCGCTCTCCCCCCGGTGCGCCCGCCAGCTCAGCCCCTGCGGCAGCTCCAGCACCGCCGACCGGTCCTGCCCGTCCCGCTGCCAGCTCAGCCGCGCCCGGCCGCCGTCCAGCTCCGCCGAGACCGAGGGCCCCAGATGGAAGGCCAGCCGCACGGCCCGGCGCGGCCCGCGCACGGTGTCGACGATCCTCAACTCGGCGCCGTCGAGGGACACGTGACGCCGGTGCGCCGACGGCCGGTAGCCGTCGTGCTCGGCGCACCAGCGGTCCTCACCGGCCTCCAGGACACGCGTCTGAGCGTGCCGGGTCCACAGGAACGGGCCGCTGGAGACGGACTGGTCGGTGCCGTCGAGTTCGAGCGTGTTGTGGCCGAGAGTGGAGCGGAAGTACCGGCGCCACACGGGCTGACCGTGGTAGCAGTACGTTCCCGGGTCGGCGAGCACGTCCACCCCGTCGTGGCGGACCTCCACCGACAGGGCGTCCGCGTGCGCGTGCGCGGCGATCGACAGGAACCCGTGCGGCCCGCCGTCGCACCGGCACCAGATCCCACCCGGCCCCCGCAGGACGGTCAGCCCCGCGTCCGCGAAGTGCGCGGGCCGCCTCGCCGGACGGTCGGCGCGCGCGTACGGCGTGATGAACGCGGCCAGCAGCGGGGTGCGGACGTCGGTCCCGGTGACCTGCGGCCACCAGTCGAGGCGCCCGAACACCGCGTCCCCCGTGGCCAGCAGCGACGCCCAGCGGTCCGTGCCCGCGCCGTCCACGACGAGCCCGTACCCGTCGTCCGCGTCCCCCTGCCGAGGTGGCCGCAGCCTGGTGTCGACGACGGCGGCGAGGGCGTCGGTCATGCGCAGCAGGACCAGCCGCGTCGACGCGGGCACCGGAATCCCGGCCGCGTCGGCCTCGGCCAGGGCGGCGAGGCCCAGCTCCAGGACCAGACCGTGGTACTCGGAGGCCAGCTCTCGGTTGAGGCCGGAGAGGAAGGTGTTGGCGCGCAGATGCCGGTCAAGCGAGCGCAGGGCATCCGCCCGCCAGCGCGCCGACGCCGGGAACCAGTCGAAGGCGCAGGACGCCGCGAACTGCCCGGCGGCCTCCGCGACGACGTGGTTGTTGGCGGACGAGCCCCGGCTCGGGAACGCGGCCAGCCAGCGCTGGTGGTGCCAGATCTGCCGCACCGCCACCGGGTTGCCCTCGAACAGCGCCCCCGCCCCCGGCCAGCCGTCCAGCAGGCGGCGCACCCACACCCACGACAGCAGCCGGATCCCCAGCTCGATCCCGCTCGTCCAATGCACGCCGCGCAGTGGCGCGTTGGCCGACCACCACGACCGCAGATGCTCCGCGACCCGCTCGGCGTACCGCTCGTCCCCGGTGACCGCGTAGGCGGCGGCCAGCACGGTCAGGTACTGGTGCCGGGACAGCTCCCAGATCTGTTTGATGTCCCCGACCGTGTCCTCGTCGCGGTACGGCACGTCGAACGCGTACCCCCAGGGGGCGCGGCGCCCGGTCTTCGGGTCGAACCACCAGTCGGGGTCGGTGAGGTCGTCGCGGACGACGCCGAAGTACTCGGCGTGCCCCGCCATCAGCCGGTCCGCCTCCGCGACGAGCCGCTTCACGGCGTCCGGCGCCGCCTCGGCGAGCGTCCCTTCCGGGAGCGTCGCCGTGAACCGGGCGCCCGCCACGTCGGGGCACACGGGCCGCGCGGACCGCCAGCGCCGTCTGCGCGCGGCGTCCGCCGCCCGTCCGCCGATCTCCGCCGGTCCCATCCGCGACAGCCGCCGCAGGTACCAGCGCGCGTCCAGGGTCATCGCACCCCCGCGAGCCGCACCGGCGCCCCCGACGCCAGCCCGACGGGCACGGCGAGGGTGGCCGCCGTGGTCGCCGCCAGGGACTCCAGCGGCACCGGCATCGGCCCGCCGGTCCGCACGGCCCGCACGAACGCGGCGAGCTGCGCGTTCTGCCCCTTGTCCCGGGCCTTGGGCAGCCGGGAGCTCACCCACCGCCTGGGGCTGTGCACGGAGGCCCGCACGAAGTCGTCGAGGCGCAGGGCGCGGCCGTCCGCGAGCAGGTCCAGCGTCTCTTTCGGGAAGCCGGAGGGGCCGCTCGTGACGTAGCTGATCGTGGCCGTGGACCCGTCCGGGTAGCGCAGCACCACCTGGAGGTCCTCCCCGCCGGGCGCCGCGACCGAGTACACGGAGACCGGGTCGGCGTCGAGGAGCCAGCTCGCCGTGTCGATGAAATGCCCGCCCTCCCCGGCGAACCGCGACCCCTCGGTGTCCTGCCGCAGATACCAGCTCCCGTGGTCCAGCCGCCCCGCGTTCACCAGATACCGCAGACTCGCCGGGCCGCTGCGGGCGCCGAACCGCTCCTTCGCCTCCCGCAGCAGCGGCGCGAACCGGCGGTTGAAACCGACCTGGAGCCGGTCGTTCCCGGACTCCTCGACCGCCGCGAGCACCCCGGACAGCTCCTCCTCGGTGAGCGCGAGAGGCTTCTCCACGAACACCGCCTTGCCCGCCAGCAGCGCCCTGCGGGTCAGCGCCGCGTGCGAGCTGTGCCGGGTGACGACGAACACCGCGTCGATCGACGTGTCCCCGAGGACCGCGTCGAGGTCGGTGGTCGCGCGGGCGAAACCGAACGTGCGCTGCGCGTTCGCGCCGGACAGCGCGGTCGTGGTGACGACGGCCGCCAGGTCCACGCCGTCGCGCTCGACCAGGTGCGGCAGCAGCATCGACGACGCGTAGTTCCCCGCCCCGACGAACGCCACCCGCAGCGACGCCCGCACGGGCCGCGCCGTCTGCCTCACCTCCACCGAGGGCACGGCGACCGTCTCCGGCCGAGTCTCCGGCGCGTGCCCGGGGTAGCGGAACAGGACGGCGACGGCCTTCAACGCGCCGTCCTTCAGGCCCTGGTACGTCTCGACGGCGTCCGCGAAGTCGGCGGTGTGCGAGATCAGCGGCGCCACATCGACCCGGCCGCGCGCGGCGAGGTCGAGGAAACAGGCCAGGTTGCGGCGCTCGGTCCAGCGGACGTACCCGATCGGATAGTCCCGCCCCTCCAGCTCGTACTCCGGGTCGTAGCGGCCCGGCCCGTAGCTGCGGGAGAAGCGGACGTCCAGCTCCTTCTCGTAGTACGCGTTCCACGGCAGGTCCAGACGGCACTTCCCGATGTCGACGACCCGCCCCCGGTCCCGGCACAGCCGCGCCGCCAGCTCCACCGGCTGATTGGTGGAGCCGCCGGCCGCCAGATACACCTGGTCCACACCGTGCCCGCCGGTGAGTTCGGCGACGGCCGACTCCACCGCCGCCGACGCGGGGTCGCCGCAGGCCGCCGCGCCGTGCCGTCCGGCGAGTTCACAGCGCGCCGGGTCCGGGTCGACGCCGATCACGGTCACCCCAGACGCGGCCAGGAGCTGCACCACCAGCTGACCGATCAGGCCGAGGCCGATCACGAGGGCCGTGTCACCGAGCTGCGGCTCGCCCCTGCGCACGCCCTGCATCGCGATGGCGCCGACGGTCCCGAACGCCGCGTGCTGCGGGGCGAGTCCATCGGGGACCGGCGCGTAGAGGTTCTTCGGCACCCAGTTCAGCTCGGCGTGCAGCGCGTGCTCGTTGCCCGCACACGCCACGAGGTCGCCGGTCTTCACGTCGTCCACTCCCGCGCCGACCTGCTCGACGACCCCGCACAGCGAATAGCCCAGCGGTGTGTAGGAGTCCAGTTTTCCCATCACCTTGCGGTAGGTCGCGGGCACCCCGTTCACGGCGACGCTCTGCACGACCTTCGCGACCTGGTCCGGCCGCGACCTGGCCTTGCCCAGCATCGACATGCCCGCCTCGGACACCTTCATCAGCTCGGTGCCGGTGGAGATCAGCGAGTACGCGCTGCGGACCAGCACCCCGCCGGGCTTGCAGCCGGGCACCGGCACGTCGAGCAGGGCCAGTTCGCCGCTCTTGTAGTTCTGCACAACCTGTTTCACCCGAAGCTGTCCTGTTCTCTAGCGAGTCGTGGGGGAGCTCTGGCCGGTCGCGGCGCGGTACCAGTGCTCCAGGGTCAGCACGTGCCACAGATGCTTGGAGAAGTCCTGCTGCCCGGCGGCGTCCTCGGCGACCATCCGCGCCAGCGCGTCGCGGCGCAGGAACCCGGAGCGGACGAGCTCGCCGTCGTTGACCACCTCGCGCACCAGCGGTGCCAGGTCCCGGCTCATCCAGGCCCGCAGCGGGGCGCTGAACAGGCCCTTGGGCCGGTAGACGATCTCCCGGGGCAGGATCGAGGTGGCCGCCTCCTTGAGGACCGCCTTGCCC
>DATCQX010000658.1:0-12296 GCA_036569285.1 Streptomyces sp.
GCTGCGGACGACCGAGGCGGTGAGCCGGGAGATCGAGGCTGCTGTGGGGCGGGCGCCGGTGTTTCCCGCGTGGGTGGGGCATCCGGACGGGACGGCGGTCGTCGAGGATACGGGGCGGTCGTTCGGGTGGTTGCGGGAGCGGTTGCTGGGGCGGCTCGGGGTGGGGGTGGAGGAGGAAGTCGCTCCGGAGGGATGGGGCGCGCTGTCGTCCGAGGATCCGCAACGCCTGGGCGGATTCCGGCTGTTGTGGCGCAGCGAGCGAGGCAGACCGTACACCTCGATGTACCTGGCGCAGGGGCCGGACGGCCGTCTCGTCACGGTCCACTCACCTGTCGCCCTCTACCTGGACGATCCGATGGCCGCGCGTGAACTGGTCTACGCGGAAGCGGAGTGCCTGCGCAGGCTGGGCGGCGGGTACGCTCCCGCACTGGTCGACATGCAGGCCGACGTGGACGGTGGACTGCCGTGGGTCGCCGCGGAGTTGGTCAAGGACGGGGGTGCGCTTGCCCCCAACCTCGGTGAATTCAGTGACAGTTACCGTGGCGCGATCCCCGAACGCGTCTTCCTCCAGCTCGGCTTGAGTCTGTCCTGGGCACTCTTCGATGTCCACGCACGCCGTCTCGTGCACGGCTCCCTCTCGCCGGGGACGGTTCTCGTGGCGGACGGAAGCGTCCGGCTGATCGGCTGGATGACCGCGACGGTGGACGGGATCGGCACACCGCGCCGTGACCTTCTGCCACTCAGCGACACCTACGTCGAAGCGGGGGCCAGTGGTCCCGCGCTCACTCCCGAGAGCGATGTGTACGCCGCCGGAGCCCTGCTCCTGGCTCTGCTCGATGGCATCCCGCGGATCGCCTCGTCCCTCCTCGCGACCCTCCGCGGCTGTCTGGCACCCCAGCCTCTCAGCAGACCGACGGCCCGGGACCTGATGGACGCGTTCACGGCCGCGTTCGAGCAACGGCGGAACGCTCGTGAGGCCGATGAATTCCTCGACCACCTCTCCGACGACATCCAGCGGCTGGAGTCGTTGCTCTCCCAGGATCCGAGGACCTACGGACCGGCTCTCGCCGGACGCCTGATGACGTTCTCCAACCACCTGGCGTTCCTGGGCCGGCACGAGGAGTCCCTGAGGCGTGCCGAGCAAGCCGTGGACACCTACCGGGTGTTGCTGGCGGCAGTCCCTCAGGAGCGCACCCTCGGTCTGGGCGCGGCCCTCAACAACCTGTCCGTGCGGCTCGGGGAGGCGGGCCGCGTCGAGGAGAGCCTCGCAGCCGTCACCGAAGCGGCCGGGCTGTACGAGTCGACGACGCAACTGGACTACGCCCCCGGCCTGTCGATGATCCTGAACAACCTGTCCCACCGCCTCGCGGTGACCGGCCGCCGCGAAGAGGCCCTCGCGGCGGCCGAACGAGCCGTCGACTTCGGCTCCGACGAGGACTTGGCCCGAGCGCTCACCACCCTCGCCGGCCGGCTGAGCGAACTGGGCCGGAGGGAAGAAGCCCTGGACGTCCTCCTGAGGGCCAGGGCCACCTACCGCGAACTGGAACGAAGCGTCTCGACGGACCACGCCGTCGCCCTCAACAACCTCGCCGTGCTGTACGGCACCCTCGGACGCCACTCCGACGCCCTCCGCTCGCTCGCCGAAAGCACCGCGGTCCAAGAGCGCATCGGCAACGACCCCCAGAACGCCCTCCCCGAGATCCGCACCCGCTCCGAACGCATCAGATCCTGGCTCACCCCCGAACCCCCCGACTCGACGTCCCCGTACCCGCGCGATCACGAGTGAGCGGGCAAGGCATACCTCGGCCCAGCCTCGCGTTGACGAGTCCGAGTACCTCCGACAGCAAAGGACTCCCCTCATGCCTGCCGAGCTCTCCGACGTCCTGAAGAAACACCTCGACGACTCGAAGGTCTTCGCGACCGTGGCGACTCTCGCGGCCGACGGAAAACCGCACCTGACGGTCGTCTGGATCAAACGCGACGGCGACGACCTGCTCTTCTCGACGACCGTGGACCGCAGCCAGGGCAAGAACCTGGCCCGGGACCCCCGCATCACCGTCATGATCAACCCCCCGGACAACCCGTACACCTACGCCGAGATCCAGGGCACCACCACCCTCACCCCCGACCCCACCAACACCCTCCCGGACGAACTCTCCCTGAAATACACGGGCCAGCCCTACGCCACCTTCAACCCCGCCTCCAAAAACGACGGCGCCCGCATCATCGTCCGCATCACCCCCCTGAAAGTCACCGGCCGCCTCTGACCCCCACACCCCGCCGGGCCTCTACGACGGCCCGGCGGTTCAGAGGACTTTACGGACGACCGTCTCCCGCGGCCCCACCCGGCGCCCGTCCGCAGCCCGAACCTCCAACGGCCGCAAAGCCCGCTCCTGACGCCGGTCGAGCAACTCCGAGTGAGGCTCACCGGGCGAGAAGAAGTGCTGCTCGCCCCACTGACGCAGAGCCACGATCACCGGAAAGAGCGCTTCCCCCTTCTCGGTGAGCACGTACTCCCGGTAGGCACTCCCGTCCGACGCCGGCACGGTTTCGAGCACCCCGCCGTCGACCAGAGCACGCAGCCGCGCGGAGAGGATGTTCTTCGCGACTCCGAGCCCTCGCTGGAACTCCCCGAACCGCCGACTGCCGTCGAAGGCGTCACGCACGATCAGCAGGGACCACCAGTCGCCGATGGCGTCGACGGAACGGGCGACGGGGCAGTCACTGTCGTCGAAGCGGGTTCTGGTGACCATGTCGTCCCTCACTCTCCAGGATGGTTGCAACATGCTACCAGCGGCGGTTACGGTCATCGCGGTTGCAAGATGAAACCAGATCTCAGGGGGAGTCATGTCACGGGTCGCAGAGGGGCGGGCCTCGGCGCTGTCCCGCTCCGTCGTCCTGCTGTTCGCCGTCGCCTGCGGTGTCTCGGTCGCCAACGTCTACTTCGCGCAACCGCTTCTGGTGACCATCGGCCACGACCTCGACATGAGCCCTGGGCTGGTCGGGAGCGTGGTGACCCTCACGCAGGTCGGGTACGGGCTGGGGCTGTTCTTCCTCGTGCCCCTGGGGGACGTGGTCGACCGGAGGCGGCTCGTCGTCGGTCAACTGTCCCTGCTCGTCGTCGCGTTGGCAGTGGTGGCCGCAGCGCCGACGGCTCTGGTGCTGCTCGTGGGGATGGCCGCGACAGGGCTGCTCGCCGTCGTGACGCAGACGCTGGTCGCCTTCGCGGCGGCGTTGGCGCCCCCGGACGAGCGCGGGCGTGTCGTCGGGCTGGTCACCAGTGGGGTGGTCGTCGGGATTCTGCTCGCGCGTACGGTGTCCGGGGTCATGGCGGACCTGGCGGGGTGGCGTTCCGTCTATGTGGTCTCGGCGGTCGGGGCCGCCGTGCTCGCCGTGGTGCTGTACCGGGTGCTGCCGGTCGGCGGTGAGGTTCCGGGCCTCGGGTACGGGGAACTGCTGCGGTCCACGGTCGTGCTGTTCGCGCGTGAACGGCTGCTGCGGGTTCGGGCGTTGTACGGGCTGCTGATCTTCGCCGCCTTCAGCGCGCTGTGGAGCGGTGTCGCCCTGCCGCTCAGCTCGCTCCCGCACAGCGCGGTCGGTGCGTTGGGGCTCGTCGGGGTCGTGGGCGCGCTCGCTGCCGGTGTGGCGGGGCGGCTCAACGACCGGGGGTTCCATCGGCGGACGACCGGTGTCGCCCTGGTGCTGCTCACCGTCTCCTGGCTGCCGTTGGCGTTCACCGAGCGGTCGCTGTGGGCTCTGGTAGCCGGTGTGGTTCTGCTGGATCTCGCCGTCCAGGCGGTGCATGTCACCAACCAGACCCTCATCCACGCGTCGCACCCCGAGGCGGGCAGCCGGGTGATCGGCGGTTACATGATCTTTTACTCGATCGGCAGTGCCGTCGGCGCCCTCTCGGGGCCCTTCCTCTATGCCGTGGCGGGCTGGGAGGCCGTCTGTGTGCTGGGTGCGGGGTTCAGTTGTCTCGGGCTGCTGTTGTGGGCGGTGAGGGCGTAATCGCGTGGTGGGCCGGGGGAGCGTGTCGGGATACTGCGGTGGTGACTGGAACTGTGCTGCTGCGTCCTCGTGCTCTGGTGCCCGGGGATCTCGTTGTCGTCGCGGCGTTGTCCGGGCCGTTGCATGCCGAGGACGAGCCGGATGTGGGGCGGGCCGTGGCGGTGCTGGAGGGGATGGGGTTCCGGGTCCGGCGGGCTCCGCTGCTGGAGGCGGGGCGGCGGAGATGGTGGGGCGCGGCGACGCCGGGCGAGATCGCGGGGGAGTTCAACGCGTTGCTGCGGGACCCCGAGGTGCGGGCGATCGTCGCGCACGACGGTGGACAGAACGTGTTCGGGTACCTAGACCTGATCGACTTCGAGGCGGTCGCCGCGGACCCGAAGCCCATCCTCGGGTACAGCGACATCTCGTTGCTGCATCTCGTGCTGCACGCGCGGACCGGGTTGATCGGGTTCCACGCCGACGTGGCGACCCCCGGGCTCGGCGGGAAGTGGCACAACACGCCGGCCGCGCGGCGAGCCCTGCTGGAGAAGCTCTACTCGACCCTGCTGACCAGCGATGACGCGATCGGTGCGCTGCCGGTCACGCCGTCGTGGGAGTGCTGGCGGGCCGGCCGGGCCGAGGGTCCGCTGATCGGCGGGGTGATCAACCGCATCGCGCTCGTGCAGGCGACACCGTACGCGGTGCCGCTCGAACGGTTCGACGGGGCGGTGCTGTTCTGGGAGGAGGCGGGCGGACAGGCGGCGCACGTGTGGAGTTACCTCCAGGTGCTGCGGCACTCCGGCGTTCTCGACCGGATCGCGGGCATGGTCGTCGGCATCCCGGACGGCATCGAGGGACTCGGCACCTCCGACTCCGCCCCCACCCTCGCCGAGATCGTCCTCGACGCCCTCGGTGACCGCGATATCCCAGTCCTCGGCGGCGTCGAGTTCGGCCACGCCGGTCCGAACCTGCCGATGCCGGTCGGTGTCCGCGTCGCACTCGATGCAGGCGAGCGCACCCTGGCCCTGCTCGAACCAGCCGTCCGCACCGCCTAACGCAGCAGCCAGGGCACCACCCGCACATACACCACCATCCCAACCACCTCCACCAGCGTCTGCGTCACGACGACCACACCGGCCACCGCGAAGGGATCGGGGAGGGACAGGGCCAGGGGGAGGACGACCAGGGAGTTGCGGGTGGCGGCGGTGAAGATGATGGCTCGGCCGTCGCGGGTGCCGAGGTGGAAGAGGCGGACGACGGCGAGGGCGGCGAACGGCATGACGATGAGGAACGCCGTGTAGAGCGGTACGACGCGGAGGACATCGTTCAGCCGGTCGGTGCTGTCGAGCTTGGGGATCTGGGAGGCGACGACGGTCAGGAGGGTGACGACCATGAGGGGAACCATGGCTACCCCTACGGCGTCCGAGACGCGCCGGCTCGCCCATGCCTGTGTGAGCCACGCGAGGGTCAGGGGGACGACGATCAGGACGAGGAACGCCTCCACGAAGGGCCCGGTGTCGACGACCTTCGCGAGATCGGGGCCGAGGAACAGGAACAGGTACCCCGGCAGCAGCACCATCTGCGCGAGAAGGAGCAACGGCGTCGCGGCGAGGAGCCGTTCACCGCTGCCGCCCGCGAGGGTGCTGAAGACGATGACGTAGTCCACGCACGGCGCGAGCAGCACCAGCAGTACTCCGAGCCGCACGGCCCGGTCGGCGGGCAGGAACCCGGACAGCGCGGCGACGACGAGCGGGACGACGACGAAGTTGACGACGAGTGCCGCTCCGAGGAAACGCCCCGCCCGCAGTGAACGGACCAGTTCGACGGCCGGTACCTGGAGGAACGTCACGTACAACAGGGCCGCCAGCGCGGGGCTGATCGCGTGCTCCAGGACGGGCCCCGCACCGGGGGCCGTCACCCCGAGGACACCGCCGAGGGCCAAGGCGGCTACGTAGAGGGCGACTTGATGCCGTTCGAGGAAGGGCAAGGGGAGTACTCCTGAGGAGAGGGGGACGGTCCGACCGTAACTCGGCACCCGTCGCCGTCTTCTCACCCGCGCCCGATGAGTTTGGGCCGGGGCGGGAGTCTCTTCAGGTGACCGCACTCACCTCATGGAGGACCCCATGCAGCAGCCCACCGGACGCCCGCCCGTCGTCGACCTCGCCACCTGGCAGACCGCCCGGGACGAACTGCTGATCCGCGAGAAGGCGCACACCCGCGAGGGTGACGCGATCGCGGCGGCCCGCCGACGTCTCCCGATGGTGGAGTTCGACGCGAAGACCGAGGTCGTCGGGGCGGACGGCCCGGTCCCGTTCCTCGACCTGTTCCAGGGCCGCGACGAACTCTGCGTCTACCAGCACATGTGGCACGACGGCGCCCCGCACCAGGACCAGTGCCCGGGCTGCACCACCACCGCCTGGCACCTCCAGGACGCCGCCGTCTACCTCACGGCGCGCGGCGTCTCCTACGCCGTCCTGACCGAAGGGCGCTGGGAGGAGGTCGCCCCCTACGTGGACTTCATGGGCTACACCGAGCCCTGGTACTCGGTGCACGGCATCGACGCGGCACCCGTCATCGACATGGGCCGTCTCACCTGCTTCCTGCGCGACGGCGACCGCGTGTACATGACGTACTGCACGACCGGGCGGGGCAACGAACGCGTCAACGCCGCTCTCGGCCTCCTCGACATGACGCCTTACGGCCGGCGCGAGGCCTGGGAGGACACCCCCGAAGGCCGGCCCGAGGGCCGCGACGCGTGCTGGTTCTGGAGCACGGACGCGGACGGCAACCCGACGTGGGGCCCGACGGGCCGCGCCGTCCCGCAGTGGACCCGTCCCGGGGCGGGGCCGGTGGGGGCGCAGGAGGGGAACGGCTGCTGCCACTGACGTTCCCCGACCCACGACGTGAGTACGCCTACTCATGCCACCTCACCCCCCACCGGCGACGATGGACGCAGAACGGCACGAGCGGGGGAGAGCGAAGGCATGGGCAGATTCCTGGGCGGCCTGGCGGCGGTCGCCGTAGCGGTCGCGGCACTCGTGTTCGCCTCCACGACAGGCGCCTCCAGCGAGACCGTCTTCACCATCGGCGCAGGCGTCCTGAGCCTCCTGTGGCTGACGCTCCTGCTGACCCTCCCCTGGAACCTGTACTTCCGCGCCCACACGGTCCTCGCCGAGATCGCCGTCAGCCGGGACAAGGGCATCGACGTCCCCCCGGCGAGGGACACCGAAGCCACCCGCATCGCCCGCACGATGCTCCGCGCGGCCCTCGCCGGTCACCTCCTGACGGCGGCGGTCGTCCTCGCGGTCACCTGGGCGACCGGCGGCCTCACCGGCTACTGGTTCGCGGGGTTCTTCCTGCTCAGCACCCTCTTCCGCCCGGCCGGCGCCTACTTCGGCCAGCTCAGGCGCCGCCTGCGCACCCTGCTCAGAGAGGTCACCCACCCCCGCGACGACGTCGTGGACCTCCGCGCCCGCCTCGCCCGCCTCGATACCGCGCACAAGGTCCTGGAGGAGAAGGCCGAGGAACAGTACAGGTCCCTCGCCGAACTCCGCCGCACGGTCGACGCGCTGACCATGACGACGTACCAGCGCGCCGAGGACACCGACCGCCGACTCACCGCGCTGGGGCGGGAGTTCGAGGCCACGGTCGACCGGCTGACCGACAACAAGGAGATCATCGCGGGCGTCCGGGCGTTCCTGCGCCTGCTGCGCACGCCGGACGTCCTCGAAGGGTGACGGAGGCGCGGCGCTGACGGCAAGTCAAGACTTACCTTTGTGTGCGGCGACCCCCATAGTGGTGAGCCGCACCCAGAGGAGGCCCACCGTTGTCGCAGATCAGCGACGTTCCCGCGCGTCAGGTGACGGCGCAGCAGGCTCACGTCCGCACCATGTACGGACTGTTCGACGAGCGTGTCGCCGCTTCCCGGGCCCAACTCCGCGCCGTCCTTGGGGAGTCGGCCGACGGCGGGCGCGAGGTGTACGAACGCGACCTCGCCGCCGCCCGCCTCACCGGCGAGATCCGCCGCCTGGAGGCCGCCGAGAGAGGCATGGTCTTCGGCCGGATCGACAGCGCCGACGGCACCGCCCTGCACATCGGCCGCCTCGGCCTGCACACCGACGACCACGACCTCCCCCTTCTCGTCGACTGGCGCGCGGAGGCCGCCCGCCCCTTCTACGAGGCGACCGCCGTCAGCCCGATGGGTCTACGGCGCCGGCGCCACCTGCGCCTGACCGGCCGCGCGGTGAGCGCCGTCAACGACGAACTCCTCGACGGCTCCGAAGCAGGACCCGACGACGTCCTGGGCGACAACCCGCTCACCGAGGTCCTCCAGGCACGCCGCACGGGCCGGATGGGGACGGCGGTCGCCACCCTCCAGGCCGAGCAGCACGCGATCGTCCGCTCGACGCACCGGGGTGTGACCGTCGTCCAGGGCGGCCCCGGCACCGGCAAGACGGTCGTCGCGCTGCACCGGGCGGCGTACGCGCTGTACGCGTTCCCGCGCGCCGCCGAACGCGGGGTGCTGGTCCTCGGCCCGAACACCCGCTTCCTCGACTACGTCTCCCAGGTGCTGCCCTCCCTCGGGGAGAACGATGTCGTCCTCACGACCTGCGAGGAACTCGCCGGGATCACGCCGAAGACGACGGAGCCGCCCGAGTCGGCGCGGATCAAGGGGAGTTCGGCGCTGGCGGACGCGCTGGCCGCCGTGGTGCGGGGACGGCAGGCGGTGCGCGGGGGCTTCGCCGTGCAGGGGGTGCGGCTCGCGGGGCACGACGTCGCGCGGGCCCGGGACGCCGCCGTCGCCACCGGCCTCGGGCACAACCGCGCCCGGCAGGTCTTCAAGGAACTCCTCGTGGACGCGGTCACCGACACCCTCGAACGCGAGGCCCTGGAGACCCTGGACCGCTTCGACGCCGAGTTCACCGAGGCGACCGGCCTCGACCTCGACCGCGTCGCCGGTGCCGACCTGCGCAAGCTGGGCTACGACGACGAACCCGCCGACGCCGCCGACGAGTTCGACCCGGACGCGGTACGGGACACACTGCTGGACGACGACGCCGTGGACCGCGCGGTCGAGGCACTGTGGCCGACGCTCACCGCCGAAGCCGTCGTCCGCGAACTGTTCCGCTCCCTCGACACCCGCCTCCCCCAACTCGCCGACGAGGAGCGCGCGTTGCTGGAGCGGGCGCCCGGCGATCCCTGGTCCGACGCGGACGTCCCCCTCCTGGACGAGGCGGCGAGCCTCGTGGACGGCCCGCCCGCGCGGACGTACGGGCACGTCGTCGTGGACGAGGCGCAGGAACTCACCGACATGCGGTGGCGGATGGTCGTACGCCGCTGTCCCGCCCGGTCGATGACTCTCGTCGGGGACTTCGCGCAGGCGGGCCCGGCGACGCGCGCACGCGACTGGGCCGAGGCGCTCACACCGCACCTCGGCCCGCGCTTCGACCTGCACACCCTCACGGTCAGCTACCGCACGACCGTCGAGATCCTGGCCACCACCCGCGACCTGCTGACCCGCATCGCCCCAGGTCAGAAGCCGAGCAGCGCCATCAGGCACGGCGACACGCCCCGCACCCTGACCACGGACCCGGAGCACCTCACCGCCACCCTCACGGCGGAACTCCGCGCCCAGCACGCGGCCCACCCCGGCGAACTCCTCGGCGTCATCTGCGCCGACGGCCGCGTCGACGCGCTGCACGCCGCCGGGGTGACCCGCTGGGCCCAGCTGATCCCCGCGTCCCAGGCACGAGGCCTGGAGTTCGACGGCGTCGTCGTCATCGACCCCGACGGCATCACGGCCGCCCGGCCCGGCGGGGAACGGGACCTGTACGTGGGGCTGACCCGGGCGACGAAACGGCTGTGCACCATCGCCCTGGGCCGGCCGGGGACAGGGTCAGCGGACCTCTCGTGAGTAGGGTGCCACCGCGATCCGGTCGATCAGCGGGGCGTAGCGGGAGCGCAGGAGCACCCCGGGGAAGGTGTCGGAGGCGTACGTCGTCCCGTCGAAGTTGGGCAGCTCCTCCGACCTGAACCGCACTGTGTTCTCACCCCTGTCGAGCCGCACCGGAACGGTCAACTCCCAGAAGTTGTCCTGGTGGAAACTGTGCGGGAAGCTCACCCGCCGTGCCGCCCCGCCGTTGACGCTGATGTCGGCGTGCCGGGCCAGCGGGTCCGGGTTGTAGTGGGTCGCCGGGGACTGCTCCGGGTTGGAGTAGCGGATCCGCAGCGCGTACAGGCCCGCCCGGTCCGAACTGACCGTGAACGTCGCCGTGTTGTCGTTGCCGGGTTCGCCGCCGATACCGGTGATGGCCGTACCGCCGGTCGCCAGAGGGAGGGAAGCGAGGGAGGCGGTCCCTGTGAGGACGGCGGCCCGCGCCTCGTACGTCCGCACCGGCAGCCGCCCCTCGGTGGGTGTGACCGTCAGCCGGTCGACCAGCGCCGGTACCGAACTCCCCGTCAGCGTCACCTTGTTGACACCCCCGGAGAGGGACACGGCGACCTCGCGCTGACCGGGGGCGAGCTTCAGCACCTCGTTCCCGTTGACGGACAGCCGCGCGCCCGCCCCGCCGACGGCGTCGACCTTGAGCGTGGCCTCGCGGTCGGCGGGGGAGTACACCCAGAACGTCGCCGACTGCCCGCGTCCGACCTGCGCCGCCCCGGACCCGGTGAGCGCGGGCCCGTACACGGGACGCGCCCCGCCCGCGAGCCACGCCAACTCGCCCTCGTACACACGGGTGTCGGCGGATTCCGACGGCAGGGACAGCGTGAGCCGGTCGACGATCGCGTCCCCCTTCGTGGCCCCCTTGCCGTCGAGGCTCTTCGCGGCGAGCGTCAACGTGTGCCGTCCCTTGGTGAGGTGCACCTTGGTGTCGGCGTGGTCCCAGACGACCCACTTGTAGCCGAGCGGCAGGTACACCTCCTGTTCGGCGGCGCCGTCCACGCGCAGGAAGACATTGGTCGGCCCCTGCTCCTGGACCTTGTCGTAGGTGTTGAGGGAGTTGGCGAAGACGCTCAGGTCGTAGGCGCCGTCCTCGGGCACGTCCACCGTGAAGTCGAGGGTCACGTCCGAGCCGGTGCGCAGCCCGCCGACGTCGTACCCGCCGGACGTGTAGAACTTCGACACGTCGGACGTCGACCCCTCGGGCCCGTTCTTCGTCCACCCGGACCCGGTGTGCGCCGCGTCCTCCGCCTCGTACGACCCCTGCCAGCGCACCGGCGCCGACTGCGTGCCGCGCGCCTTCCCGGCCGGGGTGAGGACGATCTCGTACGCCGACGACTCCTTGAGCGCGGGCAGCGTGCCGTCACCGAAGTCCACGACGACCGTGCCGTCCGCCGCGACCTGAAGGTTCTTCTCCGTGAGGAGCTTCGGGCCGGAGTTGTCGCCGATCTGCCCGCTCCAGTCGATCTCCCGTACCCAGGCGTGGACCTGGGAGCCGAAGAGCTTGCGGGGGACGCCGGAGAACGTGATGTGCCCCTTGCCGTTCGAGCCGCCGAAGAGCAGCCGCGCCTGCTTCTTGCCCTCGTCGAGGGTGGCGACGCCCTGCATGGTGTAGTTCTGGCCCGGGAACGGCGGCGTCACGGAGACGGTGTGCCCGCTCATCGAGGCGTACGCATGCAGCAGCCACCACTGCCCGTTGCCCCGGTTCGACTGCACCGCCGAGTCGGAGAGGTTGCCGTCGATGTTCCAGTACGCGATGTCCGCGTCCACCTTGGACTCCTCGATCGCTGAGACCCACTGGATCATCTGACCCGGCACCGAGGTGTGGTAGTTGAACGCGTACTCGTTGATGTTGACCGGCAGCGGGCCGATCCCCAACTCCCGCTCCCAGAGCCGGTATTCGGCGACACTCTCGCGCACCGCCTCCGGATGGCTCAGCTCGTGCCAGGTGATGACGTCGGGCAGCGTCCCGGCGGCCTTCGCGTGCGTGAGGAAACCCTTCACCTGGTCGTACAGGACGCTCGTGTTGGGCCCCGCGATCCGCGCGTCCGGCATCTTGCCCTTGATCAGGCGGTAGAAGGCGTCCCAGGCGGCGAAGTAGTCCGCCGGGTCGCTCAGCCAGCTGACCCTGTTGTAGCTCCACTCACCGGTCCCGAACATGTTGCCCTCGGGCTCGTTGAACGGCACGAAGACGATGTTGTCCTGGTACTGCTTCGGCAACTGGAGGACCTGGTCGACCTGTTGGGTGATCTTGTCCTCGTACAGCTTCAGCTTCTCCGCCGGGGTGCTGCCCGGCCACTGGTACGGGAAGCCCCGGTGGATGTCCGTCATGTAGATGTAGACGTCGCCGTCCGTGGAGTCCGCG
>DATCQX010000659.1:0-3673 GCA_036569285.1 Streptomyces sp.
ACCGAGGAGCATCGTTGAGCAGGCTGCGTTGGCTGACCGCGGGGGAGTCCCACGGTCCCGCACTCGTCGCCACGCTGGAGGGCCTTCCCGCCGGCGTGCCGATCACCACGGAGATGGTCGCGGACCACCTCGCGCGGCGTCGGCTCGGCTATGGCCGGGGTGCGCGGATGAAGTTCGAGCGGGACGAGGTCACGTTCCTCGGCGGTGTCCGGCACGGTCTGACGATGGGTTCCCCGGTCGCGGTCATGGTGGGCAACACCGAGTGGCCGAAGTGGGAGAAGGTCATGTCGGCCGACCCGGTCGACCCGGCGGAGCTGGCGGAGTCCGCCCGCAACGCCCCGCTGACCCGGCCCCGTCCCGGCCACGCCGATCTGGCCGGCATGCAGAAGTACGGCTTCGACGAGGCCCGCCCGGTCCTGGAGCGCGCCTCCGCCCGCGAGACCGCCGCCCGCGTCGCCCTGGGCGCCGTCGCCCGCTCCTACCTCAAGGAGACGGCCGGCATCGAGATCGTCAGCCACGTCGTCGAACTGGCCGCGGCGAAGGCCCCGTACGGTGTCTACCCGGTCCCGGCGGACGTGGAGAAGCTGGACGCCGACCCGGTGCGCTGCCTGGACGCGGACGCGTCGAAGGCGATGGTCGCGGAGATCGACCAGGCCCACAAGGACGGCGACACCCTCGGCGGTGTCGTCGAGGTGCTGGCCTACGGCGTGCCGGTGGGCCTGGGCTCGCACGTGCACTGGGACCGGCGTCTGGACGCCCGCCTGGCCGCCGCGCTTATGGGCATCCAGGCGATCAAGGGCGTCGAGGTCGGCGACGGCTTCGAGCTGGCGCGGGTGCCGGGGTCGAAGGCGCACGACGAGATCGTCTCCACCCCCGAGGGCATCCGCCGTGTCACCGGCCGCTCCGGCGGGACCGAGGGCGGGCTGACCACCGGTGAACTCCTGCGCGTGCGCGCGGCGATGAAGCCCATCGCGACCGTGCCGCGCGCCCTGCGGACGGTGGACGTCGTGACGGGTGAGGCCGCGCAGGCGCACCACCAGCGGTCCGACGTGTGCGCGGTGCCGGCCGCCGGGATCGTCGCGGAGGCGATGGTCGCGCTGGTGCTGGCGGACGCGGTCGCGGAGAAGTTCGGCGGGGACAGCGTCGTCGAGACGCGGCGCAACGTCCGGTCGTACCTCGACAGCCTGACGATCCGATGAGCGGTCCGCTGGTCGTGCTGGTCGGCCCGATGGGGGTGGGCAAGTCGACCGTCGGACGGCTGCTCGCCGAGCGCCTGGGGGTGGCGTACCGGGACACCGACGACGACATCGTCACCGCTCAGGGCCGCACGATTGCCGACATCTTCGTCGAGGAGGGCGAGCCCGCCTTCCGCGCGATCGAGAAGGACGCCGTACGGGCCGCGCTCGCCGCGCACGAGGGTGTCCTCGCGCTCGGCGGCGGCTCGATCCTGGACGCGGACACCCGCGCACTGCTCGCCGGGCTGCGGGTCGTGTACCTGTCGATGGACGTCGAGGAGGCCGTCAAGCGCACCGGCCTCAACACCGCCCGCCCGCTGTTGGCGGTCAACCCGCGCAAGCAGTGGCGCGAGCTGATGGAGGCGCGGCGCGAACTGTACGAGTCCGTCGCCACGGCCGTCGTCGCGACCGACGACCGGACGCCCGAAGAGGTTGCCGAAGTCGCCCTGGATTCACTGGAGTTGAAGGACGTATGACGACACGTATCCACGTCGGCGGCGACACTCCGTACGACGTCCTGGTGGGCCGTCAGCTGCTCGGCGAACTCGCCGGGCTGATCGGCGACAAGGCCAAGCGGGTCGCCGTCATCCACCCGGAGGCGCTCGCCGAGACCGGGGACGCGCTGCGGGCCGACCTCGCCGAGCAGGGGTACGAGGCGGTCGCCATCCAGGTGCCGAACGCCGAGGAGGCCAAGACCGCCGAGGTCGCCGCGTACTGCTGGAAGGCGCTCGGGCAGTCCGGGTTCACGCGCACCGACGTGATCGTCGGCGTGGGCGGCGGGGCGACGACCGACCTTGCCGGGTTCGTCGCGGCGACCTGGCTGCGCGGGGTGCGCTGGATCGCCGTCCCGACGACCGTGCTGGCCATGGTCGACGCGGCCGTCGGCGGGAAGACCGGCATCAACACGGCCGAGGGCAAGAACCTGGTGGGCGCGTTCCACCCGCCCGCCGGGGTGCTGTGCGATCTGGCCGCGCTGGAGTCGCTGTCGGTCAACGACTACGTGTCGGGGCTCGCGGAGATCATCAAGGCCGGGTTCATCGCGGACCCGGTGATCCTCGACCTGATCGAGTCCGACCCCGAGGCCGCCCGTACCCCGGCCGGACCGCACACCGCCGAGCTGATCGAGCGGTCCATCCGGGTCAAGGCGGACGTCGTGTCGTCCGACCTCAAGGAGGCGGGGCTGCGGGAGGTCCTCAACTACGGGCACACCCTCGCGCACGCCATCGAGAAGAACGAGCGCTACAAGTGGCGGCACGGCGCCGCCGTCTCCGTCGGCATGCACTTCGCGGCCGAACTCGGGCGCCTCGCGGGGCGGCTGGACGACGCGACGGCGGACCGGCACCGGACGGTCCTGGAGTCGGTCGGGCTGCCGCTGCACTACCGCTACGACCAGTGGCCCAAGCTCCTGGAGACGATGAAGGTCGACAAGAAGTCGCGCGGTGACCTGCTGCGGTTCATCGTCCTCGACGGGCTCGGCAAGCCGACCGTCATGGAGGGGCCCGACCCGGCGGTGCTGCTGGCCGCGTACGGCGAGGTCGGGCAGTAGGGACGCCCTCCGCGCAGCGGGCACTTCGGGCCGCCCCCGGTCGTTCACCGATGGACGGCAGGGGGCGGTACCGTTCGGCGGAGAGCGGTACTGATCAGCGGGGCACGGGGTGCGGGGGCCGCCCGCCGCGCCGGTCTCCGGATCCCGGAGGCGAACCGAGCCCGCACAGAACGAGAGCCCGTACAGAACGAGACGGAGTGGCACCGGATGCAGCACGCAGTGGGTTCTCCGCTGCCGCCGCCCCACCAGTGGGGGCACGGTCCGGTCGGCGGGTCGCCGGCCGCACACCACCCGGGACCGCATCACCCGGGTGCGCACCAGGGTTCCGCCCCGGTGCCCCCACCGCCACCGGCTCCGGGCTTCACCCCGGCTCCGGTGCCGCCGACGCCCCCGCACGCCTCGGTTCCCCCGACGCCTCCGCACGCGTCGGTGCCGCCCGCGCCCCAGCACGCACCGGGCCCGCCCGTGCCGGCGCACGCGCCGGGGCCGGTCCCCGACACCACCGGCCATGTTCCGCTGCCGCCCGGCGCCCCGGTGGGCGCGCCGCCCCCCGCCGGGCCCGACTCCGCGGGCACCACGCTGGCGGTGCTGCTGATCGGTCCCGCGGGCGCCGGCAAGACGAGCGTCGCCAAGTACTGGGCCGACCACCGCCGCGTCCCCACCGCCCACATCAGCCTCGACGACGTCCGCGAATGGGTCCGCTCGGGCTTCGCCGACCCCCAGCGCGGCTGGAACGACAACTCCGAGGCCCAGTACCGCCTGGCCCGCCGCACCTGCGGCTTCGCCGCCCGCAACTTCCTCGCCAACGGCATCTCCTGCATCCTCGACGACGCCGTCTTCCCCGACCGCCCGGTGGTGGGCCTCGGAGTTGTCGTTCCAGCCGGACTGGGGG
>DATCQX010000660.1:0-4016 GCA_036569285.1 Streptomyces sp.
GGGGTGGGGGGTGTTCGCGTGGCGGGCGTTCTCGCCGGGGGCGCCCTCACCGTCGTCCGAGGAATCGTCGTACGGGCCTGACGTGAGGTACGGACGGGGCGTCGTGCCTGTTCTTGTCTGCGTGCCCGTGCCCGTCGGGACGAGGGACGTCGAGGTGGGGCCCTCGGGGGTGAAACCCTTGGGGAGGGGGCCCAGTTGGTCGAAGATCTCGATCAGCTCGTCGTCCGGCGTGGGGGCCGTGAGGAGTTCCGTGGCCGTCAGGAGGGCCTTGCGGGCGCCTGTGGCGGTGCGGAAGCGGGCCGCCGGGTCCGGCTGGAGCAGCGAGGCTATGACGTGCCACAGGGGCTCCGGGACGCCCTTGGGGGCGCCTGGTGTGCCGTGCTCCGCGAAGTGCTGGACGAGGGCCTTGGCGTCCGGCTTGTGGCCCTCCAGGAGGTACAGCGCGACGAGCCCGACGGCGAACAGGTCGGCCGGGAAGTCCGGGTCGGCGCCCAGGAGTTGCTCGGGGGCGATGTAGCCCGGCGTGCCGACGACGAGGTTCGTGTCCGTCAGGCGCGGCTCGCCCAGCCGCATCGAGATGCCGAAGTCGGACAGCCGCAGGCGCGGGCGCGCCGTCCCCGTCGCCTCCAGGAGGATGTTCGCCGGTTTCACGTCGCGGTGGACGACGCCCTCCGCGTGGACGGCGGAGAGGCCGGCCAGCAGCTGGTCGATCAGGACGCAGACGAACGGCGGCGGCAGGGGGCCGTAGTCGCCGATCAGGTGGACCAGCGAGCCGCCCGAGACCAGGTCCATCGTGAAGAGGACCTTGTCGTCGTCGGCGGCCCAGCTCGCCGGGGCGAGGACGTTCGGGTGGTCGATGCGGACGGCCTGCTCGCGGACGAACCTGAGCAGGGAGTGGGCGTCGCTCTGCTGGAGGACCTTGGCGGCGACGTACCGCTTGCGGCGGTGGTCCCAGGCGCGCCAGACCGCGCCGACGCCGCCGCGTCCGATCGGGTCGACGAGTTCGTATCGTCCGGCGAAGACCTCACCCATGCCGTGTGCCGCTCCTCCTGCGGTGGGTCGGGTTCGTGCAGGTGCTGTGTGGCTGTCGGTTTCCCCCGTGGAGTGTTGCGATTCGCCCTCGGAAAGGGCGGTTTCCCCCGTGTGGTGATGCTGTGTGTTTTTTGCGTGAACTGTGTTCCCTTCGCCCGCTCGCCGAACCC
The DNA here is from genome assembly GCA_036569285.1 of Streptomyces sp. GTDB lineage: Bacteria > Actinomycetota > Actinomycetes > Streptomycetales > Streptomycetaceae > Streptomyces. The sequence continues at coordinate 1,203 of DATCQX010000660.1, forward strand.
CCTTCGGTGACCGGGCGCCGGGGTCAGTTCTGGTGGGACTGGTAGTGCGTGACCGCGTCCGAGGTGCGGCCGGCGCCGTAGACCCGGAGGAACTCTGCCAGTTCCGGGTGGGTCGGGGCGAGGGTGTCCGCCGCGTCGATGATGTCGCCGGCGGCGGCGACCGAGCGCAGCAGGGACTGGATCTCGCGGACCACGCGCTTGACGGTGGGAGCACCTGAACTGCTCGTCGTCTGCGTGGTGTTGCTGAGCACCGAACCTCCCTGCGACCGCTTGATCTCGTCCATCCGCTGAGTCGCCTCGGCGGCGCTGACGCTGCCGTCCGCGACCTGGGCGGCCAGATCCTGCAGCAACTGCACGCGCTGCACGACCGCCGGGTTGCCGATCTTCGCCCGCTGACCGCTCATCAGCTGGGACAGCATCGGTGCGGAGAGTCCCAACACCCCTGCGAGACGAGCCTGGTTGAGGCCAAGATCGTCGATGAGCTTGCGGAAGAGCGCCCCCAGCGGCTCTCCGTACCAGTTCCGCTGAAGCTCCCGCGCTCTCGCGGTCGCTTCCTGCTGTGCGGCATCCATTCGCGTCTCCCCATCGCTTCCCCATGAACCGCGGTTCGCTGTAGCGAACCACGTCCGAGCATCTTACGGAGAGTGGTCGTTCGCGGGGACCCCCCATCTTTTTGCGGGATCACGGGGGTGACCCGGTACTCTGGTCTCCGACGTCCGCCGGTGCGTAGGTGCTGGTGGGGGTTGTTCGGGGCCTTAGCTCAGTTGGTAGAGCGCCGTCTTTGCATGGCGGATGTCAGGGGTTCGACTCCCCTAGGCTCCACGTCTTTGGACCCTCTCTGAACTGCGGAAACGTGGGGCGGAGGGGGTCTTCTGCTTGGTTGTGCGCACCGCTCCTTGAGGCCGCTGGGCAGGTCGTTCTGCGGGACCGGGGAGGCGCCGACCCACGAGATCCTGCCGACGTCCTTGGCCTTGACGTGACCGACCAGCTGGCCCGCGTGCTCCGCGTATCCGGGGTCGTTCAGGAAGCGGTGCCACTCGGCGTCGGCGGCCGCCGAGAACATCTCGGGCAAGGGCTGCTCGGTGGCGGACTGCCGGGCCGAGACCTCGAAGAACCTGCCCGGTTCGGTCCTCGCGGGGTTTCCGTGGAAAGCACGCCGGACTCCTCTCATCTGACGGAAGCACTTCTGGATGGGGGCCGGAACCGCTCGTGGAGGCTCCCGGCATCCGACGGGGTGAGAGCGGTGTTGATGTTCCGGACAGGCCAGTGTGATGTGAGGGGCGTTGTCCAGAAGCGACAGCACCGGCGGTTTCTGGCGGCGTCGCTCAGGAGACCTCATGATTTCTGTTCTCCGGGCGTGAACGGGCCGGTCGCGGGGGCTACGCACTTGTCGACGACGGTCTGCTCGCCGGCCGCCGAGCCGTTGAGGCAGAGCCGTCCGCCTCGTTCGCGCAGGTCGAGGAAGAACCGGGTGGCCGTACCGGACTGCTTGAGATCGTGGATGCGCTCGTCGACGTAGCCGAGGTCGTTCAGGATCGCCCTGACCTTGGCGGGGGTGGGCTCCGCCAGATTCCAGAGCGCTTGGGCGATGCGCTCTTCATGGAGGCTGCTCGCACACCAGTCGCGAGCGTTCAGCTCCACCTCCGGCCCTGCCGTGGGGGCGATCGGTTCCATCGCGTCGCTCGACGGTGTCTCCACGGACGACAACACCTCCCCCGCACCGCTCGGCGGCGCCTTCGGCGGAGCGCTCGGGGGACACTGCCGCGCGACCTTGCCGAGCATCTCTGTGAAGGCTCCGGAGGTGTTGTCGACGCTGCTGCTGTGCGGTCCGGCGGCCCTTGTCTGCTCGGTGCCGCAGGCAGTGAGCGCCAGTGCGGCGAGAGCTGCCAACGCAAGCAGTGGCTGTGAGCGGCGTGGGGAGCGGGTGGCTGGGCCGGTCGCGGCAGAGGTTCGTCTCATGCGCCAAGTCTTCGGGCAGGTCATTGCCTTGACTTGAGTGCGTGTACTCAAGTGAGTAGGCCTACGCGCTCAAGCTGCGATGAGGTGAAGCTGACCCCTTATCAAATGGGGGCCGTTCGCGCAGCGAATCGGGAGAGAAGCGCGTGGACAGTCTTTCCGTTCAGGGGAGTTGTGGAGCGGGAGGGCCACATTGTGGGGATTACATGGCCCTGCGTGGCCGGGCGTTCTCGACTTCCGGCCAGCCCTGGAGGGCCTGTTCAGGTCCCGGTGATCTCGGGTCGATGACAAGCTGAAAGTCAGTGCGGGAACGTGGCTGCTGAAGAGCGAGTTCGCGGCGATCGCCGCGCGTGGTGGCGAGGAGGAGGGGCTCTCTGCGGATCTGCTGTCGTTCATCCGCAAGGAGGTCGAGCAGGCCCGCGCGGAGGCGAAGACGCAGCCCGACTGTTGTTGTTCAGAGACGTACGGTCACGTCCACGAGGCGGCGTTCCGCGTGGGCGGTGATGACGGCCTGCCACACCGTTTCGAGGTGGGGTGGGACCAGGTCCGGGCCCAGGTCGTGCGGTGCGCAGAAGCGGTACTCGCTCAGCTCTGATTCCTGGAGGGTGATCGCGGCCTGCTGCTCTGCGTTGAGGATTCCGCCGTCGTACACGTAGAGGACCTGGGCGCCCACGCCGGGGAGGGTGATCCAGGCGTGGACCAGGAGGCGGCCGATGGGCGGGGTGATGCCGAGTTCCTCGCGTACCTCGCGGACGGCCGCGTCGTACGGGGGTTCGTCCTGGTCGATGTCGACGGCGCCGCCGGGGAGGTTCCAGTACTTCTTGTACGTCGGGTTGACGATCAGGACCTCGCCGTCGT
>DATCQX010000661.1:0-4011 GCA_036569285.1 Streptomyces sp.
CCTCGGGTCAGGCGGGAGATCTCGCTGTCCTCGCGGTAGGTGCTGAAGATCGCGTCGGCGCGGTGGAGGGAGGCCACCGCTTCGGTGAGGGCGGTGCGGACCTGGGTGGGGTTCCCGCCGCGGACGTCGAAGGAGAAGACAGTCCCCATGACTTCTTCGACATGACGTACCGCGGCGGGAGTCTCGGAGGGGTCCGGCACCGGAGTCAGATCCCGGCCTGGTCGAGGGCTGACTGGAGGGACTTCTTGTAGCCCTCGGAGGTGAAGGTGGCGCCGGAGACGGTGTCGATGTCCGCGGACTGCTTCGTGAGGACCTCGGAGTTCAGCTTCGGCACGGACTGTTCGGTCTTCTGCGTGGACGTGCCGCCCGAGGGCGCCTTGACGGCCTCCGCCTTGGTGACCTTGCCGCCCGCGACGGTGATGCGGACCTGGACGTCCCCGTACTGCGTCTGCGAGACGTTGCCGGTGAAGGTGCCGGACGCCTGCTGCTGACCCCCGCCCGACTGCTGGCCCCCGCCACCCGACTGCTGCGAACCACCCTTCGACGCACCGGCGTTGGCCTTGTCGATCGCGGACTGGAGGGACTTCTTGTACCCCTCGGACGTGGACGTCGCCCCCGACACGGTGTCGACGTTCGCGGACTGCTTCGCCAGCACCTCGGAGTTGAGCTTCGGCACCGACAGCTCGGTCTTCTGCGTGGACGTGCCGCCCGAAGGCGCCTTGACGGCCTCCGACTTGGTGATCTTCCCGTTCGCGACGGTGATACGGACCTGGACGTCCCCGTACTGCGTCTGCGCCACGTCACCCGTGAAGGTGCCGGACGCCTGCGCCTGACCGCCGCCGGACTGCGAACCACCCTGCGCGCCACCCGAGTTGGCCTTGTCGATGGCCGACTGGAGGGACTTCTTGTACCCCTCGGAGGTGTACGTCGCCCCCGAGACGGTGTCGATGTTCGGGGACTGCTTGGCGACGACGTCCGCGTTCAGCTTGGGAACGGCGTCCGCGGTCTTCTGGGACGACGTACCCCCCGACGGCGCCTGCACGGCCTCCGCCTTGGTGATGCGGTTGTTGTCGATCGTCAGCTTGACCTGGACGTTGCCGAACTGCGTCTGGACGGCGTCCCCCGTGACCGTGCCCGTGACGGGCGCCCCGGCACCGCCCTGGGCCGAGTCCTGCGCCGCCGCGCCCGAACCCGCGGCCTGCGCGGAGGACGAACCGGGGTCGGAGGACGGCTTGAGCGTCAGCAGCAGCACGATCCCGGACACGGTGGCGGCGCTGGCCAGCACGACACGCCGAAGCGGGTGGCTCTTCCTCATCTGTTTCTGAGCTCCTGAGTTGCGTGGAAGGAGAGGTCAAGGGGGGTGGCGTGGCGCGGTCGAGCCGGCGGTCACATCTCGAACGACTCGTGGTGGATACGGCGGGCCGGGACCCCGGCGCCGCGCAGCGAGTCGTACACCGACTGCGCGAACCCGCCGGGACCGCACATGAAGACGTCGTGCTCGGCGATGTCCGGGATCTTGCGCTCCAGGGACTCCGCGGAGATGTCGGGGCGCTCGCCGTCCGGGCTGTTCACGGCGTACATCAGGCGTGCGCCGCGCTCGTCCGCGATCTTCGCGAGCTCGTCCCACAGGGCGAGGTCGCGGGTGGTGTTGGCCCGGTAGAGGAGGGTCAGATCGCCGGGGGCGCCCGGCAGCGTCTCGAACAGCGCGCGCATCGGCGTGATGCCGACGCCGCCGGCCACCAGCAGCACCTTGCCCCGGCTGCGGCGGGACGCGGTCATCGCGCCGTACGGGCCCTCGGCCCACACCTTCGTGCCGGGTGCCAGTTCGCGCAGGGCCGCGCTGTGGTCGCCGTTCGCCTTCACCGTGATCCGCAGCATGCCGGGACGGGGGGCGGCGGACAGGGAGTACGGGTGCGAGCTGAAGCGCATGCCGGGGGCGAGGAAGCGCCAGCGGAAGAACTGGCCGGCCTCCGCGCCCATCCGGTGCAGCTTGCGCCCGCCGATCAGCACCGACACGACGCCGGGCGCCTCCTCGACGACCGCCTCGACGTACATGCGGTGACGCAGGTTCAGCCGGATCGGCGTCAGCACGCGGTACCAGACCACCAGCGCGGTGACCGTGCCGTACAGGCCGTACCAGGTCGTCTTCGCCGTCGAGTTGACGACGAACTCGTTGCCTGTGGTGAGCTGGTGCCAGAACGTCAGGAACACGGCCGCGTACGTCATCAGGTGGATGTGGTACCAGGTGTCGTACGGCATCCGCTTGCGGACCCCGCCGACCGAGACGACGCCGATCAGCACCAGCAGGCCCGTACCGATGGCCGCCTTGCCCATGTCAGGGAGCTGGTTGACGATGTCCAGGGTCTGCTGGACGAAGTCGCCGAAGGTCTTGCCCGCCTGGAGCGCGTACCCCCACACGATCAGGACGACGTGCGCGAACGTCAGGCACAGCGTGTACCGGCCGCTCATCGCGTGCCAACGCGCGACCCGGTCCGAGCCGACCCAGCGCTCCAGCACGGGCACCCGCGCCATCTGGAGCACCACCAGCGCCATCAGGTACCCCGCCAACAGGCCGGTGATCCGGCCCGCGTTGAGAATCATGCTGTCGGTGTTCGCGACGTTCGGCGTGTTGTCCCACCACAGCCACAGCACACCCACGGCACCCGCGCAGACGGCGAGCAGGAGCGGGACGGCCGGGGATCGGCGCGGGCGGATGCGGCGCATCGTCTGGCGGCGGGCGGCACGTCCGCCTGCGATCGTGGTGGTCACGGTTCCTCCGGGGGACTTGACCCTTGGCCCACGAATACGTGGCGCAGGCGGAGAGTGTTCAGCCGGTTGGAGAGTCCGTGCGGAGTTTTCTACGGATCTTTCTACTGGTCGTTGTGCTGGGTGCAGCTCGCCACGGGCGTCACCGAGGTCACTTGAGCCGTCGGCAGCGTCGTCTCCTTGCCGCCCTTCACCTTGATCCGCACGCCCTCCCGGCCCGCGCCGAGTAGTTCACCGCAGCGGTCACCCGTCGTCGTGCCCACCCGCACGAGGTGCGTGGGCGCCGGGTCGTCCTCCGTCGTCGTCCATACGACGATCACCGCTGCCGCCGCCAGGGTGATTCCGGCCAGACAGCACCAGGTCGCGTAGCGGATGTACCGGGTGGCCCGGGTGATTTCGTTCCTCGTCCACGCCCGCAGCGCCTGGCCCGCCAGCAGGATCCGGCTGTCCGGGGTGCCGTGCGCCGCGCGGACGGCCAGGACGGAGCCGGTGAGCAGGAGGAGGAACGCGGTGACGACGAGGACGCCGGCCGTCTGCCTTGCCCAACTCGGCACCTTCGTGAGGTCGTCGCCGCCCTTCAGGGTGACCAGGATCGCGAGGAGGGCGGTGAGGCCGGTGAGGCCGGAACGCCAGCCTTCCGCCTGCCGGCGCAGCTCCGGGAGCTGGGTGAACTCCAGTTCCCTCGCGAGTTCGGCCCAGCGTCGGTTGCGTCTGTCTGCCGGGGGTGTCATCAGGGGGTGCCTGCTTGGAGGTTGGTGAGGGTCCAGCTGGCCCCGCAGCCTATGAAGGGGACGTCCGGGGGGAGTTGGGGGTGGGGGTGGCCGCATTCGCAGTAGTGGACTTCTTGGAGGAGGGTGGATTCGGGGGTGGGGGTCTGTCGTCTGCTGAAGATGCCCTTCGTGCCGGTGCCGGGGAGACCGTAGGCGTACTGGGAGGTTGTGGGGCCCTGGCAGCGGGGGCAAGTGCCTTGGAGGGTGAGGGAATCGCCGTCGGGGGAGGGGTGGTGGGTGAAGGGGGTCGCTGTGTCGCCGAGGTGGGTTTCGGCGTAGGGGGTGTCGTGGGTGTGGGTGGTCATGGGTGCGGTTTCTCGTCCAAGGTCAGGTTGAACATGCCGGCGTATTCCGAGAGGCGGTTCGTCACCCAGGTTTCGGTCATGCCGGTGGCTTCTGCTGCGAACTTGATGTGTTGGTGGGTGACTTGGCCTTCCAGGGCGGGGAGGAGGCCGTCGAGGTGGCGGGTGAGGAT
>DATCQX010000662.1:0-2956 GCA_036569285.1 Streptomyces sp.
GACAAGGAAGGCCGCCTGATCCTCTCGAAGAAGCGCGCCCAGTACGAGCGCGCCTGGGGCACCATCGAGAAGATCAAGGAAGAGGACGGCATCGTCACCGGTACCGTCATCGAGGTCGTCAAGGGTGGTCTCATCCTCGACATCGGCCTCCGCGGCTTCCTCCCGGCCTCTCTCGTCGAGATGCGCCGCGTCCGCGACCTCCAGCCCTACGTGGGCAAGGAGCTCGAGGCGAAGATCATCGAGCTGGACAAGAACCGCAACAACGTGGTCCTGTCCCGCCGTGCCTGGCTGGAGCAGACCCAGTCCGAGGTCCGCCAGACGTTCCTCACGACCCTCCAGAAGGGTCAGGTCCGCTCCGGTGTGGTCTCCTCGATCGTCAACTTCGGTGCCTTCGTGGACCTGGGTGGCGTCGACGGTCTGGTCCACGTCTCCGAGCTGTCCTGGAAGCACATCGACCACCCGTCCGAGGTTGTCGAGGTCGGCCAGGAGGTCACCGTCGAGGTCCTCGACGTCGACATGGACCGCGAGCGTGTCTCCCTGTCGCTGAAGGCGACCCAGGAAGACCCGTGGCAGCAGTTCGCCCGCACCCACCAGATCGGCCAGGTCGTGCCCGGCAAGGTCACGAAGCTGGTTCCGTTCGGTGCGTTCGTCCGCGTGGACGAGGGCATCGAGGGTCTGGTCCACATCTCCGAGCTGGCCGAGCGCCACGTGGAGATCCCGGAGCAGGTCGTCCAGGTCAACGACGAGATCTTCGTCAAGGTCATCGACATCGACCTGGAGCGTCGCCGGATCTCGCTGTCCCTCAAGCAGGCCAACGAGTCCTTCGGCGCCGACCCGGCCTCGGTCGAGTTCGACCCGACCCTGTACGGCATGGCCGCGTCCTACGACGACCAGGGCAACTACATCTACCCCGAGGGCTTCGACCCCGAGACCAACGACTGGCTGGAAGGCTTCGAGGCCCAGCGCGAGGTCTGGGAGAACCAGTACGCCGAGGCGCAGCAGCGCTTCGAGCAGCACCAGGCTCAGGTCATCAAGTCCCGCGAGGCCGACGCCGCCGCTGCCGCCGAGGGCGGCGACGCCGCGGGTGCGGCTCCGGCCGCCGGTGGCGGTGGCTCGTACTCCTCCGAGGGCGCGGACACGTCCGGCGCGCTCGCCTCGGACGAGGCGCTGGCCGCCCTGCGCGAGAAGCTGGCCGGCGGCCAGAGCTGAACGCTCACCGCACGACCGGCGCTCGCTGAGCGGTAGTTGTTGACTGAGGGGCCGTACCTTTCGAGGTGCGGCCTCTCAGTCTTTTCGCGTATTCGGCCGGTTACGGGAATGCCTGTGGCCGCCTGATCGTTGTGCTGTACGAACACGAGGAGGAGCGGTCCAGGTGCTTGATCCGCAGGGTTTGTACGCATGGGAGCCGAAGGGGCTGGCCGTCGTCGACATGGCGCTGGCCCAGGAGTCGGCCGGACTTGTCATGCTCTACCACTTCGACGGATACATCGACGCCGGCGAGACCGGTGACCAGATCGTGGAGGGACTGCTCGACGCGCTGCCCAACCAGGTGGTCGCCCGCTTCGACCACGACCGGTTGGTCGACTACCGCGCACGGCGCCCGCTGCTCACGTTCAAGCGCGACCACTGGCAGGAGTACGAGGAGCCCTCGATCGACGTCCGCCTCGTGCAGGACGCCACCGGGGCGCCGTTCCTCCTGCTGTCCGGGCCCGAGCCGGACGTCGAGTGGGAGCGGTTCGCCGCGGCCGTCCAGCAGATCGTCGAGCGGCTCGGCGTCCGTCTGTCGGTGACGTTCCACGGCATCCCCATGGGCGTCCCGCACACCCGCCCGGTCGGCCTCACCCCGCACGGCAACCGCACGGACCTCGTCCCCGGCCACCGCAGCCCCTTCGACGAGGCGCAGGTCCCCGGCAGCGCCGAGGCGCTCGTCGAGTACCGCCTCATGGAGGCCGGCCACGACGTCCTGGGCGTCGCCGCGCACGTCCCCCACTACATCGCCCGCTCCGCCTACCCGGACGCCTCCCTCACCGTCCTCGAAGCCATCACCGCCGCCACCGGGCTCGTCCTCCCCGCCCTCGCCCACACCCTCCGCACGGAGGCGCACCGCACCCAGACCGAGATCGACCGCCAGATCCGCGAAGGCGACGAGGAACTGACCTCCCTGGTCGAGGGGCTGGAGCACCAGTACGACGCCGTCGCCGGGGCCGAGACCCGGGGGAACATGCTGGCCGAGCCGGTCGACATCCCCTCCGCGGACGAGATCGGGCGCGAGTTCGAGAAGTTCTTGGCCGAGCGGGAAGGGGAGGGCTGAGAGGGGCCGGGGCGCGCGGAGGTTTTCCGTCGTCCGGTTCGGTGAGGTCGCTGCGGTGACTGCGCCTTGCTTGTGCTGGGTGGTGGGCCTTGGGGTTGGGGCGGCTGCTCCTGCGAGACATCGGGAGCCGAGTCTCCGGCCCTTCGGGCGGTCTTGGGCTCTCCGGGCGGGTTCTGGATCCGGGCCTTCGGGCGGTCTTGGGCTCTCCGGGCGGGCTGTGGCTCCGGATCTCTGAGCGGGTTCCGGATCCGGGCCTCCAGGCGGCCTTGGGCTCTCCAGGCAGGCCCCGGCTCCGGGTCTCATGACGGCCTCGGGTTCCAGGCCTCGGGGCGGATTCAGGCTCTCCGGGTGGGCTCGGCTCCTGCGGCTGCTTGCTGCCGACGGTGAGCCCGAGGGCGTGGCTGTTCGTGGGCTGGCCGGAGGAGGGGCGTCGCCGTGGGCGGCTCGTCTCGCTGGGGCTCGCGTTGTCTGGAGGCCGGCGCTGTCCGGTGAGGATCCCGTCGCCTGGTGGACCTCTTGTCGTTCGGTGGGCCTCTTGTCGTCCGGCGAGGCTCCTGTCGCCCGGTGGAGCTTCTGCCCTCCGGCGGGGCTCGTGTCGTTCGGCGGGGCTCCGTTGCCTCGCAGGGCTCGTGACCGTTCGCAGCC
>DATCQX010000663.1:0-9136 GCA_036569285.1 Streptomyces sp.
CGACATCACCCCCACTCGCCCCGAGCACGTGCTGCTGGTCGTGGAGGTGGTGTCGCCGGGGTCGGAGACCACTGACCGGATCGTGAAGGTCGACCAGTACGCCAAGGCGGGCATCGGCTTCTACTGGCGGATCGAGCAGGCTGCGACAGGTGTTCCTATCGTCTACACCTACGTACTCGACCCGGCGACAAGGGCTTACCGGGAGGGGGACGTGTGCACCGGCGTTCTCAAGGTGGCCGCCCCCTTCCCGGTCGAGATTGATCTCGGTCAGATCTGAGGGCCCAGGTAGTAGGGGCGGTTGTGGGCCGCGACCGGAGGTGACTGGTAGGTCCAGGCGCCGGTGGCGGGGGTGTTGGTGAGGAGGTGGTGGAGGTCTTGGCCGAGGTCGGTGTCGGGGGCGTGGACGGTGAGGTGGACGCGGTCGGTGTCGGTGAGGTCGTACCAGCGGTAGGGCTGGTAGACGTTCATGGGGCCGGCGAGGGCCCGGCCGGTGGAGTCGGTGCCGTAGCCGGTGATGGGGGTGTTGTTCGCGGGGCTCGGCGTCAGGCCGTCCAACTCGGCGGTGAAAGAGAGCAGTTGCTTCTCCTCGCGGATCAACGTGCCGTCCGCCCCCACCTCGGCCCCCTTGCAGTGCACGGTCCACGTCTCGCCCGAGGGCCCGTTGAGGGACGGCAGGTCGACCTCGAACCAGCCCGGATACTTCGGCTCGGCGTACAGCTCGCGGCCGGCGGTGATGGCGTACGGGTTGTCGCAGACGACGTGGATGCGGGCGATGCCGAGGAGCTTGGTCTGGTCCCAACCTTGCGCGTACTGCGCGTAGTTGAGGTCGGGTACGCGGTCCTCCTGGTCGGTGGGGAAGGCGATGATGTTGTACTCGATCTCCTGGGTGACACCACCGCCGAACGCGTACTGCGCGAAGTAGAGCTGGTAGTTGAGGGAGACGAGGGCCCGCCCGTCGAAGGTCGCGGCGGTGAGGGCGGGATGGTGTGCGGCGAGAAGGTCCCGGACGGGTTCCGCCTCGGTCAGCCAGTCGATGCCGATGTTGTGCAACGCCCCGTAGTGGAAGGGGAGTTGAAACGGCTCGGCAACCGGCGGCAGGGGCAACGGGCTCATGCGGGCACTCCTGGAGTGAGGGCGACGGGACGGTCCCGTTCGGCAAGATCGGCCTCGATGCGCCGAACACTGCGCAGGGCGAGCGCAGCCATCGTCAGCGTCGGATTGGAGGTGGCGACGGACGGCATGCTGCCGCAGCCGACGGCGTACAGCCCGGGATGCTCCCAGCACCGCTGCCACGAGTCGACCACCGAAGTACCGGGCGAGTCACCCATGATGTGGGTCCCGGCGGCATGCCCGGCACCGCGATACCCGTAGAGACGCCCCTCGTGCTCGAACCGTCCGGGCCACGCCGCCGAGGGCGAATAGTCGGTGTGATCCTCCGCCCCGAGCAACGCGAAGATCTGATCGGACGCCCGCTTGGCGGCGGCCATCCCGTCCTTGACATGGTCCGACAGGTCATAGGTGACCTGGGGGAGGGGCAGCCCGAGCCCATCGCGCGCGTGCGGATGGAGGGTGACGCGGTTGGCGGGATCGGCCCCCTGCTCCATCTCGAACTGCAAGGCGAACTGACGGCGCACCCGATCCCCGACGGCCCGCCGCAACTCGGCCCCGAACAGCCTCTTCTCGTGCAGGAGTCGGGCGACATCCCCGTCCACAGGACCCGTCGCCCACACCCACCCCCAGTTGCCGATCTCGATCCGGAACGGCGCCCGGACGCGCCGCCCGGGCCCGCCGCGGAACCCCTCGAACCCCGAGGTGGACCCGGGCCCGCGGTAGGGATCGACCGCCTCCGGCATGAGCCCCCAGGTGAGCAGCACCGGGTGATCCATCAGATTGCGCCCCAACTGCCCACTCCTGTCGGCGAGTCGGGAGATCAGCAACAGCCGCGCGTTCTCGATCGCGTGCGCGGCGAGGGCGACGACATCGGCGTGCACCCGCGTGACCCGGCCGTCGTACGAGAGGTAGTCGACGCCCGTGGCACGCCCGTTGTCGTCGACGAGCACCCGGCTGACGACGGCCCGGTCCACCAGCGTGACCGAACTCCCCCACTGCCCTTGCGTCTTGAGCGGCGTGTACTTCGCGTACGACGGGCAGTGCGGGATGCACGTCGCGTTCCCCACGCACCGGCTCTCCGGATCGGGCCGCCCCTCGGCACCGACCGGCACATACCCGCGCCCACCGTCGTAACCCGGGTCCGGCACGCCGTTACGGGCCTGCGGGGTACCGACCACCCGCAGTTCGACATCGCTCAGCGTCACCGGATCCTTGACACGCCGCCCGTCGAGGCCCGCCGCGAGGAGCCGGTCCAGGTAACTGGGAGGCAGGCTCCGCATGGGGAACGTGTACCCCTCGGGAAAGCCGAGCCCGACCTGCGCACGCTGCTCGTCGACATCGGCGGCCACCCCCAACTCCCTTTCCGCCGCCCGGTAGTCGGACTCCAGCTCGTCATAACCGATCGGCCAGCGACGCCCGTACCCGAAAGCCTCGGTGTCGAAGTCCTCCGCCAGCATCCGCGGCGCGAGCCCGGTCCACACGTTGCCGGTGCCGCCATTGGCCCTGACATACCCACTGGCGTAAGGGAGTTGACCGTCCTGAAGCAGATGCCCACCCGCCCGGAACCCCGGCTCACCGTCCACGCCCGCCAGATCGGTGACATCGGGCCAGCCGACGGCGGGGTGAGGGCGCTGGGCGGACCCCGGCACCTTCGCGGACGCCGTCGCGTACCGATCGAGAGCCTCCCGGTGCCCCCGCGCCGCGTCGACCTCCCGCTCCCCGGCCTCCAGAACCAGCACGCGCCGCCCCCGACGCCCCAACTCCTTCGCCACGATCGACCCCGCGATCCCGGCACCGACGACGATCACGTCATAGCGGCTCATGAGGCACCTGCCGGGGAGGAAGGGCCGCACGAAGACGAGGCGGCCGACGGCAATGAGGTGCTCCAACTCCCGTACCCACCAGGCGCAGTGGCCGGCGCGGCCAGCCCCGCCGCCTTCCACACGAGCCCCTCCGCATAGGCCCGCGCCGACACCACGAAGGACGTCGGTCCCGGCCAACTCCCCGTATACCAAAGGTGAGTGAGAGCGAGCGCCGCACCGAGCAAGTCGTCGTCCAGCTCCCCGAACGACTCCCCGACCTCCAGTAACCGCCCTAACCGCTCCCCGCCCAACTGCTCGACGGCCACCGCCAGATATCTCTCGGCAAGCCCCGTCCCCCGCAGGACCTCCGCATCGAATCCGGTCAACCCTCGCGACAGCACAATGAATCGGCCCACCTCGTCCGACGAGGTACCGAAGTCCGCGGTCACGTGCATACCGTCCCCTTCCTGTTCGAGTTGCTCCGTGAAGTCACGTGTCATCACAGGCGAGCAACGGAGGGTGGCCGGGGCACGAGCGGGGGGTGAGCTCGCACCCCGGCTGTCCGAGGCCGCGCGGGACATCGCCTGGGAGGGCTCCGCATGCCGCGGCGTTGCGATCGTGCCAGGAAGGAATGGGCGTTCGGGCCCCCGCGACCGCTGAACGCTTAAACACAGGGAAACCTGACGCGAACCCGGGATCGGAGGGTCCCAGGATCCGCCCGGTGCCGTGCGCGATCAGGGCGAACCCGTCGCCGGCGGACAGGCTCAGGCTCAGCGCGGGCCACGCCGGCGCACCACGCTGTGTACAACCCCCGCCCCCAGATCCCCCCGCACCGATGAGTTGCGCCCACCCCCACGGTCTACCGCACGTGGACCCCGAAGAACTCCCCGTAGTCAGGCTGACGGGCCCCCTCACCCCGGACGAGGTGAAGGGGCTGATGGAGGTGGCCGGTGTGGATGTGGTCGTCGTGGATGTGGCCGGACTCGGTCCGCCGAAGCTGGCGCATGTCGAGGCGATCGCGCGGACGCAGCTCGCGGCGAAGCGCGCCGGGGGACGGATCCGGCTGAGATCCCCCGCCCCGGCGCTCACCGCACTGCTAGGGCTGGTCGGTCTCGTCCTTGAGGTGGAGGGGGAAGCCGAAGAGGGGGAACCAGCGGGGGGTGTCGAGGTAGAAGTGGAAGCCGGTTAGCCGGCCGTCGGAGATCTCCAGGATCTGGATGGACCAGGGGGACCAGCCGCCCTTCTCCGGGTCGGGCTTGTAGTGGGCGAAGCCGGGAAGCCCGTTGACCTGGACGGGGAAGAGGCGGGAGTTCTCGCAGCCGCTGCCGATCGTCGTCATGAACCCGGTGATGTCCGCGTGACCGGTGAGCCACAGGTCGAACGGCGGCATCGTCATGATCGCGTCTTCGTGGAGCAGCGCCGTCAGCGCCGTCATGTCGTAGCCCTCGAAGGCGGCGACATACCGCTCCAGGAGCTTCTTCTGCTCCTCGTCGAGGGAGTTGAAGACGTCCGCCGAGGCGCCCCGGTCCTCGGGCTGCTCCGCGAGGGTCGCGCGGGCGCGCTGGAGGGCGCTGTTCACCGACGCGACGGAGGTGTCCAGCAGCTCGGCGACCTCGCTGGCCTTCCACGCCAGGACCTCGCGCAGGATGAGGACGGCCCGCTGCTTCGGCGGCAACTGCTGGAGCGCCGCCATGAACGCCAGCCGGATGGACTCCTTGGCCACGGCAGCCTCCGCCGGGTCCTCGACGGTGGGCAGGGCGCGGGCGTCCGGGATCGGCTCCAGCCAGGTGTTCTCGGGGCGGGGAGAGAGCGCGGCCCGCGCGAGGGGCGTCGCCTCGGTGAGGTCGACGGGGCGGGCCCGCTTGTTCCCCGCGTTCAGCATGTCCAGGCAGACGTTCGTCGCGATCCGGTACAGCCACGACCGCAGGCTGGAGCGCCCCTCGAACTTCTCGTAATTCCGCCAGGCCCGCACGAGCGTGTCCTGGACGGCGTCCTCCGCCTCGAACGTCGACCCCAGCATCCGGTAGCAGTACCCGGTCAGCTCGACCCGGTGCTTCTCCAGCCTCATGTCGAGGTCCGCGACCGCCGTCGTACCGTCACTCATCCCTGTCCACCCACCCCTGTGGCTTCCGTGTCACGCGCTGTCGCGCCCCACCACCTCGGAAGCTACCGCACCCCACTGACAATCACCCCTGGACTTGACAAATCCGCAGGTCAGCGCGAGAAGGGTGCGGCCAGGGCATCCTCCGTCCCAGACGCCACACCCTCCTCGCGCCCGCCCACACCCCCCTCACGCGCCCTACGTCGTCGCCGACGCTTCCCGGCGCGCCGCCCGACTCCCCAGCACCGTGATCCACATGGCCCCGGCCAGCGCGAACAACCCCACCGTGACCGTCCCGTCCCACCCGCCGACGTGGAAGGCCGCGGCCCCGACGGTCGCACCGACACTGGAGCCCATGTAGTACGCCGACTGGTACAGCGCCGACGCCTGCGCCCGCCCGCTCGTCGCCGTCTTGCTCACCGCCGACGACGCCACCGAGTGCCCCGCGAAGAACCCGGCGGTGATGAGGATCAGCCCGAGGACGACGAAGGGGAGGGAATTGTCGATCGACAGCAGCAGCCCCGCCGTCGTCGTCCCGCCCGCGAGGTACAGCGTGCCCCGGCGTCCGAACAGGCTGACCAGCCGCCCGGCGTTCGACGCCGACACCGTCCCCACGAGGTACACGAGGAAGACCGACCCCACGATGCCCTGCGGGAGGGAGAACGGCTCCGCGCTCAGCCGGTAGCCGATGACCGTGTACACCCCGCCGAAGACCGTCATGAACAGCGCGCCGATGGCGTACAGCCGCAGCAGCAGCGGGTTCGTGAGATGGGCGCGGACGGTGCCCAGCAGCACCCGAGGCCGCAGCGACCCCGGCGTGAAGTGGCGCGGAGCGGGCAGCAGCGCGCGGAACGCGACCGCGCACACCACCGCGAGCCCCCCGATCACCCCGACGGCGGCCCGCCAGCCCCACTCCTGCGCGACCCACCCGGCGATGACGCGTCCGGTCATCCCGCCGATGCTGTTCCCGGCGACGAACAGTCCGATCGCCGCGACGAGCGCCTTGGGCCGGACCTCCTCCGCGAGGTAGGCGTTCGCGGAGGCGGGCAGACCCGCGAGGGCCGCACCCTGTACACCCCGTAGTACCACCAGGGTGTCCAGCGACGGCGCGAACGGGATCAGCATCCCGACGGTCACCGCGACGGCCAGGGACGCCGTCATGACCGTCCGCCGCCCGAACCGCTCCGAGAGCGCGCTCATCGGGAGGACGAACAGGGCGAGACCGGCGGTCGCCGCCGCCACCGTCCAGCTCGCGTCGCTTTCCGTGACTCTGAAATCGCCCGAGATCAGCGGGAGTAGAGCCTGGGTGGAGTACAGCAGCGCGAAGGCCGCGACGCCCGCGAGGAACAGGGCGAGACTCATCCGGCGGTAGCCGGGACCACCAGGGGTCATACGCGAGTCGGATATGACGGCGACTGTGCCGGCGCCCTTGGGGGCGGGCGCCGCGGTACTTGCGGAAGGCATGTCCCGACCGTAGGCACCCCACGATTCATGCGTCCAATGCACAGACGCTTCATAATCGTTCCCATGGTGCATCAGCAGAGTTCAGGGAAGCGTCTGTCGCCGTACAGTGGCACACCAGACATGACGGTGACATTGGCTCCCCGGCTCGCGTACTTCGCCGCGGTGGCGCGCACGGAGCATGTGACCCGGGCCGCCAAGGAGTTGCAGGTCCCGCAGTCGACGCTGTCGCGGGCGATGGTCCGCCTGGAGCAGGACCTGGGGGTCGACCTCTTCGCCCGCAGGGGGCGCACGGTCTCCCTCACCCCCGCCGGCCGGACGTTCCTGGCGTCCGTGGAGCGGGCGCTCGCCGAGGTCCAGAGCGCCGCCGACGAGGTCCGCGCGGACGCCGACGCCGCCACCGGAAAGGTCGCGTTCGGGTTCCTCCACACGCTGGGCGCGGAGGCCGTCCCGGCCCTCCTCCACGCCTTCCGCGAGGACCATCCCCGGGTGCGGTTCAGCCTTGTCCAGACCTACGGCGAGGCGATGATCGAGCGGTTGCGGACAGGGGAGTTGGACCTCTGCCTCACCTCCCCGGTACCGGACGCGCCCGACCTCGTGGCCCGGCGCCTCGACGAGCAGAAACTCCGCCTCGTCGTCCCCGCGGACCACCGGCTCGCCGGGCGCAGGCGGGCCCGGCTCTCCGAGGTCGCCGAGGACGCGTTCGTGACCATGGAGCCGGGGTACGGGCTGCGCCAGATCACCGACGACCTGTGCCGGCAGGCGGGGTTCCGGCCGCGCATCGCCTTCGAGGGGGAGGAGTCGGAGACCCTCAGGGGACTGGTGGCGGCGGGCCTCGGGGTGGCGCTCCTGCCGCCCCCGGCGGTGCCGAGGCCGGGGGTGGCGGAGCTGACGGTGGTCGCGCCGAGGGCGGAGCGGGCGATCGCGGTGGTGTGGCTGGACGGGCGCCCGGACACCCCGCCGGTGGCGGCGTTCAAGAAGTTCCTGCTGTCGAGGAAGGGCCGGCTTCTCGCCTGAGCCGGGTGCGGCACCCCGGTGGGTCACCTCCGCAAGGACGCCCCGAACCCGACAGCCAACGGCATCCTCAACCCCAGCGGCGGCGGCGCGGCGAGCGCGTCCTCCAACGGCCTCGCGAAATCCCTCCCGAACAGCGTCCCCATCACGAAGTCCTCGGCGAGCGCCTGCACTTCGTCCCGGTACTGATGCAACCCGTGCCCGTCGGAGTGCACTTCGAACCGGCACACGTCCCGGTTCGCCTTCTTCGCCCGCCCGGCGAGCCGGAACGACAACTCCGGGTCCGTACGGTCGTCGTTGGTGCCGTGGACGATCAACACCCGCTTCCCCACGAGCTGTCGGACAGGCTCGGGCTCAGCGGCGACATCCTCCTCAGGAAGCCAAGGAGCAAGCGCCAGCACGGAGTTGACGGCGTCGTGCCCAGCGGCGTGCAGAGCGGCCCGCCCACCCATCCCGACCCCGGCGAGGCAGACGGGGACGTCGCCGTACCGCCGGACGATCTCCTCCGTCCCCCACCGCGCGTCCCCCGCGAGATGCGCCTCCGCGCCGTTCCAGCCGCGATAGCGGTAGTGGACGGCGTGGACGACGAGCCCCTCGGCCCGCCCCGCGCGGGCGAGCCGGCGCCCCAGGGAGCGCACGGAGGACGTCGCCCACATGGAGGACGGTCTTCGCTCGGAGAACTCCTCGCCCGCGGGGAGGAGCAGGACCGCTCCGTTGACGGTGGCCGGTTCGGGGCCGACCGCCTTGCCCAGGTGGGGGGTTCGGAGCGGCGTCACATGCTGTGCCATGGCAGAACAGTGTCAGAAGCACCGGTGTACTCCACCCGTCGGTGCGGTCACCGTTACGTATCGACGGTGTGCTGCGCCGCGCCGCCTACGCGCGTAGGCGTTACCGTGCGCGGATGACGAGCCAGAGCATCCCAGGGGGCGTCACCCCGACCGCGGACCAGATCCGCCGGGCGCCCAAGGTTCTGCTGCACGACCATCTCGACGGCGGCCTGCGCCCCGGCACGATCGTCGACCTAGCTCTCGAGTCCGGGTACCCGGGGCTACCTGAGACCGACCCCGACAAGCTCGCCCACTGGTTCCGCGAGGCCGCCGACTCCGGGTCCCTGGAGCGGTACCTGGAGACCTTCTCGCACACCGTCGGCGTCATGCAGACCCGCGACGCGCTGGTCAGGGTCGCCGCCGAGTGCGCCGAGGACCTGGCCGAGGACGGCGTCGTCTACGCGGAGGTGCGGTACGCGCCCGAGCAGCACCTCGACGGCGGACTCTCCCTCGAAGAGGTCGTCGAAGCGGTCACCGAGGGTTTCCGCGAGGGGGAGCGGCGGGCCCGCGTGAACGGGCACCGCATCCGCGTCGGCGCCCTCCTCACCGCGATGCGGCACGCCGCCCGCTCCCTGGAGATCGCCGAACTCGCCAACCGCCACCGGGACCTGGGCGTCGTCGGCTTCGACATCGCCGGCGCCGAGGCGGGCCACCCGCCGACCCGGCACCTCGACGCGTTCGAGTACCTGAAGCGGGAGAACAACCACTTCACGATCCACGCGGGCGAGGCGTTCGGGCTGCCGTCGATCTGGCAGGCGCTCCAGTGGTGCGGCGCCGACCGGCTCGGGCACGGGGTGCGGATCATCGACGACATCGAGGTC
>DATCQX010000664.1:0-2521 GCA_036569285.1 Streptomyces sp.
CCGGTCCGGTGGGCGGCCCACCGCGGCCATGTCGCCGGTTGTCGGGGACGATATGCCGTGGCGGACCTCGGTGATCTCCCGTCCCCAGAGCCAGAGTCCGAGCAGGAGGACCGCCCAGGCCACGCCGGTGAGGAGGCGGCCGGAATGGGGGCGGGTGTGGTCGGACACGGGTCAGTTCTTTTCCGGGGTGGGGGTGGAGAAGGGTGGAGTGGCGGGCAGGGTGTCGACCCCTAGGGGGGTTCCCGGGGCGGTGTTCATGAGGGCCGTCGGGCTGATGCCGGTGCCGGTGTTGATGCCGGTGCCGGTACGGGCGCCGGTGCTGAGGGCCGCCGTGTTCCGTCTCCGCAGGACGCCCCGGAGGGCCAGGACCGCGAGGGCGGCCAGGCCGGCGAGGGTCAGGCCGGTGACGGCGTGGGCGGTGTTGGGGGCGGTGGCCTCGGGCTGGGCCAGCGTCCGGGTTCCGGGGGCGGGCCGCGCCGCCAGCAGATCCGCCGCCCCGCCGCCGCCCGCGTGGACGGGGGCGACCGGGGTGGCGTGCGGGCTCGCGCCGGGGCCGACGACCGTGATCCGCCCCTTGATCTCGGCGTCGGCGCAGGTGATCCTCACGTCGTAGGCGCGCGGCTCGGCCGTCGAGCGGATCTTCGTCTCACCGGCGAGAGTGCCGCCCGTGCCGATCAGGCGGGCGTCCGAGACGAAAGCGTCGGAGATCGCTTTCGCCGTCCTGCCGGTGCAGCCGCTGACCTTCAGCGCGACCTCGCCGCCGACCGCCGGTGTCGACGGGATCACCGAGACGCCCCGGCCTCCGTCCGCCGCGTGCGCCGCCGGTGCGAGCAGGAGAGTGGCGGCCAGGACGCCGGTACAGAGTGTGAAGCGTGGTGAACCCATCGTGAAACCTCCAGTATCTGGAGGCTCTCTCACGGGGTCGGCTCGTGCACCCTCAGTAGGGGTGGGCTACGCCGTACGGGTGGGTACCTGAGAGGGAGGAAGCGGCTGCCGGCGCGGGGCGAGCGGGGTGGTTCACCGGCCCCGCTCGGCCACGACGTGGGTCAGATCGGTGTTCGGAGCGGCGCTCAGATCAACGCGACGAGGTCGGCGATCGAGTCGACGATCTCCGAGGGGCGGTACGGGAAGTTCTCCACCTGCTCGGGCTGCGTCAGCCCGGTGAGCACGAGATATGTCCGCATGCCCGCCTCGATGCCGGCCAGCACGTCCGTGTCCATCCGGTCGCCGATCATCGCGCTGCTCTCGGAGTGCGCGCCGATCGCGTTCAGCCCCGTCCGCATCATCAGGGGGTTCGGCTTGCCCGCGAAGTACGGCTTCTTGCCGGTCGCCTTGGTGATCAGCGCGGCCACGGCGCCGGTCGCCGGGAGGGGTCCCTCTGTGGAGGGACCGGTCTCATCGGGGTTGGTGCAGATGAAACGGGCGCCGTCGTTGATGAGCCGGACCGCCTTGGTCATCGCCTCGAAGGAATAGGTCCGGGTCTCGCCGAGGACGACGTAGTCCGGCTCGTGGTCGGTCAGGACGTACCCGATGTCGTGCAGCGCGGTCGTCAGGCCGGCCTCGCCGATCACGTACGCGGTGCCGCCGGGCCGCTGGTCGTCCAGGAACTTCGCGGTCGCCAGCGCCGAGGTCCAGATGTTGTCGACCGGTACGTCCAGACCCATCCGCTGGAGCCTGGCGTGCAGGTCACGGGGCGTGTAGATCGAGTTGTTCGTCAGCACCAGGAACGGCTTGCCCGACTCCCGCAGCTTCTTCAGGAACGCGTCGGCCCCCGGGATCGGGACGCCCTCGTGGATCAGCACGCCGTCCATGTCGGTGAGCCAGGACTCGATGGGCTTGCGGTCTGCCATGTGCGGGGTCTCCTGCCGTGCCGTACGCGAACGCACCGTGAGTGCGGCGTGGGGCCAGCCTAAGCACAGGTCGGATCTTGAGGGAATGGGTGGATTTTCTGGGGGTGGGGGCCGAGTACGGGTGGGGGTACTGGAGAGGGAGGACCCCTACCCGTAGTACTTCCTGCGTACGACCATCAGGGCTACCCCCACCCCGACGAGGCAGCCCGCGACCGCCGTCACCCCCGCGACGGCCGACCGAAGCCCCGTACCCGCGAGTTCATGAGCCCCCGCGACAGGCGAACCGGCCTCGTGCGGAGAGGGGGACGCGATGGCGCCGGGAGCCGCCAGGACGGCGAAGCGGTAGGCGTTGGACTGGCCGACCCACTCTCCGTCGTCGCCCCTCTTCTGGACGACGGCGGCGCGGGCGGTGATGTCGTCGGCGACGGCGTCGGAGGTGAGGGAGAGGCGGAGCTTCACGGTGAAGGTGCGGTGGGCGGGGACGGAGAAGCCGGTGAACGCGGTGCCGGCGGGGACGCTGGCAGGGGTGCCGTCGGGGACGCCCTGGAGGGTGTCCTGGAGGGTGTCCTGGGGGACGCCGCCGCCTGCGTCGGTCTCTCCGGCGCCCTCCGCGTTCTCACCGAACGGCCCCACCAGTTCGTCCGCGTCGGTCTCCTCGAACCGTACCGGGC
>DATCQX010000665.1:0-8321 GCA_036569285.1 Streptomyces sp.
TGTCGATCGCGACGCCCGCCGCGACCGCGAGGGTGGCGGTCACGGAGACGTCCTCCTCGTCGAAGAGGGCGCCGTCCCGCTTCTCGGTCAGGTACAGGTTGCCGAACACCCGGTCGCGCACCCGGATCGGGACGCCGAGGAAGGTGCTCATCGGCGGGTGGTGGGGCGGGAAGCCGTACGACGCCGGGTGGTCGGAGATGTTCTCCAACCGCAGCGGCTCGGGGTGGCGGATCAGCTCGCCCAGGATGCCGTGGCCCTCCGGGTAGGGGCCGATCCTGGTGATCTGTTCCTCGGTGACCCCCACGGTGTGGAACGCCGACAGCCGCTTGCCGTCCGGGCCGATCACCCCGAGGGCCGCGTACTCGGCGTCCACCAGGGACGCCGCCGCCTCGACGATGCTGAACAGGGCCTGCTCCAGGTCCAGCTCCCGGCCGACCGACAGCACCGCCTCCAGCAGGGTGTGCACGCGGTCCCGCGTCCCCCGGGCGGCGTCCAGCCGGGCCTGCAGCTCGTCCAGCAGTTCGTCCAGCCGCAGGTGAGGCAGCCGTACCCGGGCCTCCTCGGGACCGTCCATCCGCACTCCTCGGTGACTCCGCATCCCGACCTTGCCGCTTTCAAGTTAGTGCCCGGCGGCAGGACCGTACAGCGAGATCAGGACAAGTCCCCGACAAGGTCGGCCGTCACATGCCGGAGCGGCGACCGCGGGCCCCGTTCCGTTCACCTGCTGTCGCTCGTCTCCGTCCCCTCCAGCGCCGCGCGACCGGCTTCGAGGCGGGCGGCGGGGACGCGGAAGGGGGAGCAGGAGACGTAGTCGAGGCCGGCCCGGTGGAAGAAGCGGATGGACGCGGGGTCGCCGCCGTGTTCGCCGCAGACTCCGGTCTCCAGGCGGGGGTTGGCGGCGCGGCCGGTGGTGACGGCGAGTTCGACCAGGCGGCCGACGCCGTCCTCGTCGATCGTCTCGAAGGGGGACGCGGCGAAGACGCCTTTCTCCAGGTAGAGCGGGAAGAAGGACGCCTCGGCGTCGTCGCGGGACAGGCCCCAGGTCGTCTGGGTGAGGTCGTTGGTGCCGAAGGAGAAGAAGTCGGCGGTCTCGGCGAGGCGTCCGGCGATCAGCGCGGCGCGCGGCAGTTCGATCATCGTGCCGATGGGCAGGTCCATCGGTTCGCCGGTCTCGGCGGCGACCTCGGCGAGGACGCGCGCGGTCTCGGCGCAGGCCAGCCGCAGTTCCTCGGCGGTGCCGACGAGCGGGACCATGATCTCGGCGCGGGGCCGTCCGCCGTCCCTCAGCCGCCGGGCGACGGCCTCGGCGACGGCCCGCACCTGCATCGCCATCAGACCGGGCACGGCCAGGCCCAGGCGGACGCCGCGCAGGCCGAGCATCGGGTTCTGCTCGCGCATGTGCTCGACGGCGTCGAGGAGTTCACGGTCGTGGCGGCCTGGGTGCGCCGCTGTGGCCACGCGGACGGCGAGCGCGGTGCGGTCGGGCAGGAACTCGTGCAGCGGCGGGTCGAGGAGCCGGATCGTCACCGGCAGGCCGTCCATGGCCTCGAGGATGCCGGTGAAGTCGTCCCGCTGGAGCGGCAGCAGGGCGTCCAGCGCCTGTTCGCGGGCGGTGTCGTCGCGGGCGAGGATCATCGCCTCGACGAGGGCGCGGCGTTCGCCGAGGAACATGTGCTCGGTGCGGCACAGCCCGATGCCCTGGGCGCCCAGCGCGCGGGCGCGTACGGCGTCCTCGGGGGTGTCGGCGTTGGCGCGCACCTCCAGGCGGCGGACGGCGTCGGCGTGCGCGAGGCTGCCGAGGACGGCCTCGGTGAGCGGCCCGGTGGCGGTACCGCTCTCCAGGGCGCGGGTGACGTCGGAGGCGGTGAGCGGGAGCGCGCCGAGGTGGACGGTGCCGGCGGTGCCGTCGACGGAGAGGGTGTCGCCCTCGCGGACGACGGTCCCGTCGGCGGTGGTCAGGAGGCGGGCGTCGGGGTCGACGGTGAGGGAGTCGGCGCCGCACACGCACACCTTGCCCATGCCGCGCGCGACGACGGCGGCGTGGCTGGTCTTGCCGCCGCGGCTGGTCAGGACGGCCTCGGCGGCGATCATGCCGGGCAGGTCGTCGGGGACGGTCTCGCGGCGGACGAGAACCGTGCGCTCACCGGCGGCGGAGCGGCGGACCGCCTCGGCGGAGTCGAAGACGGCGACCCCGACGGCGGCGCCCGGCGAGGCGGGCACGCCGCGTGCGAGGGGCACGTCGTCGGGGTGGGTCGCGAAGCGAGGGAACATCAGCCGGGTCAGTTCGGCGCCGTCCACCCGGGCGAGCGCCTCGTCGGCGCTGATGGTCTCCTCCGCGCACAGGTCGTGGGCGATGCGGAAGGCGGCCTCGGCGGTGCGTTTGCCGACCCGGGTCTGGAGGATCCACAGCCGGCCGCGTTCGACGGTGAACTCGACGTCGCACAGGTCCCGGTAGTGGTGCTCCAGCGTCCGCAGGTGGCCGGCGAGTTCGGTGTGGGCGCGGGGCACCCGGGTCTTCAGCTCGGCGAGCGGGACGGCGTTGCGGACCCCGGCGACGACGTCCTCGCCCTGCGCGTCGGGCAGGTAGTCGCCGTACAGGCCGCGTTCTCCGGTGGCGGGGTCGCGGGTGAAGGCGACGCCGGTGCCGGAGTCGGGGCCGAGGTTGCCGTAGACCATCGCCTGGACGTTGACGGCAGTGCCGAGGTCGTCGGAGATGTGCTCGCGGCGGCGGTAGACGCGGGCGCGCTCGCCGTTCCAGGAGTCGAAGACGGCGCGGATCGCCCGGACGAGTTGCTCGCCGGGGTCCTGCGGGAACTCCTCTCCGGTCTCCTCGCGAATGATGTCCTTGAACTCCTCGACGAGGGCGGCGAGTTCGACGGTGTCCCGGTCGCGGCCGGCCATGGCCGCCTCGAACAGGCCGCCGTCGACGCCCATCACGGTGTGGCCGAACATCTGCACGAGCCGCCGGTAGGAGTCCCAGGCGAACCGCTCCCTGCCGGACGCCTTGGCCAGCGCGGTGACCGACTCGTCGTTGAGACCGAGGTCGAGGACGGTGTCCATCATCCCGGGCATGGAGAAGCGGGCCCCGGAGCGCACCGACACCAGCAGCGGGTCCTCGGCGGCGCCGAGGGTGCGTCCCGTGGACCGCTCCAGCGCGGCGAGGGCGCGGGCCACCTCGACGCCGAGGCCGTCCGGCGCGTATCCGGTGTCCAGGTAGGCGACGCAGGCCTCGGTGGTGACGGTGAACCCGGGCGGCACGGGCAGCCCGAGCCGCGTCATCTCCGCGAGGCCGGCGCCCTTCCCGCCGAGGAGGGCGGCCATCTCCCTGCCGCCCTCGGCGAACGTGTAGACGTACTTGGTCGGCTTGTCCATCGGGGTCGTTCCACCTCTCGATGTCGGATGCTTCTACCCCAGCGTCACGCCGTCCGCTCCGGCCCGGCAGGGGCCGCACGGGGCGCGCCAGGGGCCGACGATCCGTGGTCGCAAGGGCCGTTCGGCCCTGATCCAGAACCCCGCCCGGCCCTTGCGTCCGTCCCGTGAATCCACGAACGATGAGAAACACTTGCGGACTTCACAAAGTAGAGAATTGCCAGAATTACCAGGCCTTGGGGAGACCCACCGAAGATGATCGCCGTTGTCGGGCATCCCGATCTCACCGCGTCGACGCTCGCGCTGCTGGAAGAGGAGCTGTGCTCCCGCCTGTCCGGCTTCGCCCGGGCGGGCCGGGCCGGACTCGTGCGGGGCGGGAAGGGAGTGCCCCTCGCGTTCGGGCGGGCGGCGCGAAGAGCGGGGCTCGCCCTGGTGACCGTCCTGCCGTCCTGTGACGGCCTGCCCGGCCGTCTGGCCGAGCCCGACCGCGAGGCCGCCGGGGAACTGGTCCTGCTGTCGCGGCACGTACGGCTGGTGGAGTACGACCCCGACGACCGGGCCTCCTGCATCACCGTGGACGAGGATCTGCTGCGCTCCTGCGCCCGCGTGCTCGCCGTGTGGGACGGCTCGCCCTCGTCCGGGCGGGACACGACCGCCCACTTCGTGGCCTACGCCCGCAGCCATGGACTCGACGTCGAGGTGCTGTGGCCGCACGGGGCCGAGCACGAGGCCGCATGCCAGGAGCCGTCATGACCTCCGCCCGGCTGGTCGAACTGAGCCGCGAGGAGGCGCTCGGCCTCCTCGCCGGTGTGTCCATCGGGCGCGTGGGCTTCACTCACCAGGCACTGCCGGTGATCCGGCCGGTCAACCACCTCGTCACCGACAGCGGTGACATCGTCATCCGCACCCACGCCGGCGCCGCCCTCCTGGCCGGCGCCGCGGCGTCCGAAGTGGTGGTGTACGAGGCGGACCGCATCGACGAGAACACCCGCACCGGCTGGAGCGTGATGGTCACCGGCATGGCCGGCCGGGTGACCGAACCCCGCGAACTGTCCGCCTACCAGGCCGCACTCACACCGTGGATCGGCCGGGAGACGGAACACGTGGTGTGCATCCGGGCCGAATGGGTGACCGGGTACCGGCTGGTCCGCTGAGGCGCCCTGCCCCGGTCAGCCGCTCCGCCCCGGGACGACCGCCACCGGGCAGGCCGACTCCCGCACCAGGTCCCGGACGACGGTGCCGGGCGGCCCCGCGACGACGATCAGGGCGGTGCGGGCGCGGTGGTGGAGGAGCGCGCGGGCCGGAGGGAACAGGAGGACGTCTTCGAGGACGGGGACCTCGGGGTGTTTCGCACGCCAGGGGCGCAGCGCGTCGGACAGGAGCTGCACCTCGTGGTCCTCCCACCGCGCGCGGTCCTCCTCCGGGACGCCGAAGGGCAGGCGGGCCGCCTGCGAGGGCAGGGCCCAGGCGTGTACGGCACGCAGGCACGCACCCCGGAGCCGGGCACTGTCGAAGGCGAAACCGAGGGCGGCGTCCGAGGGGGCGCGGGTGTCGACTCCCACGACGACGTCCGTGTGCCGGAGGGTGGGCACGTACCGGTCGGGGACCAGGACCACCGGGCCGGGCAGGGTGTCGAGCAGGGTCACGGCGCGGGTCTCGCAGACGGTGACGACAGCGCCGTCCGGCGCGGTGTCGTCCAGGGTCCGCAGGGGCAGTCCGCGTGAGCGGGCCTCCTGTTCGGCCCAGTCGGCGGCGGCCCTGCCGCTGTCGGAGGTGTCGGTGCGTGCGAGGACCACCACGGGTTCCATCCCGGCCTGCCTTCGGTCACGAGGAGCATGAGAAGTACATGGGGTATGAGGAGTCGGTCACCGTGCGCCACTCAGCCGGTCCGATGCCCCCACAGCGGCCCGACCACGTCCCACTCACTCGCCCACCCCTCGATCCGCCGCCGGTCGAGCCGCCACCGCACGACCCGCCCCGCCCCGTACAGGGCGCCCGCGAGGCCGCAGGCGGCGCCGGCGCCCAGGGCCGCCGACTCGATGGCCGCCTGCGTCGCGTCCGGGGGCTCGACGGACGGCCGGCCCTCGGCGTCCAGCCAGACCGTGACCGTCGCCCCGGCCCGCTGCCCGGCGTCGACCAGGGCCCGGCCGGTGCGCGGGGAGCCGTCGGGCGCGGACCAGCGGACCTCGGCGGACCGGCGGCCGTCCACGGTTGTGCCCACGCTCTTGGGCACGTCGTCGACGAGGACCGCCCGGACGGGGTGCCGCTGCGCCCGCTGCCGCGCGAAGACCTCGTCGGCGGCGTGGGCCGTCGTCATGCCGACGAGGGTGCCGGCCACGGCGATCAGCAGCCACACGATCAGGACGAGCCACGCCTCGATGACGTCGTCGCGGCGCCGCAGCGGGTTGCCCCGCCACCGCCACAGCAGTTTCGTCGTGCGTCGGGTTCCACGCATCGGTCCGCACCTCCTCCGGGTCATGACGACACTTCGACGGTGGCAGGTCCCGGCGGGCTCGCGCAGGGGCCGGTCAGGTGCCTCGGCGGGACGACTCGCCCCCGTCGAAGGGCCGTTCAGCCCTCACCCGACCGGCTGCGGGCTCAGTTCGAACGTCCCCGCCGGCTCCGGCGCAGCGGGCCGAGGCCGCCGCGGTCGACGAAGGTCACCGGGCCCGGGCCGAGGGACCGAACGGCCCAAGCGGGGCGGGTGCCGGAGCGACAGGCTGGAGGTACGGGCCGGGCCCGTCCGGTTCCGCGTCCGGCGAAGGACGGTGAGCACGCCATGAAGGGCTTCGTCTTCCACGGTCCGGGGCGGTCCTCCTGGGAGGACGTCCCCGACCCCGTCGTCAAGGAACCCACCGACGCCGTCGTGCGGGTGGAGGCCGTCACGATCTGCGGGACGGACCTGCACATCCTCAGGGGCGACGTCCCCGAGGTGCCTCCCGGTACGGTCCTGGGGCACGAGGCCGTGGGTGAGATCGTCGAGACCGGCCCCGACGTGCGGACCGTACGGCCGGGCGACCGCGTGCTGGTGTCGTGCATCAGCTCCTGCGGGCGCTGCCCGTCCTGCCGGGAGCGGATGTACGGCCAGTGCCGGGGCGGGGGAGGCTGGGTCCTCGGCCATCTGATCGACGGCACCCAGGCCGAGTACGTGCGGGTGCCGTTCGCCGACCTGTCCGTGCACGCGCTGCCCGCGCCGGTCGCCTCCGAGGACGCGGTGCTGTTCGCGGACATCTTCCCCACCGCGTACGAGGTGGGTGTCCTGAACGGCCGGGTGCGGCCCGGTGACACGGTCGTGATCGTCGGCTGCGGCCCCGTCGGCCTCGCCGCGATCGCCACGGCCCGGCTGCTGACTCCCGAGCGGATCGTGGCGGTCGACCTCGCCCCGGCCCGGCTGGAGGCAGCCCGGCGGTGCGGCGCGGACGCCGTCGCGGACGCCCTCGACGCACCGGAGCAGTTGATCGCCGACCTCACCGACGGGTTCGGCGCGGACGTCGTGATCGAGGCGGTCGGCGTGCCGGAGAGCTTCGAGCTGTGCACGCGTGTGGTGCGCCCCGGCGGGCACGTCGCCAACGTCGGCGTGCACGGCAGGCCCGCCGCCCTGCACCTCGAAGACCTGTGGACCAAGAACGTCACCATCACCACGGGCCTGGTGGACACCTGGTCGGCACCGGCCCTGCTGCGCCTGGCGGCGGCCGGCCGCCTGCCCTGCGCCGGGCTGGTCACCCACACCTTCCCGCTGGCGCAGACGGGGCGGGCGTACGACGTCTTCGACCGGGCCGGCGACACCGGCGCGCTCAAGGTGGTGCTCGGCGGGGAGCGGCACGACGTGGCGGCACGGGTCGGCTGAGCACCGGCGGGACGGACGGTCCCCGGCCCGGGACCTGTGGCCCCTGCTGCCGGGCGCGGTGCGGGAGCAGGGTGGGGCGACAGCCACGAAGGAGGCCCCATGTCCCGTCCCGTCACCGTCGGTCTCGACGGCTCGCCCGAAAGCCTCGCGGCAGCGGCCTGGGCCGCCCGCGAGGCCCTGGCGTACGGCGCTCCGCTGCGCCTCGTCCACGTGGGCGACCAGCCTCCGTACGACTACGTGCCGTTCGCGGGCGAGCCGATTCCCGCGCCCGGTGCCGACCGCAGGATGCCGATGCTGCGGGAGGCCGCCGCACGGCTGGCCCGGGGCCGCCCCGGGCTGTGCGTCAGCGCCGAACAGGTCCCCGGCAGACCCGTGCCGACCCTGGTCGGCGAGGCGGAGAAGGCGGAGATGCTGGTGCTCGGTTCCCGGGGGCTCGGCAGGGCGGTGAGCGTCCTCATCGGGTCCGTCGCGTCGGCGGTGGCCGCCCAGGCCCGCGGTCCCGTCGTCCTGGTCCGGTCCGCGAGCGGGCGCCCGGGGTACGAGGTGGTCGTGGGTCTCGCTCTCGACGCTCCGGACGACGACGTCCTCGCGTTCGCGTTCGCCGCCGCCGCGCGCCGTGCCGAGGGGCTGCGTGTCGTGCACGGCCACCGGTGGTCGTCGGGTCCGGACGGGCCGCACCGCGTGCTCGCCCCGTGGCGGGCCCGGTTCCCGGGTGTCGAGGTGTCCTGCGAGCAGGTGATCGGGCAGGCCGGCGCTCATCTGGTGGACGTGTCGGGCAGCGCGTCCCTGGTGGTCGTCGGGCGGCGCGGCGAGGGAGCGCTGGGCCCCGCGGCCCACACGGTGCTGCGGCACGCCGCCGCCCCCGTGGCGATCGTGCCGCACCTGTGATCAGGCGGTGAGGCGGACGCCCGTCACCAGGCTCGGCTGGATACGGACCGCGTGTTCCATCGTGCGGTCCGTCCAGGGCCTCAGCAGCCTGTCGTAGCGGGCGAGTTCGCGCGGGTCGGTGACGAGGTGGGCGTAGCCGGTGACGACGACGCTCCAGCCGAGGTGGGTCCAGGGGTCGATGTCGTCCGCCTCGTAGGCGACGACGACCCCGGCGCCG
>DATCQX010000666.1:0-9335 GCA_036569285.1 Streptomyces sp.
GAAAAAACGGAAGCCCCAGAGACTGCGGAAGCAGCGGAGACTTCGGATACGGAGAAACTCAAGGGAGACCCTTCACAAGGGCGGTCCCGGCAGCGCGCGTTGCGCCTCAGTCAGTAAGCCGACGACCGCGGAAGTGGAGCATGAACACCTGGTTGCCGCGGGACACACCCGCCTCGAAAGCAGCCATGACGCACACCTCCTGATCTTTCCTCGCCGGTCTGCGCCGGTCCTCTCCCCGATCCGCACGGGGCTCGCACAGCCTAGAGAACCGGCGAGTACGTTCGCCACCGGTTTTCCGTCCGGATCCCGCGATCCTCAGAGAAACATCAGAGCCACATCAAATTCCCCTCGGAGTTTCCCGCTCCACCTCGGCGTACCGGCGCGTCACCTTCCAATACTCCGGGTAACCGCACGAGTTCGCCACACGGCGACCGTACGATCCACTCCGCCACGGGTGTGTCGTCGCCGCCCGTTCACCCTCCCCCGCTCTTCCCCCCACGTTCCGGAGCCGCCCGTGTCCTCCCTTTATCCGCTCGCGTCCGCGCAGATCGACGGGATCGAACCGCCGGTCGTGGAGCCGGAGTTCGTCCGGGACGCCGACGGCGTGGTCCGGGAGGTGTCGGTGCCCGCGCTGGTGCCGGCGGTGGGGTACGGGTCGCTGGCGGACCTGCCGTTCGACAACGCGACGCGGGCGCCGGGGGACGTCGTCTTCAGCAGGCGTACCAGGGACGGGCGTTGGGGGGACGTCACGGCGGAGCGGTTCGCGCGGGAGGTGACGGCGCTCGCCAAGGGGCTGATCGCGGAAGGACTTTCGCCGGGTGACCGGATCGCGGTGCTGGCGCGTACCTCGTACGAGTGGACGTTGACGGACTTCGCGGCGTGGGCGGCGGGGCTGGTGACGGTGCCGGTGCATCCGGGGTTCTCGGCGCGCCGCGTGGAGTGGGTGCTGCGGCACTCCGGCGCGGCGGCGCTGGTGGCGGGGAGCGCGCGGCAGGCCTGGGGGGCGCGGGAGTTGGGGCTGCGGCATGTGTGGGTGATCGAAGAGGGGCATCTGGAGCGGCTCGCGCGGTCGGGCGTGGAGGTGCCGGACGCGGAGGTGGGGGTGCGGCGCGGGATGCTCGGGCCGGGGACGCCTGCGTCGATCGTCTACACGTCCGGCACGACCGGGCGGCCGACGGCGTGCGTGCTGACCCACGGCAATTTCTTCGCGCAGGTCGACAACGTGGTCGAGTTGCTGTTCCCGGCGCTCAAGTCGGCGGCGGGGCGGGACGCTTCGGTGGTGCTGTGCGTGTCGCAGGCCCATGCCTTCGGGCGGGTCGCGGCGCTGGCGTGCGTGCGGGCGCGGGTGCGGACGGGGCACGCGCCGAGTCTGGTGCCGGAGGAACTCCTGCCGATGCTGGAGGAGTTCAGGCCGACGGCGCTGTTCGCGACGCCGGAGACGCTGGAGCGGCTGTTCCGTTCGATGCGGGCGCGGGCGCAGGAGTCGGGCAAGCTCACCGCGTTCGACCGGTCGGCGCGGATCGCGGCGCGGTTCGGTGAGGCGGAGCAGCGGCAGCGGCTCGGGCGGGGCGAGGGGCCGGACCGGACGCTGCGGGCGGCGCGCGCGGTGTACGACCGGAGCGTGTACCGGCGGCTGCGGGCCTCGCTCGGCGGCCGGGTCGGTCATGTGGTGTGCGGAAGCGCGGCGCTGCGGCGGCAGTTGGCGGCGTTCTACACGGGCGCGGGGGTTCCGGTGTACGAGACGTACGGGCTGACGGAGGCGACGGGCATCGCGACGCTCGCCCCGCCGCTGCGGCCCCGCCTCGGCACGGCGGGCCATCCGCTGCCGGGGACACGGGTGCGGATCGCCCGGGACGGGGAGATCCTCCTCTCCGGCCGCCATGTCCTGCACGGCCGCTGGGACCCGGACGCGAGCAAGCTGCTGCCCGCGGCGCCGGGCGGCTGGCTGGCGACGGGGGATCTCGGGCTGCTGGACGAGGAGGGGTATCTCGTCGTCACCGGGCGGCGCGAGGACACGCTGACGACGTCCATGGGCACGCGGGTCGCCCCGCTGGCCGTCGAGAACCGGTTGCGGGCGCACCCGTTGGTCTCGCAGGCCGTCCTGGTCGGTCAGGGCCTCCCGTACGTCGGTGTCCTGCTGACCCTCGACCCGGCGGGCCTCACCCACTGGCGCCGGACCGAGAAGCGCACCGACACACCGTACGAACTGCTGCTGGACGACGCCGAGTTGCGGGCCGTCCTCCAGGAGGCGGTGGACGACGCGAACCGGGCGACGGGCGCCGGTATCGGGCGGTTCGCCGTGCTGCCGGGGGAGTTCACGCGGTCGTCGGGGCATCTGACGCCGACGGGGACGCTGCGCAGGGACCGGATCCTGAAGGACTTCGCGGGGTTGGTGGAGACGCTGTTCCGTTGAACTCCCCGGTGACGGGCGTCAGTCGACGCAGAGCCGGTACCCCACCCCGCGCACCGTCCTGATCAGCGTCCGCCCCGGCTCCCCCAGCTTGCGGCGCAGGTAGTAGACGTACGTCTCGACGTTCCCCGGCTTCTCGGTCCGCCGCTGCCACACCCGCTCCTGGAGCTGCTCCCGGGTGAGCACTCGCCCGGGGTTCTCCAACAGGCAGCGCAGCAGGGCGAATTCGGTGCCGGTGAGTTCCAACGGCCGTCCGCAGACGCGGACCTGGTGTGCGTCGAGGTCCATCTCGACCTCTCCGGCGCTGAGGTGGCTCGGTACCGAGGGGGCGGCGCTGACTCCGCTGCGGCGCAGCAACGCCCTTACGCGTGCGGCGACTTCGCGTAACTCCAGGGGTTTGGTGACGAAGTCGTCGCCGCCGAGGTCGAGTCCGCGGACGAGGTCGTCGATGCCGCCGCGTCCGGCGAGGAAGAGGACGGGCACGGCGTTGCCGCGGGCGCGCAGGATGCGGCAGACCTGGAAGCCGTCGATGTCGGGGAGACGGATGTCGAGCAGGACGAGGTCGGGCCGCCCGCGCGCGATCAGCTCCAGGGCCTGGCGGCCGGTCGCCGCGACGGTGACCCGGTATCCGGTGAACTCCAGCGCCATGGCGAGCATGCCCCGGACGCCGTCCTCGGCGTCGGCCACGAGGAGGCGTGCGGGGACAGGGGTGGTCATGTCCTGTTCCTTAGTCCGCGGTGGGATTCCCGCGAGTCCTCGGTGAGACTCACGGGAAGGTGCTTGAGTCATCAAGCTCTACGGAACGTATCGTCACACATACCGGTGAGTAGTTGAACTTGCCCCCGGCATGTCCCGCCACGTACGAAAGCCCCGGACCAGGGGAGGCCCGGGGCTCTTCGGCTCCCCCTAGTCGCAGGGGTGTCCGTTCAGCGTGAATCCGAAGGGTGCCGTGTTCTTGCCCTGCCAGGAGGCGAGGAAGCCGAAGGACAGGGTGCCGTCGGCGGCGACCGACTTGTTGTAGTCGGCGGCGGTCGCGATGACCCGCGAGCCCATCTGCGCGACGGACGCGTCCCACATCTGGTCGACGCGCTGGCCGTCCTTGAAGGACCAGGAGACGTGCCAGTCGGTGAGCTTCTCGACGGTCGTCACGGTGACGGTCGCCTGGAAGCCGTCGGGCCACTGGTTGACGAGGTCGTAGGTGACCGCGCACAGCGCCCCGTCGTCCTCCGGGGAGGAAGCGGGGGCCGTCGGCTCCTCGGAGGTGGCCGGTGCCTCGCTCGCGGCGGCCGACGACGTGCCCTGGGGCTCCGGGTCGGTGCGTCCGCCGCCGTCCGCCGGGGAAGGGCTGTCCGACTTCGGGGTGGGCGTCTCGAAGGAGGGCACGCCACCGACGACCGGCGTGGAGTCGGTCGGCGTGCCGCGTGAGGCGGTCTCGTCGCGCGTGCCGCCGCCGAACGGCATGAGGGACACGCCGAGCGCCAGGGCCGACACGAGGACGGCGGCCACGAGCAGCCCGCCGCGCAGCGCCTTCGCCTTGGCCGCAGCGGCCTTCGCGGCCTCGCTCTCCGGGTCGATCAGGTCGGGCCGCCCGGCGCCGAGCCGCACCTCCGCGGCGCGCCGGCGGCGCTCCAGGTAGGCGAGGCCGCCCCAGCCGATGACGCCGCCCGCGAGAGCGGCGGGCAGTCCGCCGCCGTGCAGCCGCAGACACGCGGCGGCCTCGGCGCACTCGACGCAGAACGCGAGGTGGCGGGAGAGGTCCTCGGGCGTGTCGGCGCCCGGCGAGCGGGTGACCGCGTCGAGGAGGCGGACGTAGGAGCGGCACTCCGCGTCGAGCGGGGTGTCGAGGTGGTTGCGGTGGCAGCGGTCCCTGAACAGCCCCCGCACTTCGCCCAGTTGCTCGGCGGCGTCCTGCGGGTCGAGGCCGAGCCTGCGGGCGACGGCGCGCAGCGGCAGCGCCTCGACCTCGGCGAGCCACAGCAGCGCGGCGTCCGGCTCCTGCATGTCGCGCAGGCCGCGCAGGGCGACGGGGCGGCTCAGGGGCGGGCCGGTGTAGCGGGCCGCCTTGTCCGAGTTGAGCCACAGGCGCAGGTCGGGGTCGAGGCGGTGGCCGTTCCCGCCGGCCTCCCAGCCGGCCGCGGTGGTGCGGACGGCCGTCAGCAGCAGGGGTATGCGGGGCAGCCGGGCGGCGCGGCGGCCTATGCTGCGGGTGCTGTCCTCGGCGGCCCGGGCCTCGCGGATGCCGAGGGCGAACGCCTCACGGGCCAGCTGGTGGGCGGCTGTCGAGCCGGCCGTGCACAGGTCGGCGTACGAAAGGACGGCGTCCCAGCACTCGGAGAACAGCGCGGCTTCCGCGGCGTCCTTCGGGGTCGGCAGGTCGGGCATGGGTCTCCTGCATTCGAATGCGAGGTCAACTCACCATGGAGGTAATGGAGTTGGGGGGAGCCTCGCGGCAGGGCCGAAGCTTTTCACGTCATGCGCACAACTGACAAGCGCGGTATTCAAAAGGAGCTGCGCCAGGTCGCCACTTCGTACCGAAGGTCGACAAAGTGCCTTGCCGTGAAACGCGTCCGGCCCCGTACGAGAGACCCGACTTCGGTCCTTCATACGGGGCCTGGGGCGCTCGCGCTCACCTCGTGCCCTATCCGTTACACACGGGGCTCAGACGGCCGCCTCGTCCTTCGCCCCGTCGTTCGCCGGGAGGCTGTCCATGAAGGAGCTGACGGAGAAGACGGCGCGGCCTGGGCCGGGGTCGCCGTAGCCGGGCGGGGAGGAGAGGCCGAAGTCCTCCATGGTCTGCCGGTACGCCTGGAGGAGGCGGATGTGGTACTCCAGCGGGGCGCCGGCGGGGTTGGCCTTGCCGAGGGGGGTCGTGGGCTCGGGGCACCAGGTGGTGAACCGGGGGGTAATGCCGTGCGACATGAAGAAGCGCAGGCCCTCGGTGGTGGAGGCGATGGCCTCGTCGACGGTCTTGAAGCCGAACGGCTCGGCCATCTCGACGCCGGCGACGAAGTTGGGGATCACGTTGCGGGCGCCGAAGATCTCCGCCGAGTCCAGGATGCGGCGGTGCCACTCGTCGCGGCCGACGTACCGCTCCTTGCCCGGGCAGTACATCTTGAACAGGTACTCGTCCCACACCTCGTAGTTGGGGTGGTAGATCTGCACCCCGTAGTCCTTGAAGCGCTGGACGTCGTCCTTGGGCAGGGCCTGGGCGACGACCTTGCCGATCCAGCGGCCGGGGAAGCGCTCCTCGATGGCCTTGGCGTAGTGGCCGTAGAAGTCGGCCTCGTCGCGGCCCGAGACGGTCTTGGTGATCGCGCCGCCGGTCAGCGTGTAGGCGGTGGACGCCTTCGCCGTGTCGTACCGGTCGATGATCTCCAGCGCCTCCAGGACCTCCTCGACGTCCTTGACGCCGGTGTACGGGCGGCCCGCCGCCTTGTGCTGGCGCCAGTTGTGGTTGATGTCGCAGTACTGGCACTCCTCCTTGGCGCCGAAGTACTGGCACACCCGGAAGACCGTGAGGTAGATCAGGTAGCCCCACTGGATCGTGGGGGCCACCTCCATCACGGACTTCCCGTTGGACAGCTTGTGCCGGTAGTACTCGGGCATCGGGGGTACCCCGACGTCCGCGATCCGCTTGCCGTCCAGGTAGAGGCCGAGCATCCCCGAGTCGTCGGCCGCGACCCGGTAGGGGGAGGCGGGGTTGACCCTCACGGAGACGACCGTACGCCTCAGGTCGTACGGGCCGCCGGTCAGGATGATCTCCTCCGGGGGCCGCCGCAGCGCCGCCTCGCCCAGCTCGGGCAGGGTGCCGTGGTCGAACGAGAAGATGAAGTACGACTTCGGCTTCACCTCCCCGCCCTCGTTGTCACTCAGCGCGGAGGGGTCGAACGCCACTCCCCCGCGCAACAGGTCCTCCTTGAAGACGGCTTCCCGCGGCACCCCCGGGAACCGCTCCATCAGATCCTCGACCAGCGCGGTCCGGCTGCCCATCCCGTCATCTCCCTCACACTCCACACGTACGACTCCTCACGGTATGCCCCCGGCGGGGGTGGGGTGGGAGCGGGGTCCCTTTACGGAGTGGGGACGTTTTTCCAGCAAGAGGTTTCATCGGCCACCCACCCCCCTTCCGGACGACGCTCCGCGCCTCGCCCCGAGAAATTCCCGGCACCGCTTTCCGCCCTCTTTCCGCCCGCCGGCAATCCACGGCGCCGGCATTCCGGTGACCACGAACATCACCCCGAGAACAATCCACCCGGCCCTCCCCCGGGAAACGCGGAGCGCGATCACCGACCCCGGCCCCACCGCCTCCGCGAGCCCCGCGCCGGTCCCGAACGCTCCCGGACACTCACCGGCGGCGGAATGCCACGGTTCACCGGCGGCGCGCACAACGACGCCGGAAATGATCAAGGCCCCGGCGATCCGTCCCGGAACTCCGGACGCCGGCGAAATGATCACGCACGACACCAGAAACACCACCCCGGACCGCCGGTACGCGATTACCCCGGCCCTCAGCGTGCCGGTCGCCCCGAACCGGTCGGCGAGCCGCCTCCGCGAGCGGTTACGAGGTAGGTTTCACCCGCATCCCCCTCGGAAGCCGGAAGGACGACCGTATGACCGCGAGCGTGACCAACTGGGCGGGCAACATCAGCTTCGTGGCTCAGGAGGTGCTCCGACCGGACACTCCGGAGGCGTTGCGGAAGGCTGTCGCGGGCCATGAGAAGGTGCGGGTCCTCGGCAGTGGACACTCCTTCAACCGGATCGCGGAACCCGGCGCCGAGGGTGTGCTCGTGTCGCTGGGGGCGCTGCCCGCCGAGGTCGATGTCGACACCGGGCGGCGGACCGTCCGGGTCGGCGGTGGGGTGCGGTACGCCGAACTCGCCCGGCGCGTGCACGAGTCCGGGCTCGCGCTGGCCAACATGGCGTCCCTGCCGCACATTTCCGTGGCCGGTTCGGTCGCGACCGGCACGCACGGGTCGGGGGTGGCCAACGGCCCGCTCGCGGCGGCCGTCCGCGAGGTCGAACTCCTCACCGCCGCCGGTGAGTTCGTGAGCATCGGCCGGGACGATCCCCGCTTCCCCGGCGCCGTCACCTCGCTCGGCGCCCTCGGTGTCGTCGTCGCGCTGACGCTCGACCTGGAGCCGGGGTACGAGGTGGAGCAGTACACGTTCACCGAACTCCCCCTGGAGGGGCTGGACTTCGAGGCGGTGGCCGGGGCCGCGTACAGCGTGAGCCTGTTCACGGACTGGCGGGAGCCGGGGTTTCGGCAGGTGTGGGTGAAGCGGCGGACGGACGAGCCGTACGCGGGGTTCCCGTGGGCGACACCGGCCGTCGAGAAGCTGCACCCGGTGCCGGGGATGCCCGGCATGAACTGCACGGAGCAGTTCGGCGTCCCCGGCCCCTGGCACGAGCGACTCCCGCACTTCAAGGCGGAGTTCACCCCGAGCAGCGGGGACGAACTCCAGTCGGAGTACCTGCTCCCCCGCGAGCACGCGACGGCAGCGCTGGCCGCACTGGGCACCGTCCGGGAGACGGTCTCCGGCGTTCTCCAGACCTGCGAGGTCCGCACGGTCGCGGCCGACACCCAGTGGCTGAGCCCCGCGTACGGCCGCGACTCGGTGGCCCTGCACTTCACCTGGACCGACGACACCGACGCGGTGCTCCCCGTCGTCCGCACGGTCGAGGCCGCTCTCGACGGCTTCGGCGCGCGCCCGCACTGGGGCAAGGTCTTCACCACCGCCCCCGCCGTCCTGCGCGAGCGCTACCCGCGGCTGGACCGCTTCCGCGCCCTCGTCCAGGACCTGGACCCGGCCGGAAAGTTCACGAACGCGTTCGTCCGCGAGGTGCTCGGCGACTGAGCCCGCGCGCCCGGCGGACGACTTAATAAACCCCCTTTCCGAACCCTTGTCGAATGGCGGGACGCCCCCATAGCCTGGCGCGGCGCCGGAGCGACGCTGCTTCGGCGCGGGTGGAAGGGATGGGGGCAACTCCGGTGAAGCGCACATCACGCGACATCCGCACCGCGAACCGCTACGAGGTGCTGCGCCAGATCATCGCCCGCTCGCCCACCTCCCGGCAGGAGCTGGCCGCCGCGACCGGCCTGAGCCTCGCGACGGTCGCGACCCTCGTCGGCGAGCTGCTCGACCTCCGCATGATCACGGAGGTCGGTTTCGAGGACTCGGCGGGCGGCCGGCCGCGCGGACTCGTCGCCGTCCACACCTCGGGCGGCGCGCTGATCGGCGTCGACATCGCGGAGACGTACGTCTACGCCGAGCTGTACGACCTGGGCCTGAACGTGCTGGCGCGCGCCGAGGAGCGGATGCGGCCGGGGCACAGCAGCCCCGAGGAGGTCGTCGCCCATGTCGTGACGACCACCCGCTCGGTCGTCGAGCAGGCCGGCGTGGAGGCGGCCCGGGTGCTGGGCGTCGGCGTGAGCATGCCGGGGCAGGTGGACCGGGCGACCGGCGTCTCCGAGTACGCGCCCAACTGGGCCTGGCAGGACGTGCCGTTGCTCGGCCTGCTCGCCCAGCACATCCCGTATCCCCTGTACTTGGACAACCCGCTGCGGGCCTGCGCGGTCGCCGAGCTGTGGTTCGGCGGGGCGCGCGGGTACGGGGACGCCGTCGTGCTGATCCTCGGCACCGGGGTGGGCGCCGGGCTGATCCTGGGCGGCGCGGTGCACCGGGGCGTCAGCTCCAGCGCCGGGGAGTGGGGGCACTCCACGCTGGTGCTGGACGGGCGGCTGTGCCACTGCGGCAACCACGGCTGCGTGGAGACGTACGTCGGCGCGCCCGGAATCATGCAGAACATCAGGGAGTTGAGCCCGCGCAGCCCGCTGCTGCACCCCGGGGACCAGTCCGCGACGATCGAGGCCGTGGCCGCCGGGCTCGCGGAGGGGGACCCCGAGGCCGTCAAGGTCGTCCGGGAT
>DATCQX010000667.1:0-4775 GCA_036569285.1 Streptomyces sp.
ACGGGCAGAACCGAGATCTCCACGGGCGTCGGCTTCTACGACCACATGCTCGACCAGCTCGGCCGGCACGGTCTGTTCGACCTGACCGTGAAGACCGAGGGCGACCTGCACATCGACTCGCACCACACCATCGAGGACACCGCCCTCGCGCTCGGCGCCGCCTTCCGGCAGGCCCTCGGCGACAAGGTCGGCATCTACCGCTTCGGCAACTGCACGGTCCCCCTGGACGAGTCCCTCGCCCAGGTGACGGTCGACCTCTCCGGCCGCCCCTACCTCGTGCACACCGAGCCCGAGAAGATGGCGCCGATGATCGGCGAGTACGACACGACGATGACCCGGCACATCCTGGAGTCCTTCGTCGCGCAGGCCCAGATCGCCCTGCACGTCCACGTCCCCTACGGGCGTAACGCGCACCACATCGTCGAGTGCCAGTTCAAGGCCCTCGCGCGTGCACTGCGCTACGCCAGCGAACGCGACCCGCGCGCGGCGGGCATCCTCCCTTCGACGAAGGGCGCGCTGTGACCGGCCTCTCGACCGTTCTGATCGTTCTCGGTCTGTTCCTGCTCGGCGGTGTCTATTCCTTCGCCAAGCAGAAGATGCCGATGAGCCTGATCGTGCTGCTGTCCATCGGCGCCGGGATGTGTCTCGTCGCGGGTGTCCTCAGGCTGGAGGTGTGGAATTGAGCGGCTCCCCGAAGAAGGTCGTCGTCTTCGACTACGGCTTCGGCAACGTGAGGTCCGCGGAACGCGCTCTGGCGCGCGTGGGCGCCGACGTCGAGATAACGCGTGACTTCGACACGGCGATGAACGCGGACGGCCTCCTGGTGCCCGGCGTGGGCGCCTTCGCGGCCTGCATGAAAGGCCTGAGGGCCGCGCGCGGCGACTGGATCGTCGGCCGGCGGCTGTCCGGCGGGCGCCCGGTTATGGGCATCTGCGTCGGCATGCAGATCCTCTTCGCGCGCGGCATCGAGCACGGAGTGGAGACCGAGGGCCTCGACGAGTGGCCCGGCACGGTCGAACCCCTCAAGGCCGACGTCGTCCCGCACATGGGCTGGAACACCGTGGACGCCCCCGAGGGCTCCGAACTCTTCGCCGGGGTCGAACCGGACACGCGCTTCTACTTCGTGCACTCCTACGGCGTCCAGGACTGGTCCCTGGAGGTCCGCAACCCCACCATCAGGGCCCCCAAGGTCGCCTGGACGACCCACGGCACCCCCTTCGTGGCCGCCGTCGAGAACGGCGCCCTGTGGGCCACGCAGTTCCACCCCGAGAAGTCCGGCGACGCCGGAGCGCAGCTCCTCACCAACTGGATCGGAACCCTGTGACTGTGTCGTCTGAAAACAGGCTCGAACTCCTCCCCGCCGTCGACGTCCGCGACGGCCAGGCCGTCCGCCTCGTGCACGGCGAGTCCGGGACCGAGACGTCCTACGGCTCCCCCCTGGAGGCCGCCCTCGCCTGGCAGCGCGCGGGCGCCGAGTGGCTGCACCTCGTCGACCTGGACGCCGCGTTCGGCACCGGCGACAACCGCGCCCTGATCGCCGAGGTCGCCGGCGCGATGGACATCAAGGTCGAACTGTCCGGCGGCATCCGGGACGACGACACGCTGGCCGCCGCCCTCGCCACCGGCTGCACGCGCGTGAACCTCGGGACGGCCGCCCTGGAGACCCCCGAGTGGGTCGCCAAGGTCATCTCCGAGCACGGCGACAGGATCGCCGTCGGCCTCGACGTCCGCGGCACGACCCTGCGCGGGCGCGGCTGGACCCGCGACGGCGGCGACCTGTACGAGACGCTGGAGCGCCTGAACGCCGAGGGCTGCGCCCGGTACGTCGTCACCGACATCGCCAAGGACGGCACCCTCCAGGGCCCCAACCTGGAGCTGCTGCGGAACGTCTGCGCCGCGACGGACCGCCCCGTGGTCGCCTCCGGCGGCGTGTCGTCCCTCGACGACCTGCGCGCCATCGCCGAACTCGTCCCCCTCGGCGTCGAGGGCTCCATCGTCGGGAAGGCCCTCTACGCGAAGGCGTTCACCCTCGAAGAGGCGCTGGCGGCGGTGTCGTCATGACGTCCGGCGTACGGCGTGTCGCGAGCGGGTCGCCCTGGGAGGAGCCGTTCGGGATCTCCCGCGCGGTCGCGGCGGGCGACCGCGTCCTCGTCGGCGGGACGACGTCCTTCAAGGGCGGCGTGCTGCACGGCGAGGGCGACCCCTACGAGCAGGCCAAGGTGGCGTTCGGGACCGCCCTGGAGGCCATCGCCGAGCTGGGCGCGGGACTCGGTGACGTCGTCCGTACGCGCGTGCTGCTCACCCACGCGCGGGACGTCGACGAGGCCGGCCGCGCGCACAAGGAGATCTTCGACGCGGTGCGCCCGGTGACCACGTTCGTCGTCGTCACCGGGTTCGTCGACCCGCGCATTCTCGTCGAGGTCGAGCTGGAAGCGTACCGAGGAGCCGACTCATGACCCTGGCCGTCCGCGTGATCCCCTGCCTGGACGTCGACAACGGACGGGTCGTCAAGGGCGTCAACTTCCAGAACCTGCGCGACGCGGGCGACCCCGTCGAGATGGCCAAGGTGTACGACGCCGAGGGCGCCGACGAGCTGACGTTCCTCGACATCACTGCGTCCTCCGGCAACCGGGAGACCACCTACGACGTCGTCCGGCGCACCGCCGAGCAGGTGTTCATCCCGCTCACCGTCGGCGGTGGCGTGCGCGCGCCCGAGGACGTCGACAAGCTGCTGCGTGCCGGCGCGGACAAGGTGGGCGTCAACACGGCCGCCATCGTCCGTCCCGAGCTGATCGAGGAGATCGCCGAGAGGTTCGGGAGCCAGGTGCTCGTGCTGTCCGTGGACGCGCGGCGCACCGAGTCCGGGTCCTTCGAGGTGACCACCCACGGCGGGCGCCGGGGGACCGGCATCGACGCCGTCGAATGGGCCCACCGGGCGGCCGAGCTGGGGGCCGGTGAGATCCTCCTCAACTCGATGGACGCCGACGGGACGAAGGACGGGTACGACATCGAGCTGATCGAGGCCGTCCGCAAGCATGTCTCCGTGCCGCTGATCGCGTCCGGGGGCGCCGGGAAGCTGGCCGACTTCGCGCCGGCGGTGGGGGCGGGGGCGGATGCCGTGCTCGCCGCGTCGGTGTTCCACTTCGGGGATCTGCGGATCGGGGACGTGAAGAGGGCGCTGCGGGAAGCCGGGCATCCGGTGCGGTGAGGTTCTTCTGAGGTGTGAGGTAAGCCCCGTTCGCTATGGCGAGCGGGGCTTACTGGTCTCCGGATAGGAAAGGGAAGTTGCGCAAAATATATTGCGCAACTTTCCTTTTGTATCTAGCGTGGGTCGTATGGCACGTCAGGAGAGGGACCGGCGGATCACCGACGTGGGCACGCTCAAGGCGCTCGC
The DNA here is from genome assembly GCA_036569285.1 of Streptomyces sp. GTDB lineage: Bacteria > Actinomycetota > Actinomycetes > Streptomycetales > Streptomycetaceae > Streptomyces. The sequence goes on from DATCQX010000667.1 coordinate 3,395, forward strand.
GCACCCGCTGCGGTCGAAGTTGTACCGAGGGCTCACCGTCGCGCGCGTGGCGACCGCGTCGCAGCTCGCCGAACAGGTCGACGAGGCCGTGTCCCTCGTCAGCTACCACCTGCGCAAGCTCGCCGAGCACGGGCTCATCGAGGAGGCCGAGCCGCAGAGCGCGGACGGGCGGGAGCGGTGGTGGCAGCGGACCTCCGACGGGCTGCGCATCCACGACTCCGACTTCCGGGACGCGCCCGAGAAGGCCGCCGCGCACACCGCCGCCAGCCGGCTCTTCTTCGAGCAGCGCGCGGACATGTACCGGCGCTTCCTCGACGAACGCGCGCACTGGAGCGCCGAGTGGAACGCCGCCGTCGAGTCCTCCGAGTCCAACCTCCGGCTCACCGCGTCCGAGCTGTCCGAGCTGAACCGGGAGGTGCTCGCTCTGGTGCAGCGGTACGAGGAGGCCGGGCGGGCCGCCGAGGCGGCGGGGGACGTGGAGGGGCGGGAGAACGTGCAGGTGCAGACGTACGCGTTCCCGTTCCGATTCTGAGGGGGGCCGGGATGAGAACTGAGGGGGCCGGCGTGAAAGCCGCTGCCGACGTCATGGACGTCGCGGACACCGCCGGGCGTGTCGCCCACCGGGATCCCAACGTTCTGCGCTGGCTCGCCGGGTTCACCGCTTCCGGGGTCGGCGACAACGTGTACTACCTCGCCGTCTCCTGGACCGCCGTCCAGTCCGGGACGCCCCTCCAGGCGGGCCTCGTGACCGTCGCCGGGGCGCTGCCCCGGGCCGTCCTGATGCTGGGCGGGGGAGTCCTCGCCGACCGGTACGGCCCTCGGCGTGTCGTCCTCGCGAGCACAGGGGCGCGGTGCGGGCTGGTCCTCTCGGCCGCACTCCTCCTGATCCTCACCAGCCCCGGCCTCTGGACCCTCGGCGCCGTCGCCGTCGTCTTCGGGATCATCGACGCGGCCTTCCTGCCCGCCGCGGGTGCCCTCCCGGCCCTCATAGCCGATCCCGGGCAGTTCGGGAGGGTGCAGGGGCTTCGAGGGCTGTCCAGCCGCCTGGCGAACGTTCTGGGCGGGCCGTTGGGCGGGCTGGGGGTGGCGGTGGGAGGCACCGCCGGGGCGTTCGGGGTGGCCGCGCTGCTGATCGGGGTGTCGTGGCCGGTGCTGGCGGCGGTTCGGGTGCGGGCGGGGGCGGGGCCGACGGCGTCGGATGGCGCACGCGTGCGTGGGGCGGACGCCGGTCCTGGTGACGCCGACGGTTTCGGGTACGCGGACGATCGGGACTCCGCACGCGCGCGTGGGCGCCGGGGGGCCTGGGGGCGTGAGGTGATCGGGGAACTGGTCGACGGGGTGCGGTACGTGCGGCGGGACCGGGTGCTGGCGGCGCTGGTGG
>DATCQX010000668.1:0-30894 GCA_036569285.1 Streptomyces sp.
CCCTGCGGACGAGCAGTGAACGACGGCAGCAACGGGGCGACCAGCTCCCAGAGTTCGTCAGGAACCAGCCGCTGCGACAAATCAGCACCCACAACCACTCATGATGCCGCATAGGCCAGACGCCACGTGAGACACCCTCTAACCCCGGGTATTCAGCGGAATTGGGTGATCTGATGCCCCGATAGCAGAAAGGTGCCGTTGACCTGCAAGGATGTGAGTGTCTAGGTCATATCCGCTGCGGGAGCAAGGCACCTTTCTGGTGGTCGAGAGTACAGGGTGGGGCCGTCGGCTGTCCGTGGTGGCTGACGGGAAGAGGCTGATCGGGCATGCCGGTGCGGTGCTGCTGCGCCGGTGCGCGGACCGCACGGGGCTGACGGACACGCTCGCCGGGGTGCTGCCGTCCAGCAGCGCAGTCGGCTGGCGGGACCGTGCCGGGGTACTGGTGCACATCGTGATCGCGATCGTGCTGGGTGCGGCGAACCTGTCGGAGGACGAACAACTCCAGCTGTATCACCGGCCGTTGTTCGGCCCTGCGGCCTCGGACTCCACCGCCCGCCGCACCCTGGCCGCGCTCGACGAGGCCGCTCTGGCGAAGATCGCGAAGGCGCGGGCGAGGGTGCGTCGGCATGTGTGGAGTCTGCTGCATCTACGGCCGGGCGGCTTTCCGTGGCTGACGGTGGCGGGCAAGCGGCTGACCGGCTGGATCGTCATCGATCTCGACGCGACGATCATCACCTTGGTGTCGAAGAAGGCCGGGGCCGCCGTCACCTTCAAGAAGACGTTCGGGTTTCATCCGCTGGCCGCGTGGTGCGCGAACACCACCGAATCGCTGGCGATGCTCCTGCGGCCGGGCAATGCGGGAGCGAACACGGTGGCCGACCACCTCGCCGTGCTCACCGAGGCCCTCGCCCAGATCCCCGGCTCCTCGGCCGCAAAGATCCTCGTCCGAGCGGACGGTGCCGGAGCCACCCACGGGCTGCTGGAGTGCCTGGAAGCCCTGAACACTACGCGGCGCACTGTGCGTTACACCGTCGGCTGGAAGATCACCGAGGGTGACGAGAAGGCCATCGCCCGACTGCCCGAGGCCGCCTGGGAGACCTCCGTGCACCAGGACGGCAGTCTCCAAGAGGGCTACTTCGTCGCCGAGTTGACGGGGATGAACACCCGTGAGGGCTGGCCAGAGGGCATGCGGCTGATCGTGCGCCGGGTTCATCCGACCCGACGACATCTGAAGAAGCTGACCGCGTTCGAGCAGAGGACCGGCTGGCGCTATTGCGTCACCGCGACCAACATCGGCCGCATGTGGGGCATCGCCGGCTCGGGGCACGCCCAGTTCCTGGACGTGCTGCACCGCTCCCACGCCGGCGTGGAAGACCGGGTACGCACCAACAAGGCCATGGGGCTGGACAACTTGCCATCCGCATCGTGGGAGGTGAATCGCGGTTGGATGCTCGCCGCGAACCTCGCTGCCGATCTCGCCGCGTGGGTGCGACTGCTGGCCCTGTACGACATCGACGACCTGGCTCACGCCGAGCCGGACACCATGCGCTTCCGCCTCTACCACCTGCCCGCCCGCCTCGCCGAGCACGCCCGCCGCCGATGGCTGCGGATAGAGCAGACCTGGCCCTGGGCGACCGCGTTCACCACCTGCTGGCAGCGGCTCACCGCCCTCCCGGCCGTCACCTGACGACTGGCCACCAGCCCCCGCCGAAGACCAGGAAGGAGCAGGACCAGCACACTCCGGGTGCCGTGGACCCCCGGCGCAGCCGCAGCGATACGCGAAGGCCCCGCCCGCGAGCATGCAGAATAAACAGGGCAAACCGATAGCCCGGTCAGGCAATCACAGCCGCTGACGAATCGAGGTTATTGATCCGAAACGCTTTGGGTTCAGGGTCAAGGCCGCGAAGTTAAGCGGTGTCGGCGCCTGTCAAGTGGGTTGGCAGGATTGGCGGTTGTCCTGGCAGGAGCAACGGAGCCTCTGGTAGGAGGGGTGATCCGCCAAGATCAGTCCGTCCCTCCGAGGCCCCGTTGCGCTGTCAGTCTGCCACCAGCCCGCTCACACGACCCCTGACCGTCGCCGCCGGGGTCTTCGCCCCGGGCCATCTCGGTGAGCTGACCAAGTACCTTCCCATCGAACTGGTCGACGCCGTCCTGACGGAGACCGGGACCGTTCAGCGGCGCGTACGGTCTCTGCCCTCGCGGGTGGGTGTGTACTTCGTGCTCGCCCTCGGGCTGTTCCCGCACCTGGGTTACGCCAAGGTCTGGGACAAACTCGTCGCCAGCCTCACCGGCCTGACGGTGCCCGCGCCGTCGGAGAAGGCCCTGCGTGACCTGCGCCGACGCCTGGGAACAGCGCCGGTGAAGGCCCTGTTCGAGATCGTGGCCGGGCCGTTGGCCCAGCCGCGGACGCCAGGGGTGCGTTACCGGCGCTGGCGTACCGTGGCCTTCGACGGGTGCAGCTCGATCATGGTTCCCGACGCCGAACGCAACCGCAGCCACTTCGGCAGGAACCGTAACCGGCACGGCTGGAGCGGATACCCGCTCCTGCGATTGATGACTCTGGTGGAGACCGGCAGCCGCGGTCTTCTCGGTGCCGTGTTCGGCCCCACGCGCCATGGCGAGAACCATTACGCCCAGCGTCTGCTGCACCTACTGGGACCTGGCATGCTGGTCCTCGCCGACCGCGGCTTCGACGACGGCAGATTCCTGGCCCAGGTCGCCGGCACCGGTGCGCAGTTCCTGGTCCGCCTCACCTCCCGTCGGCACCTGCCGACGGCGGACCGGCTGCCGGACGGCTCCTATCTGGCCCGCATCCGGGGCGTCACGGTCCGCGTCATCGAGGCCGACATCACCGCGACCTGCGCGGACGGCACCCGCCTGCACGACGGTTACCGGCTGGCCACCACCCTGCTCGACCCCGACCTGGACCCTGCCGAAACTCTCGTCCGTCTCTATCACGAACGCTGGGGTGCGACACGAAGTCGCACGAGTTTGAGTGAATTACCTGAAGGAGGAGGGCCGTTGCTGTCGACAGCGTAGTTCCGGGCCAGTGCTCAAGGCCCGTCCCCACTTCGGCATGCGTCGCTGGTAACGGCGGGGTGTGAAGCCCGGAGGAGAAGCCCAAGGGCTCCCGTTCCATCCGGGGGTTACAGGCAAGGGGAAGACCGGACGGGTGAACGCAAGTGAACCCCTGATGATGCTTCGTAATCGTGACCCTCGCCGATGGGTTGTTCCAGCGGGGTGCAGGACTGGCCGTTGAGAAGCGGCAGGCGCCGGCTGAATCCCCATCGTCAGCCGGGAGAGCATCGCCGTCCCGGAGTTTAGGGGGCACCCACCCCGGTCGTGTCTCACTCGTGTGGAACGTGGAAACCCCGTTGGGGTCCGGTGCCGGAAGGCGCCGGTCAGCCGACCGTAAGGAAGGTCCAACTCCCCAGCGGGAACAGGATGGCCCAAGAAGCGAACGCCGGTGGCCGAAAGGCAACGGGAACCCGCGGCAGATGACTGGCACCTCCGCTGGTCGCCCCGGACAACCGGCCGGATACGGGCACTGCCCGGACCCGAAAGGGTGCTGACGTGGGCCAGGTGGGCCTGTGAGGAATCGATGACCAACAGCACCGGAACCGAAGGACAAGTTGGACACCATAACGATACGAACAGTCGAGGCGCGAACCGCCTCGGATGCCGACGGCGTGGTGAACGGACCGGAGGGCGACTCCACCGACTGGCAGTCGATCGACTGGCGGCGCGCGGAGGAGGAAGTACGGCGGCTGAGGCAGAGGATCTTCACGGCGTCACAGGCAGGGGACCTCAAAAGGGTCCGTAATCTCCAGAAACTGATGCTCCGTTCCCGTTCCAACACGCTGGTGAGCGTGCGGCGGGTGACGGAGGTCAACGCTGGCCGCAAGACGGCGGGTGTCGATGGGCGGGTTGTCCTGCTGCCCCAGGGGAAGGCCGAGCTGGCCGACTGGATGCAGCACCGGGCGGCCCCCTGGAAGCCCTTGCCCGTCAGGCGGGTGTTCATCGACAAGGCCGATGGCCGGCAGCGCGGTCTGGGAATTCCCGTGATCATCGACCGGTGTCTTCAAGCCGTGTCGCTGAATGCGTTGGAGCCTGAGTGGGAGGCACGGTTCGAGCCGAGATCCTATGGATTCCGGCCCGGCCGAGGCTGCCACGACGCGATCGGAGCGATCTTTCTGGCCGCCAAGGGCAAGGACCCGAAGCGGCAGTGGATTCTCGACGCGGACCTGGCAGCGGCGTTCGACCGCATCGACCATGATCGCCTGCTGGCCGCCGTCGGACAGTTCCCCGCCAGGGGACTGGTCGAGCAGTGGTTCAAGGCGGGAGTGATCGATCGCGGCTGCTTCGCCCCGACCGGGGAGGGGGTCCCGCAAGGCGGGGTCATCTCCCCCGCGCTGATGAACGTGGCCTTGCACGGAATGGAAGAGGCCGCCGGAGTCCGCTACCGGCCCACCGGCCCGCGTGCCGGTGAACTGGCAGTGGGCTCACCGACCTTGATCAGGTACGCCGACGACCTGGTGGTGCTCTGTCACAGCCGTGATGAAGCCGAGCAGGTCAAGGAACGGCTCGCCGCGTGGCTGGCGCCCAGGGGGCTGGCCTTCAATGAGGACAAAACGCGTATCGCGCACCTCGACGAAGGCTGTGACTTCCTGGGGTTCACCGTCCGCCGCTTCAACGGCAAGCTGCTGATCAAGCCGAGCAAGACGGCCGTGCGACGAATCCGGGCACGGCTCACCGCCGAAGTGCTGGCCCTTCGGGGACAGAACGCGACAGCGGTGATCGCCAAGCTCAACCCGATCATCCGGGGTTGGGCTGCCTACTATCGGGGCGTGGTCTCCAGCAAGGTGTTCACCTCGCTGGACAACCACGTGTGGAAGCTGGTCTACAAGTGGGCCAGGCACACGCACCCGAACAAGCCGAGGGGCTGGGTGACAGCCCGGTACTTCGGCCGGTTCAACACCTCCAGGCAGGACCGGTGGGTGTTCGGTGACCGGGAGACCGGCCGCTATCTTGCCAAGTTCGCCTGGACAAAGATCGTCAGGCATCAGCTGGTCATCAAGGGGGCGTCCGTGGACGACCCGGCACTGACCGAGTACTGGGCCTCGCGGCGACGCAGGAACAAGCCCCCGCTGAGCCCGTCCTGGTTGCGCCTGCTTCAGGGGCAGCACGGGCGGTGTCCTCTATGCGGAAGCCTTCTCCTGCATGCCGACCAGGAGCCGCAAAGCCCCCAGGAATGGGAGCAGTGGCTACGGGCGACCCGGACGGCGGTGCGCGGCAACGCACTCACCCTCGTCCCGGACGCAGGCCAGCCGGACGATCGTGTCGCCTTCCTACTGATTCACGTCCACTGCCACCGCTGGCGCGGTAGCCGTGGACCGGCAGATCTGGCTGCCTGTGGGCCTTCAGGGCCTGCTTGAGCCGGATGCGGTTAACGCCGCCCGTCCGGTTCTGAGGGGGGTGCGGCGCAGCAATGCGCCGCACCTACCCGACAGATCGAATCCGCCTACTACGCCCTGCGCCACACCCTCATGAGCGGACGCGTTCTGCGCTCCGGCGACCCCTTCGGCATCGAACAGGAGATGTGGGCTCTGCTGAGTCTCTACCAGCTTCTGCGGACCGCCATGGTCGACGCCGTCGAGTCCATACCCGGGACCGACCCGGACCGCGCCAGCTTCACCGCTGCCCTGGAAGCCGCCCGGGACCAGCTCGTCGCCACTCCGGCCGCCGCCGGCGCCGGCCGTGATTTAGTCGGACCGATAGGCCGGACCGTGCTCGCGAACCTGCTGCCCGCCCGACGGGCGCGGCTCAGTCTCCGCAAGGTCAAGCGCCCGATGTCCCGCTACACCTACATGGACCCTGAAGATCCAAGACCTCGGCGCAGTACACGCATCGACTCCATGACGATCGGTGTCCACACCGTTCAGCAGACGACGGCTCCGTTCGTTTCGCGCCGCCACTCGTTTCCGGCGGTCATGCCGCAGCGGGCGTCCCAGCCGCCGACCCTGGTCGACCGTGCCTTCAGTGTCATGCGCGCCCAGCCGAGCCGCCGCTGGCACGCGCAGGAGCTTGCCGCGGCCGTCGGCGTCGACAACGTGCACAGCTTCTGCGTCCTGCTGGCCCGCTGGGCCCGGAACGGGCTGATCGGCAAACTGCAGCACGGTGTCTACACGCTGCGGGACGAGCGAGACATCCCCTGGCCGTCACCGCCGGCGCCATCCACACCACCCCTGCCAGCCGTCGGCCCGGAGCTCTCCCGCTTCGACGCGACACTGGTCGTGCTGCGATCAGCACCCGAGTACGCCTGGACCGCAACGGAGATCTCACCGGCGCTCGGCATCACCAACCTCAACAGTTTCCGCACCCAGATGGCCGCTTGGTCCCGACGAGGGCTAATCACCAAGGTCAGACACGGTGCCTACACCGTGCTCCCAGTACCGCCAGAGCCGACCCTCCCGACGGGACCGACGCCCTTGACGCGCCCCGCCTTCACTTAACTTCGCGGCCTTGCGAGTGAACCCCGTGAGTTTCTGATCAATAGGTCTTTGTCATTCGCGGGCCGGTGCCCGCCGCGGGCTTCGAATCGGGTGGGCCGGTCCGGATTCCGGCGCAGGTCCCCGAGCCCACCGGTGGGCTGCGGGTTCAGTCGATGTCGACCGTGCCCCGCACACAGGTGATGGAGCGGCCACCGACCCACACCTCGTCCTCGTCGGCCTCGACGGTCACCACGCCCTGCCTCCGGACACGGCCGCCCTGCCCCGCGCGGTAGCGGCGCGGGGCAGCGCCGGAGCGGATGAGCCACTGGGCGATACCGGCGTGGAGACTGCCCGTCACTGGATCCTCTCGAACGCCCGCGGGCAGGGCGAAGGCCCGGATCTCGAACGCGAGCGGTGAGCCCTCGGGGTGGGCGCCGACCACGCCGAGCATCAGGTCGCCCATGTGACGGTCGTCCGGATTCAGCGCCAAGACCTCCTCGGCGGTGGCCAGCCGCACGGCGGCCCAGCCCGGCCCGTTGTCCACCCACTGATGGCCTACGATCCGCTCCCGCGCTATGCCCAGCCCCCAGGCGATGCGGTCGAGATGCGCGGAGTCCAGTGGACCGTCGCGCCTGAGGGCCGGCGCACGGAAACCGAGACCGCTGTCGGACGCCCGTACGTCGATCAGCCCGAGCGGACACTCCTGGACGACTCTCCCCGGCGTCTTCGGGACGCCGCCTGTCTCCAGCCACGCGTGGGCGGAGCCCAGCGTGGGATGGCCGGCGAACGGGATCTCGCCGCCCGGGGTGAAGATGCGCAGGCCGTAGTCGGCCTCACCGGAGGTGGGCGGTACCACGAAGGTCGTCTCGGAAAGCTGGGTCCACCGCGCGAGCCGGGCCATCTCCCGGTCGGTGATGCCGTCGCCGTCGAGGACGACCGCGACGGCATTGCCGAGAAAGGGCTCGTCGGTGAAGACGTCGACCTGGGAGAAGGCGCGGGTGCGGGGACCGACCGCGGCCGAGGTCACTCGCCCTCCACCAAGATCAGGTCCATGTGGGTGCCCTCACGCAGCGGGACGATGTCCTGGTACTCCGGAGATGTGTACCACTGCCGGGCCTGGTCGGCCGTCGGGAACACCATGACCGACAGGTGCGTGGGCGTCCAGTCGCCCTCCAGCACCTCGAAATCCCCGCCACGGATCATGAATCCGCCGCCGTAGAGCTCCAGGGTCCGGAGTACCTTCGCGCGGTACTCCGCCATACGTTCCGCGTCGCCGACGACTCCGACGTTGCCGATTAGTAATGCGGTCATACGTCAACTCCGTTGTCTTCAGGGTTCAGCAGGTGAAGTCGGTCGCCGTACCGATGCCGAGGCGCCGGGCAGCTCGTACGACAGCGAAGCCGGACGCGACGTCCTGTGCCGCCATCCCCAGCGACTTGTAGAGGGTGCGCTCGGCCGGGTCCGTACGGCCGGGGTGCTTGCCGAGCAGCACCTCGCCGATCTCGGGCAGCGGCCGGTCGGCCGGTACAAGGCCCGCCTTGACGGGGGCGGCCAGTTCCGAGGACTCGCGCAGCGCCCCTTCCCTGCTGTCCACGAACACTGTGCAGGACGCCACCGCCTCCGCGTCGAGCTCGCGCTTGCCGGGGACGGAGGATCCGACCGCGTTGACATGCGTCCCCTCGGCCAGGTGACCGGCGGTCACCAGGGGCTCGGCCGTGTCCACCGTCGTGCACACCAGGTCCGCGCCGTACAGTGCCTCGCCAGGGTCGTCCATCAGCTCGACGGCGATGCCCGCCTCCGTACGTGCCCAGGCGACGAACTCCTCGGCACGTGCCGCCCCCCGGTTCCACAGCCGCACCCGGCGTAGCTTCCTGACCTCGGAGAGGGCGAGGAGATGGCCACGGGCCTGGGTGCCGGCCCCGATCAGCGCCAGGTCGCCGGCGTCCGGCCGGGCCAGCGCGTCGGTGGCGACGGCGGACGCGGCGGCCGTACGCAGCGCGGTGACCGCTGCCCCCTCCAGCATGGCGAGCGGCTGGCCGGTCTCGGGGTCGAACACCACCACCACACCCACATGCGTCGGCAGCCCCCTCGCCGCGTTGCCGGGCGCGTGCAGCACGGCCTTCAGCCCGTAGCCCGAGTCGGACTCACCGCCGACATGGCAGGGCATGGCAGCGAACAGCGAGGCGTCACGTCCTGACGACAGGACCGTGCGCACGGGCTGGACGACTTCGCCCCCGCTGTAGCGGCGCATCACATCGGCCACCACCCGGTACGCCTCCGCCACTGGGAAGGCTTCTCGAACCTGGTCCCCACTCAGCAGCAACACGGAGCACCCTCTTGACTCGTCTTGTGTGTCGTGGCGTTCATGCTGTCCGGGCGGGCGCTTCGGCCCCGGTGAACACCGACCAGACCATCAGGATCGGCCGGGTGTCGGAGATGAACTCCAGGTCGTTCAGCTCGGCCGACGGAACGGTGGTGAGCGCGAGGTCGGCGATGCCGTCGGTAACCGCCTGGGCGGCGGCACTGGTCGAGGTGGAGTGGATCACCTTGTAGGTGGCGTGTCTGCCGGGCAGCAGCTGGCCGATGATTGGTTCGGGGGCGGGGTGCGTCGCGATGGTGGGGGAGTCCGGCACATTCCCGTTGCGCAGCACGGCGATGCCGTACAGCGGAGTGTTCAGGACGAACACGTTGGCCAGTGCCAGGCCGGGGTCCATGTAAAACTGGTTGACCGCGCTGTAGGCGTTGGCCACGATCAGGTGCGTGACCTGCCCGTCGCGCAGGGCGGCTCCCGCTTCCTCGTAGGTCCCGAAGAGGTGGACCGAGGGCTGGGGGCTGTCGGATCCGGAGAGGCGGATGAAGTGCCGCGCGGCGGCCTCGCTGCTGGTGCCCCGCGGTCCGAGGGTGCCCACGGCCGATATCTGGTCCGAGCCGCGTAAGAGGGACGTGAAGCTCAACAGCGTCATGCTTTGCTCCCTGAGGGCTGGCGAAGGGGTGGGGCGGGGGTACTGCGGGCGTCGGAAACGTCCACGGGAAGGCGCCATTCGGGATGGGCCGCGTCGGCATGCCGCGTGACCGCGTCGTAGAGGGCGGCGAGCCAGCGGGTGACCTCGCCGACGGTGCCGTCGCTGATGCTCCTGCCCGCGACGCCGACCACGGGGACCACGCCCTTGCCGGTGGAGGATAGGAAGACCTCGTCGGCGGTGAACACGTCCGACGGGCTCAGCTCACGCTCGACGACCTCGATACCGGATTCCCGGCCCAGCGTGATCAGGGTGTCCCTTGTGATACCGGGCAGGATGTCGCTCGTGTCGGGCGGGGTGAGGACCCGGCCGACGGCGACGACGAAGATGTTCGCGGTGGTGGCCTCGGCCACGTGCCCCGAGCCGTCCAGGAGCAGCGCGTCGTCGTACCCGGCGGCACGGGCCTCGTCGGAGGCCAGTGCGCTCGTTACATAGCCGCCTGTGATCTTGTGCTGGGTGGGCAGGGCGTCACGGGGCGGACGCCGCCAGGTGCCGAGTCCGCAGTGTGCCGCCTTCGCGATCCCGTAGGACGGGAAGCCGAACGTCGTGATGGACAGGCCGTCGGAGACACCCGACAGCGAAACGCCGGGAGGCGCGTCGGGCAGCAGCGCGAGCTTGTGCGCGAGCGGCCGGATGTAGACGTCGGCCTCGTGGTGGTTGCGCCGGACCAGCTCGACGGTGATGGCGATGAGCTCCTCGACATCGGTGGGGATGTCGGTGATGCGCAGAACCCGGCAGGCACGCAGCATGCGTTCGTAGTGCTCACGCACCCTGAACAGCTGCTGAGGGCCCCGGTCCGAGCGGTAGGCGCGGATTCCCTCGAAGGTGCCCGTGCCGTAGTGCAGCCCCTGGGTGGACAGGGGCAGCCGAGCGCCAGTCGACGGGACGAATTCGCCGCGGTCCCAGGCCCATGCCCCGAGTTCGATGCCCGACGCACGGGGCCGCCGCGGGCCCGTCGCGGTGGGGTCCGGGTGAGGGGCGGTCATCGAGCCCTCGCCGCCGCGATGCGCTCCGCCGATGTGTTCTCGATCGAGGACTCGGTGCGCCGGTCCACGACCCGGGCGGCCTTCCAGCTCACCATGGCACCGGTACTCGTGATGGGGCCGGGAGAACCGGTCCTGACCGTCAGCGGGGTGTCCAGCTCCCGCCGGCAGTCCGCGACGGCGTTCTCGATGGCATCCCAGGCGTCGCCGTCGGGGCCGGCCTGCAGGGTCAGCGACAGGACGTCCCTGCCGAGGCCGTCGTGATCCACGGTGATCTGGTAGTCCAGATAGCCCGCCAACCGGCGCAGCAGCAGGTCTTCCAGGTCGTATCCATGGACGAGATGCCCGTTGAGCCGGAGCCGGTCACGTACCCGCCCGATGGCCTCCAGCGCCGGGGCCGGTACGGCGGCTCCGGGGCCGGGGCCGGTCATCCGGACCATGTCGCCCGTCCGGTACCTGATGAGGGGTTTCGCTCCCGCGTAGAGGTTCGTCACGACGAGTTCGCCGCATCGCACGCCGTTCGCGTCTGGGAGTACCGGCTCGGTGCCCTCGGGGTCGATCACCTCGTAGTGGTTGATCAGGGGGGCGGTGCGGAGCGAGCCGTCGGCCGTTGCCGCCGCGAGCACCGACGCCTCCTGGGAGGCGTAGAGGCAGTTGCGTGCCTCGGCGCCCCAGAGCAGTCCGATGTTCCGCAACAGGCTGGGTGACATCAGCTCGCCGGTGAGCATCAGGACGTCGAGCGAGAAGTCCCGCTTGAGGTCGAACCCCGCGGCCAGCGCCTTCTGGGCGAGGCTCATGGCCATGCCCGGGGTGCAGAACAGGCCCGTCACGGGCAGGGAGCGCATGAGTTCCAGCGCGCGGTCGAATCCCACCAGCGGGGAGTGTGGCCACATCTTGGCCACTGAATGGCCCAGGTTGCGGCAGACATCGCCGAAGGTGTCCCCGGTCGCGTGCAGTTCGGTGGGGCCGGAGACCCCGATGACCTGGGAGTCCCCGTAGCGGGCAAGGATGTCGCGGTAGTACGCCGTGAGAACGGTGTTGTTGTGAATGGAGTCGGAGTTCGTGCGCGGGCACGGTGTCGCCGCTCCGGTCGTGCCGGTGGTCTCGTAGAAGATCCAGGCCCGGGAGACCGGCAGGGAGAGGATGTCGAGCTGGGCTTTCCTCAGGTCGTCCTTGGTGGTGAAGGGGAGGTTCCGCAGATCGTCGACGGTCAGTGCGGAGATCTCGGCGTCCGTCAGCGCGGCGAGGCGTTCCTTGTAGAAGGGGGACCTGGCCTGTACGTACGCCACGACTTCGCGCAGTCGCCGTGTCTGATGGGACGCCAGCCTCGTCGCATCCCACTCCCCGGTGGCGAAGGCGTCGAACTGGTCACGCAACTCGTTTGTGAGAGCCCCTGCTTCCTGGTCGTACTGGGTGAACACCCGGGTCTCCGTTCGCTCGACTCGTTGGGAAGCGGTTCACGCGTCGTTCAGATCGATTACCACCCAGTCGGATATGGCCCGCCACAGTTCCACTGAGGCACGGTGAAAATCGTTGACCTGATACCTTTCCAGGGCCGCTAGATCGGGCAATACGCCGATGATGGCGAAGTCGTACGAGATGTCACGGTCGACGGTGTTCCAACCCGTGCGCCAGGCAAGGAGCTCGGGAACCTTGCGTCCGACATCGATCGCGAATTTCTCTGCCTCGATGACCGCCGGTGTGCGCCGCTCGAAACCGCCCTTGAGTTTGAAGAGAGCTATGTGCGTGATCATCGACACCCTTCCTTGGGTAAGGCCTCGACGGCACTTCCCGTGGATTTCCCCTGCTGCGATCATGCCGACCTGTCCGGCGGCAAATCAATCGCACGTTGTCGATGGTGTGGATCGAGGGATTGGATGAACAAGCCGTTTCAACCCGGCCGGAAGAGCACATGTTTCAAGATGGGCAGGCGTGGTTCCTGGCCGGGAACGGGAAACGGCGGCGCGCCGAGGAGGCATTGCTGGCGGTGTCGGCGTGATGAGGGGGCCAGAGGGCGCGTCGGCAGGGGCGACGCGGCGTGCCATGGTGTCCAGGGTGTCTCGCGGCCGGTGGGCAGCAGGGGGCGAAGCCGACCGTCACGCACGCGACGTGGACGAGTCCTGCCCCCGGACTGTCGTGGGCGTCCTCGGAACGACCTTGTGGCCCGCTACGGCTCGTGCGGGCCATGCTTCTGCATGTCTACAGCGGACCAGGGGCTCGACGCCGACGCGGCGGAGCGGTCCTTTTCGGCGTCCGCCCCGGGGCGGACGCGTGTGCCCCCCCGGGAGCGAGGGGGACACCGAGGGGAAGGGTCAGAGTGCCGCGACTGGCCCGTCCGGCTGCTGTCGGCGCTGTGCGATCATCTCGCGGCTCAGCTCCTCCGTCTCCTGCTCGGAGAGCCGCTCGAAGCCGTCTTCCGTGATCACCGCGACGATGGGGAAGATGCGGCGGCTCAGGTCCGGGCCGCCGGTGGCCGAGTCGTCGTCGGCCGCGTCGTAGAGGGCTTGGAGCGCGGCGAGGGCCGCATCACGGCGGGACATGTCCGGACGGTAGAGCTTCTTCAACGAGCCCCGCGCGAAGGGGGAGCCGGAGCCCTCGGCGTAGAAGTCGGGCTTCTCGTACGGGCCGCCGGTGACGTCGAAGCTGAAGATGCGGCCGCGCTTGCCCTCGGGGGCGGACGGCTCGTATCCGGCGAGCAGCGGGACCACGGCGAGCCCCTGCATGGCCTGGCCGAGGTTCTGCCGGACCATCGTGGCCAGTCTGGTCGCCTTCGCGTTGAGGGTCATGGGGGTGCCCTCGATCTTCTCGAAGTGCGTCAGCTCGACCTGGTACAGCTTGACCAAGTCGATCGCGAGGCCCACGGTGCCGGCGAACGCGACGGCCGTGTGGTCGTCCGTCGGGTGGACCTTCTCCAGGTCGCGCTGGGCGATCAGGTTCCCCATCGTCGCCCTGCGGTCGCCGGCGATCATCACCCCGTCGGTGTAGGTGAGGGCTAACACCGTGGTGCCGTGGGGTACTTGGTCCGGAGCGGCGTGCACTCCCGCGGGCAGGACCGGGTGCAGGCTGAGCAGCTCCGGCCGGTGGGCGTGGACGAAATCGACGAAGGAGCTTCCAGTGGCGAAGAACTCCGCGCCCAGGCGGCCTGCTGTCTCATGCCCAGTCATGCTTACCCTCCCAAAGTCCAGCGGACGATCAACTACTACCATGAACGGCTCGCCGGAAAACGCCGTCCGTCATGGACGGCTCGTCCGAAAATCGCCGTCGCTCTGAACGGTCCGTCCGAAAATCGCCGTCCGCGTGCTGCATTTTCACCGACGTTCCACAAAACGCCCTCCCGTCCTCTGTAGCCGATCAGCCGTTTGCCGCCGGTGCGCGCACCCTTCTCTACCCACCGCGCCACGGTGGCCGGGACGCTGGCACCGCCGACGGGACCGGGCGCGGACCGCGTTCGTAGCGTGCGCTCACCATGACCGCCATGCGCTGACGAAAAGCCGAGGCTAAACGGCATTGATCCGGCACCCGTCATAGGGGTGTACGCGGTGGATCGAGGATCACATTAGGCGTTCCTGTGCATCGACAAAGCACGTTTGGAGATCCACTGCGGCTGTCGGATAGTAGGTGGACCAGCCCCTATTTCGGCTGGTGGGTCAAGCGTCAGCGGCACAAATATGGTGCAAGCCAAGCGCCCTGGAAAGGGAGACCGTGGCTACATTGCTCGATCATTCCCACTCCGTGCTCTTTCAGGCGGTGGACCATCCGGATCTCGAACTCCCTCGCAGGGCTCCGGAATCGGAGCAGAAAGGAATCGAGCCGTGACCGTCACCACAGGAACGTTGCACGGGAGGTTTCTGGAGTACGCCGCCCAGGCCCCGGATGTGTCGGCGATCTATTCCGACGCGGGTGTGACGACGTACGGCGAACTCGACCGCAGATCCGCGGTTCTGGCCGAGCGGCTGATGGAGGAAGGCGCACGGCCGGGAGTACCGGTCGGCATCTGCATCGAGCGGACCCCGGACCTGTTCGTCGCCATTCTCGCGACCCTCCGCTCGGGCGCCTGCTATCTGCCCCTCGACCCCAAGTACCCGGACGAGCGACTGGCCTTCATGGTGGAGGACAGCGGCACACGCCTGCTCCTGTCCACGCCCGCGTCGGTGGACCGCTGCCCGGTCGGTCCCAAGGTGCTGCTGCTCGGGGAATCCGCCACGGCTCAGCCGCCGGGGTCCGGCACGACGCGGGCCCCCGCCGCCACGGCTCCGCCCGACTCGGCGTACGTGATCTACACCTCCGGTTCCACGGGCCGGCCCAAGGGCGTGCCGATCAGGCACAGCAGCTGCGCGGCGATGCTCTCCGAGGCCGACCGGATCTTCGCCGAGTGCGATCTGAGCGGTGTGGCAGCCGTGAGTTCGATCTGCTTCGACCTGGCCGTCATGGAGTTCTTCGTACCGCTCTCCCGAGGCGGTGGTGTTGTGTTGCTGGAAACCGCGGTCCACCTCCCGGAGAGTCCCCACCTGGACCGGGTGACGCACATCAACACCGTGCCGTCCGTCATGGCGAGTCTGCTCGACGGGGGCACCATGCTGGCCGGGCTGCGCTCTGTGGTCCTGGGGGGAGAGGCGGTGCGCCGACACCTCGTCGACCGGGTGTACGCCGAGTCGAAGGTCGAGCGGGTCTTCAACGGGTACGGCCCCACGGAAGGCACCGTCTTCTGCACCTTCAAACTCGTCCCGCGCGACGAGACCGGCGAGCCGTCCATCGGCACCCCCAACTCCACCGCCCGGATCTACGTCCTGGATGACAGGCTGCGACCCGTCCCGGAGGGGGAGCCCGGGGAGCTCTACCTCGGTGGCGAGGGCCTGGCGTGGGGTTACCTCAACCGGCCGGTGCTGACCGCGGAACGCTTCGTGCCGGATCCGCAGCTGGTGGGCGAACGAATGTACCGCACGGGGGACATCGGCCGCCTTCTGCCCGACGGCGAACTGGAGTTCATCGGCCGTGCCGACCACCAGGTGAAGGTGCGCGGGTACCGCATTGAACTCGAGGAGGCTGAGTCCTGGCTGGCCGGATGTCCCGAGGTGCGCGCGGTCGCGGTCGCGGTACGGGTGCGCGACGGGCAGTCGCACACGGGTTCGCTGGTGGCCTATGTGGTGCCGGAGGAGCCCCGTCTGCTGGAGGCCGAAGGCGAAGGCCCCTGGCTGGACGAAGCGCTCCAGGCCTGTATCACCGACAGGCTGAGTGCGTCGCTGCCCGACTACATGGTCCCCGAGAAGGTGGTGTTCCTCGCCGAGCTTCCGGTGTCGCCCAACGGCAAGCTCGACCGGGCGGCGTTGCCCGAGCCGCCCGCGTCGACCGCGTCCACGACGAAGGAGCCCGCGAGCACCCCAACCGAGGCGGCTCTCGTCGAGCTGTGGGCGCAACTCCTCGAACGTGATCCGCGGACGATCGGCACGCACGACACGTTCTTCGACCTCGGCGGGGACTCGCTGCTCCTGATTCGGCTGGCCAAGCAGATGACCAGGCGGTTCGGGAAGAGGGTCGGGGTGTCGGATCTCTTCCGGTTCCGCGAGATCACCGCACTCGCCGACTGGCTGGACAACGGTGACGGTGCGGAGTCCGAAGCGATCACGGAGGCGAAGCGTCGCGCGACCAACCGCCGTGCCCTCGTCCGTGGCCGCGGCCGACCGTCAGCCGGCTGAGCCGGCCCCGGGCACGACCATCGGCATGCACAGGAGGTTTTCACACCGATGCGGAACCCGTCAGAGCGAGGGCACGATGGCATCGCTTCCGTGACCGCAGGGGGCCCGGGAGGCCCGGCTGACGCCACCTTCGACCTGGGTGCCCCCGCCACGTTCGCGGAGCACGATCTCTCCGCGTTCTGGCGCGGGTTGAGGGACACCCGCCCCGTCCACTGGAACCCGCCCACGGGAAACCGCCGCGGATTCTGGGTCCTGTCCCGCCACGAGGACATCATGGCCGTCCATCGCGACGACGAGAACTTCACCTCGGAGCGGGGCAACGTCCTCGTCAGCCTGCTGGAGGGCGGCGACGCGGGGGCGGGCAAGATGCTCGCGGTCACCGACGGCCCGCGGCACGAGCAGTTGCGCAAGATCCTGCTGAGATCCCTGGGACCACGTGTCCTGCAACCCGTGGCGGACGCCGTGCGGGCGAACACCCGTGAGCTGGTGCGGGAAGCGGTCTCCCATGACGAGTGCGACTTCGCCTTGGAGATCGCCAGCCGGATACCCATGACCACCATCTGCAACCTGCTCGGCGTTCCCGAGAGCGACCGCGACTTCCTGCTGCAGCAGACGAAAACCGCGCTCAGCGCCGATGACGACGACGTCGACGATGCGGAGTCGGCGATGGCGCGCAACGAGATCCTGCTCTACTTCCTCGATCTGGTGGAGGAGCGCCGAAGCGCCCCGGGTGAGGATCTGATCAGCACGTTGGCCGCCAGCACGGTCGAAGGGGCCGGACTGAGCGACGAGGACATCGTCCTCAACTGCTACAGCCTGATCATCGGAGGCGACGAGACCAGCCGGCTGACCATGATCGACAGTGTGCATTCGCTCGCCGCGCACCCCAAGCAGTGGCAACGGCTGAAGAACGGTGACTGTTCGATCGACACGGCCGTCGACGAGGTACTGCGCTGGGCATCACCCTCGATGCACTTCGGCAGGAGCGCCGTGCGGGACACGGAGATCCACGGTGTCGGTGTCGCGAAGGGTGACATCGTCACCCTGTGGCACATCTCCGCCAACCATGATGAACGGGTCTTCGACCGGCCCGAGGTGTTCGACGTGGGGCGCAGGCCCAACAAACACATCTCGTTCGGCTACGGGCCCCACTTCTGCGTCGGTTCTTATCTCGCCAAGATCGAGATATCCGAACTTCTGATGGCGCTGCGGGACTTCGCCCTGGACATCGAGCCGACCGGCGACCCGCTGAGGATCCACTCGAACCTTCTGAACGGCTACCACAGCCTGCCGGTGCGACTGCGGCCGGACCATGGCGGACTGGCACGGGACGACGAACTGAACGGAGTGAAGTGATGACGGGCAATCCGTTCGACGCGGATGAGGGCGGCCCCTGGCAGGTGGTTGTCAACGACCAGGGAGTCCATGCCTTTTGGCGCCCCTTCCTGGATCTCCCGGCCGGCTGGCGCATCGTCCACTCGGGCCCCGGCCGCGAGGGTGCGCAGGACCACATCGAGCGGAACTGGACGAGCCTGGGCCCGGTGGAACGGCCGTGAGAAGCACCGTAATCCCCTTTCTCCGCCATCGCATTCGATCCGTCCCGCTGGGGAGCTGAGATGTCGCAAGAGCGTGTAGTGCGAGACGTGCATGCGGTAACAGAGTTTCTGCTTTCCCGTATCGTCGAGCTGCTGGACGTGCCCAGGAATGAGGTGATTCGCTGGGTACCGGTCCACCGGTACGGGATGGACTCGCTGAAGTCGGTGGCCCTCGCCGCGTCCCTGTCCGAATACCTCGGCTGGAAGGTCCCAGCCACCTGGATGTGGCAGTACCCCACGGTCGACGAGCTGGCCCGTGCGCTGGTCGATGGTCCGCGTGCGGCCGAGCCCTCCCCGAGCGTCGACCGCCGTGCGGGATCGCACGAACCCATCGCGATCGTGGGCATGGGCTGCCGGTTCCCGGGCGGACCGGACCCGTCCTCGTTCTGGCGGTTGCTGGTCGAAGGTGGCGACGCCGTCGGGCCGGTGCCGGCCGCGCGGCGCGAGCTGCTGAACGACAGGGTGCGCTGGGGCGGGTTCATCGACGGAATCGACCAGTTCGATCCGCTGTTCTTTGGCATCTCACCCCGCGAAGCCGTCCAGATGGACCCCCAACAGCGCTTGATCCTGGAGCTGTCCTGGGAGGCGCTGGAGGACGCGGGTATCGCGCCCCACAGCCTCGTCGGCAGCGACACCGGCGTGTTCATGGCCTCCTGCTGGGGAGACTACGCCGCTCTGGCCCACTACCGGGGCCCCGACAGCCAGATCACCCCGCACACCGCCACCGGCATGCACGACGGCATCATCGCCAACCGTGTCTCCTACATCCTCGGTCTGCAGGGCCCGAGCATGGCCATTGACGCCGCGTGCGCCGGATCGCTGGTCTCCGTGCACGTGGGATGCCAGTCGCTCTGGATGGGCGAGAGCGACCTAGTGATCGCTGGCGGCGTGAACCTAAGCTTCGTGTCCGACTACTACACCGCCATGGACGCGATGGGCGCCCTCGCCCCGGACGGCCGCTGCAAGTCGTTCGACGCCCGCGCCGACGGCTGCGTCCGCGGCGAGGGCGCCGGGGTCGTCGTGCTCGCTCCGCTGAGCGTGGCGCTCGAACGTGACCTCCCGGTGTACTGCCTGATCAAGGGCAGCTCCTCCAACAACGACGGTCTGAGCAACGGCATGACGGCGCCGAACCCCCAGGCACAGGAGAAGATGCTCCGCACCGCCTACCAGAGGGCCGGCATCGCACCGCACCTCGTCGACTACATCGAGTGCCACGGCTCCGCGACGTCCCTCGGCGACCCGATCGAGGCCAACGCCATCGGTGCGGTCCTCGGCGGTGACCGCGCGGAGCCGCTGCGGCTCGGTTCGGTCAAGTCCAACATCGGGCACCTGGAGGCGGCGGCCGGCATCGTCGGCCTGGTCAAACTCGCGCTGTCGATGCGTAACGGCGTGCTGCCACCGAGCCTGCACTACACCACCCCGAACCCGCAGATCATGTTCGACGAGTACAACCTCACCGTCCAGGACCGGCTGACGCCGTGGCCGCGCAGGTCCGACGCGCGCAGGGGCGGCGTCAGCTCGTTCGGATTCGGCGGCGCGATCTGCCACGTCGCCGTCGAGGAATTGCCGCGCCCCGAGAGCTCCCTCCTCCTGCTGGCCGCGGACTCCCGGGAGACGTTGGCCGAGCGGGCCCTGGCGCTGCGTGACGAGAACGACCTGCGCGTGGTCTGCAGCCGGACACCCGGCGATGGCGCCTTCCGACTCGCGGCCGCCGCGCGCGACATGACCGAACTCAGGACGCAGCTGGACGCCTTCGCCCGCGGTGAGACTGCCGCCGGACTGAGCGTGGGGGAGAGGACCGACCGCCCGCCGCGGGTGGCGTTCCTGTTCTCCGGCAACGGTTCGCAGTGGGTGGGCATGGCCAGGCAACTGCTCGCCGGAATGCCCGTGTTCCGCCGGTCCATGATGCGCTCCGACAAGCGGATGCGGGAGCTGCTGGGCTTCTCGCTCGTCGACCAGATGCTGGCACCTGACGGCCGCATCGACGACATGGACGTCTTCCAGCCGTTGCTGTTCTCCATTCAGGTGGCGCTGGCCGACGTCTGGCGCTCGCTGGGGGTGGAGCCGGACGTCGTCGTGGGACAGAGCGTGGGCGAGTTCGCTGCCTCCCACGTCGCCAGCGCACTCTCCTTCGAGGACGCCTCCCGCCTGGCCGCCCACCACGGCCAGCTCCTCCAGCAACTTGCCGTCGGCCGCGGTGACGGCATCGTGGTCATGACCGCCGCGGACGAGGTCGAGCAGTACCTGACCGGCCGGCTCACCGTGTCCGGCTACAACGGCCTGAAGTCCGTTCTGGTCACCGGCACACCGCAGGAGATCGACGACCTCGTCCAGCGGCTGACCGAAGCGGGCGTCACGAACCACCGGGTACGGATGGGCCACGCACCGCACTCGCCGCTGATCGATCACGTCCTCGCCCCCCTGAGGGCCGAACTCGAGGGCATCGCGCCCCGCACCACGCGCATCCCGATGATCTCGACGGTCACCGGCGAACGGATCGACGGCAAGGAGCTCGGGCCGGACTACTGGGCGGACAACCTGCGCCGGGAGATCCGGATGGTCGACGCCCTGACGAACCTGCGCGCCCACGACATCGACGCGGTGATCGAACTCAGTCCACACCCCGTCCTGCTCAAGTCGGTGTCGGAGATCCTGCCGGCGGCCACCCTGCCCTCGCTCCGGCGCGGCGCCGACGAGGCCTCGACCCTGCTCGGCTCGCTCGGCGCCCTGTACACCGCCGGCCTCCCGGTGTTGGCCAACCCGTTCCTCGCGGGTGACCGGGGACGTCACGTCACGCCGAGCGGGGGAGACCTCGCGCCCGACGAGCGGGTGCACCTCGTGCCCGTCTCGGCCCACACGCCTGAGGCGCTGGCCGACACCTGCCGTGAGTTGTCCAACCATGTCGAACGTGACGCGGGACTGCGGGTCTCCGACCTCGCCTACACGCTCGCGACCAGGCGTACCCACCACGGCCGACGGCTCGCGCTGTTCGCCCGCAACCGTCAGGGCGTCCTGGACGGACTGGCCCGGGTCGCCGCCGGTCAGCCGCATCCCGACGTCGTCACGGGCACGGTCTCCGGCAACGTCGACCGGAGGGTGGCGCTGGTGTTCTCCGGCAGCGGGACCCATTGGGTCGGCATGGGCCGTGAGCTCATGCGCTTGCACTCCGGGTTCCGCGCCTCGATGGAGGCCTGCGACGCGGCCGTGCGCAGGGCCGACGGTTGCTCGGTGCTCGACCAGCTCGCCGCCCCGGCCGAGGAGGCCCGGTTCGACGAGATGGACTTCCAGCAGCCGGTGCTGTTCGCCCTGCAAGTCTCGCTGGCGAAGGTCTGGCTCGACCTCGGCATCCAGCCGACCGCTGTCGTCGGGCACAGCCTGGGCGAGGTCGCCGCCGCGTGTGTTGCCGGCTCGCTGTCGCTGGACGACGCCGCCCGCGTCGTCGTGGCCCGGTCGCACCTACTCGAACGCAAAGCGGCCCCTGGTGCCATGATCTCCGTCGACCTGCCGGAGCAGAAGCTGCTGCCGCGGCTCGCCCCGTATGCCGAGCATGCGGCGATCGCCGTGGTCAACAGCCCCACCAGCGCCGCGGTCTCCGGCTCGCCCGAAGCCGTGCGTGCCCTGGAGGCAGACCTTCGGCGGGACGGGATCTCGACCAGGAGCATCAGGGTCGAACGGCCGGTGCACAGCCCCGGCATGGATCCGCTGATCGAGCCGCTGCGCGCAAGCATCGACGGCATCACCCCACAGGCCAACACCATCGAGTTCCGTTCCACCGCACTGGCCGACACGGTGAACCCGGTCACCGACGTCGACTACTGGGTCCACAACCTGCGCAACCAGGTCCGGTTCGCCGAGACGATCGGCGCGCTGGTCGAGGACGGCGTCAGCACCTTCATCGAGATCGGCCCGCACGAAACGTTGCGCGGCGCGGTCGAGGAGATCGCGCTGACCCGCGGGGCCCAGGTGCACGCGGTCAACTCCCTGCGGCGCGACGAGAGCGACCTCCGCTGCCTGCTGGGGGCCGCCGCGTCGCTGCACGTCAGGGGCCTTCCGCTGACCTTCGACTCACTGTTCGCCGACGACGTCGAGGTCGTCGAGACCCCGCTCGTGCAGTGGCAGAAGGACCGCTACTGGCTGGACACCACCCCGCGCCGCGATGCCGCGCCGGTTCCGGCCACCGAGACCGTGGCCGAAGCCAACGTCAAACCGGTGGAGAGCCGGCCGACCACGGACAGGACGGTGTCGGAGGTCGTCCTCGCCGAACTCGCCGACGCGCTGGGCGTGCCGGTCAGCCGGTTCGACGGGAACGCCGGCCTGCGGGAGTTCGGCCTGGACTCGATGCTGGCGATCCGCCTCGTCAACAGGCTGCAAGCGCTGTTCGGGCAGCGTGTGTCACCGGTGGTGTTCCTGGACGGACGGATGTTGTCCGAGGTCGTCTCCCACGTCGTCGAGGTCGTGGGCGGGGGGACGCCGGCCGTGACGCAGGCGCCGGCGCAGGTCGCGCAGGCGGTCGCCGAGCCGCCGCCCAGGGCCACGCCGGACCAGACCTTCCTCGACGACCTGTCCGAGCTGGACGCCGAGGAACTGGTGGAGGAACTGGCCGCGCGCGGGTTGCTCGACCCCACCGACGCACCGGCGTCGCAGCAGCTGCGCGCCGACGGTCTCGGTCTGCAACTGGCACCGGCGTCGCACGGCCAGGCCTCGCTGTGGTTCATGCAGCAGGTCGATCCGGACGCGGTGCCCTACAACTTCATGGTGGCGGCCCGGATCCGGACCGCGGTCGACGAGCAGTCCCTCGAGAACGCCGTACAGGCCGTCGTGGAGCGGCACCCTGCTCTGCGCACGATCTTCGTCGAGGTCGGTGGCCGACCCTGCCAGGTCATCCTGGACGAACCGGTGTACGAGTTCATCGTGGTGGACAGTTCGGACCGGGACGACGAGCAGGCCCGTGAGGAACTGGCCGACTATGGGCACCTCCCGCTCGACATGGACAGCGGGCCACTGGTGCGGGTGGTGCTGATGGCCCGTGGACCGGCGGACCACTACCTGCTCGTGCTCGTGCATCACATCGCGTCGGACGCGGCCTCGGCCGATGTGATGATCCGTGAGATCCAGGAGTTCTACGAGGGCGCCGACCCCGCCGCGAGCGACCCAGTCCCCCCGTACACAGACTTCGTCGAGTGGGAGCGGAAGTGGCTGGCCGGCCCGGCGGCCGACGCGGCACTGGACTGGTGGTCGCGGCAACTGGCCGACCCGCCCGCCCACGTCGATCTGTCCGCGGCGGAGCGCCCTCCCGGTGTCACCTACGAGGGCCGCGACCTCGCGTTCCGCTGGAGCGCCGAGGAGACCCGCCGGCTCAGGGAGTTCGCGGTGAGCGAGGGGGTGTCGATCAGCACGGTCGTGCTGGCCGGTTTCTTCGCCACGCTCAACCGTGCGGCCGGTGTGGAGGACTCCGTACTCGCCACCGCCATCGCCCAACGGGGCGAGCCCGGCTGGGAGTCGGCCATCGGCTACTACCTGAACACGATGCTGGTGCGG
The DNA here is from genome assembly GCA_036569285.1 of Streptomyces sp. Taxonomy (GTDB): domain Bacteria; phylum Actinomycetota; class Actinomycetes; order Streptomycetales; family Streptomycetaceae; genus Streptomyces. The sequence continues at coordinate 23,321 of DATCQX010000668.1, forward strand.
GCCAAACCGTCCGGCGAACGCAGTTTCCGAGATCTGGTGCGTGAGGTCCACGCCTACGCTCTCGGTCTGCTCGAGCACATGAACTACCCGCTCGACCGGCTCGCGTCGATCCTGAAGCCGCCCCGGTACGAGGGCCGACCGCCGTGGTTCGACGTCGCGGTGAACTGGCTGTCCTCGGACGCCTTCCCCCGGTCCACCAAGCTCTTCCACGGCAGGGGCGACACCATCGCGCCCGACAGCGCACTGCCGCTGGAGCCGATGCCGGTGCGCAGGCATATCGCCAAGTTCGACCTGGAGATCTCGATGGCCGACATCGGCGGCGAGGCGTTCGGCCACGTCCAGTACAAACCCAGCTACCTGGAGAAGGAGACCGTGACGCAGCTCCTCGCGCTGTACCGCACGGTGCTCTTCGACTCGATGGCCCAGCCCGACCTGGCCCTGGACAACATCGCGACCACACCTCTCGAGGCAGGAGCCCTCCATGTCCGACAGCCCTGAGCAGACCTACGACCCGGGTGACGTGGCCGTCATCGGCATGTCCCTGCGGGCGCCCGGGGCCCGTACCAAGGAACAGTTCTGGGACAACCTGGTCCACGGCAGGGAGTCCGTGTCGATCCTCGACAAGGACGACATCCACGTCGACGAAACCTTGATCCACAGTCCGTTCTACGTCCCGGCCTGCGGCGTGCTCGACACCTACGACAAGTTCGACCCCTCGGTGTTCGGCATCAGCGACCGGATGGCCGCAGCGATGACCCCGGAGAACCGGCTGTTCCTGGAGAGCGCCTGGGAATCGCTCGAGGACGGCGGGTACGACCCGGACCGCGTCGAGGGCGAGGTGGGCATCTACGGTGCCAACAACGCGCAGACCGCCGCGCTCTACAGCTCCCCGCCGGACCGGGTGTCCGTCGGACCCGAGGCGATAGAGGCCGGCGCCGCCTGGTCGCCGGACACCATGACGTCCAACGCGCTCTACTACATGGGCCTGAAGGGCGAGGCCGTGACCCTCGCGGCCGTCTGCGCCGGCTTCCACTACTCGGTGCACATGGCCTGCCAGTCGCTGCTGCTCGGCCAGACCGACATGGCCATCGCCGGAGGCGCGATGGTCCGCCTGCCCCACCCGCGCGGTCATCTGTGGGAGGAGAACCGCATCCTGTCTCGGGACGGACACTGCCGTCCGTTCGACGCCAACGGCACCGGCACCGTGCTGTCCAGCGGTGTCGTCACCGTACTGCTCAAGCCGCTGGAAGCGGCCGTCACGGACCGCGACCACATCTACGCCGTGGTCAAGGGGTCGGCCGTCAACAACAACGGTGTCAGCGCGGTGGCCTACGGTCTGGCCCAGCCCGAGCGGCTGAGCGCGTGCATCGCCAACGCCATGCAGGTCGGTGGTGTCACCCCGGACACCGTGTCCATGTACGAGGCCAACGGGCTCGGTCTGCCGATGACCGACGAACTCGAGGTGCACGCGGCGAGCATGGCGTTCGGCAAGACGACCGGCATCACCTCGATCGGCGGGGTCAAGGGCAACGTGGGCCACGGCGGTGTGGTGTCAGGCGGCTTCGGCGCGATGAAGGCCGCGATGGCGCTGTACCACAAGAAGCTGCCGACGACGATCAACCTGACTGAGGTCAACGAGGACCTCGGCCTGGCCCGTACCCCGTTCGTGCCACAGTTGGAGACGGCGGACTGGGAGACAGAGTCCGGCGTCCGGCGTGCGGGCATCACCTCGATCGGCGGCGGTGGCTACAACGCGCACCTGGTGCTGGAGGAGGCGCCGAACGTCGGCGGGCGCGCTCCCGAGGCCGAGGGCAGACCGCGGCTGGCCACGCTGTCCGCCCTAAACGACGAGGCGCTGGCCCGTCAGCGCGCGAAGCTGAAGGACTGGCTGATCGCCAACCCCGACCTGCGGCTGGACGACATCTGCTTCAGCCTCACCATGGGCCGCAAGGTGATGGACCGCCGCTGGGCGGCTGTGGTCCGTAGCCGTGCGGAGCTGATCGCGGCGCTGTCCGACGACGCCCCCCGCGGCCTGGCCACCGAGACCGCGGCCGCGCCGCAGGTGAACGTGGACTCCTTCCAGCGCAATGGCAACGGGATCGTGCCGTCCGGGACCGACGGACAGGCGCTGGCCGATCTGGCCGCCGTCTGGGTGACCGGCCAGCGGGTGGACTTCGCCGCCCTGCATCTGGGGGAGGCCAGCCACCGGGTGCCGCTGCCCACGTACCCGTTCCAGCCGCGCAGGTTCTGGCGTACGGACTGGTGACCGTGAGCACGCCCTCGCGGGCCACCCCGGGCCCGGGAAACCCGGCCGTGCGCGCGGGCCACCACCTGGGACATCCGTGAGCCGCCGCGGGCCCGGTCCGAATTCCTGACCGGGACGTCGGAACACTGCACGCCGCTGGCACGGCGCGCCCGCGCCGGCGGCGTTTGTCTGACTCCACACCCGACCAGTGATCGCCGGGAGCACGAGTGAACATCTACCTGTCAGGTCAAGGGGGATTCGCGGTGGAAGTCGCGGATGCCCTGCTGGACGAAGGCCACAAGATAGTCGGCGCGGCTGCCCCCCGCCTTCGCAAGGGCCACTCCGACGAGAGCAACGCGATGTCCTGGGACCGCCTGCGTGCCTGGGTGTACCCCAGGGGGATCCAGTGGACGGACTCGGCCGAGCTGCGCGCCCACCACGTCGCGGACGGGGTGGACGTCATCGTGGCCGCGCATTCGCACGCCTTCATCGGCCGTCGGACGCGTGCCAGGGCCGCCGTCGCCACCATCGGCTATCACCCCAGCCTGCTGCCGGTGCACCGCGGCCGGGACGCGATCCGCTGGACGATCCGCGACGGTGACAAGGTGACCGGCGGCAGCGTCTACCACCTCACCGAGCGCACGGACGCCGGCCCGCTGGCAGCTCAGGAGCACCTATTCGTGCCCCCCGGTTCGACCGCGCAGAGCCTGTGGCGCGACCATCTGGCCCCGCTCGGTGTGCGGTTGCTGGTGCGGGTGGTCGCCGACCTCGCCGAGGGCAGGCGGATCGAGGTCCCCCAGGACGAGAAGCTCGCGACCTGGGAGCCCGCCATGGACTCGGCACCACTGTTCAAACCCGAACTCATCGCGCTGCCCGGAGCGACGCCCGTCGACGGCGACAAGTGGGCTCTTCATACGCACTGAGGCCCACGCACACGTGCCGGCGTGCAGGGCAGCACCGGGGCGCCGCCCTGCACGCCGACAGGATCCTCGCTGTCCTGTCTCGAACGACCATCTCCCAGAACGAGGCCCTGACCAGGTGAGAGGCAATCTCGCGTGTGACTGATCATCGACGGAATCTCATTCGACGTTGTCGGCGGGGCAAGTATCCCGGCTGGTATCTCACACCGTGAGCCTTTTCCAACCTCACGCTGATGCGTGGTGAAGGACGAGGACGGCCTTCACCACGTTGGTGAGGCGGTTGGTGCTGCAGCGGAGTTTCCGCAGGAGGCGCCAGCTCTTGAGGGTGGCCATGGTCTGCTCGCCGAAGCAGCGGATCCTGGCGTGGGTGGTGTTGTGGCGGCGCTTCCATTTCTTGGGGCGTCGGCCCCGGAACGGGACCCGGACGGTTCCGCCGGCGCCTTGGTACGCCTTGTCCGCCCAGCATCTGAGGCCGGCATCGGTGAGGGCTTCGATGATGCCGTGCTCTCGCGCGGCGGTCGGGTCGTGCGTCGAGCCGGGCAGGGCCGGTGAGGCCCACAGCAGCCGTCCGAACGGATCGGTGAGGACCTGGACGTTCATGCCGTGGCGTTCGTGTTTCCCGGAGTGGTACGGGGTGTCGGCGGCGATCTCCCCCAGCCTTCGGCCGGGAGGTACCCCCAGTCGATCGGCGGCAGGGTGGCGTCGAGGATGACGAACGCCTTCATGCGGATCGTCTTCATCGCTTCGGCCAGGGACGGGGCGAGGGCGGACAGGGTCTCGACGGCTTCACGTATGGAGCGGTAGACAGTCGCGATCTCGATGCCGGACCCGGCGGCGAGTTGGGTGTAGGTGTCACCGCATCGCAGGTGGGCAAAGGGCGTAGGTCTGCTGGGCCGTCATACGCAGGGCCGTAACGAAGTCACGCGCACGCCGGCTGGGTTTGCTGTCCCGTAACGTCTGGACACCGATGGACAGATGGGGGAGGTCGTCGGTGATCTCGACCAGGGCGGTTCGGCTTCCGTCCGGTGTGTCCAGCGACTGGGGCCGGTGATGCGTCAGCACGAACCCGATACCGACTCCCGCCAGGGCGCGCATCGCCTCCATCCCGGTGGTGGAGATGATGTCGGGCATGGGGATCCCGACTTTCCTGAAGGCGTTCTCCACGTAGGTGTAGTAGCAGGAGGAGGGAATGTCCGCCATCAGGATCGATTCGCCGGCCAGATCGGCCAGCGCGATCCTTTCGGTGCAGGCCAGCGGATGATCCTCCGCGACGAGCGCGTACAGCTGGGGCGTGACCAGTTCCGTGAACCGGGTCTTCTCCGACGTCGTGGTGCTGTAGGTGACGGCCAGTTCACACATGCCGTTCAACAGCAGGTCCAACGGTGAGTGGACGTCGTGGACGTTCACCGTCAGACGGGGGTTGGTACCGGCGACCCTGGAGAGGGCTCTCGGCATCAGGAAGGAGGTGATCGAATAGTAGGACGCGATGTCGAGGCACCCTGCTGACTCGCCCTGGAGCCTGCTGCTGTAGTGGTTCAGGGCGTGGGCCTGGCGCAGGATCGCCTGCGCGTCGTTGAGGAGCAGCTTCCCGACCGGGGTCAGGCTGACGCCCTTGGCGTGATGACGCACGAGCAGCTGGTTCGCGAGCTGTCTCTCCAGTCGCTGGATCGCGGCGGACACCGCGGACTGGGATGCGTGGAGGCGCTCGGCGGCCTCGGAGATGTTTCCGGTTTCGGCGATGGTGACGAAGTAGAGAAGCTGGGTGAGGCTGAACTCTGGCCGACGGTCCATCCGAGGTGGTCCTTTCGTTCCCGAGCTGATATCCGCGAGGATGCAACGGTCGTGGCGCGCAAGGCTGACGAGGAGCGCGCCCGGGCGGAGCGCGAGCTCCACCGGCGGGCGGCTGCGAAGGATACGAGGGCAGGGGCGGGCGCGGCGCACGGCGGCGCGGCTGAGTACGGCGAGAAGGGGCCCACCCCCTGCGACAGGAGCAGGGGAGGGACACCGGTGCGTGCCGGACGCGTCACTCCTCAGTGATCACGTTTCCGGCAGGAGCTGGTTCTTCCTGAGCCGCTCGACCCCCTCCGTCAGGTCGGTGAGGCCCGGGCCGAGGTACATGCGGGCGTACCCGTTGCCCGACAGCCGCGTCGGTCGTGCCACCGGCCAGGCCGGGGACAGGAAGACCCCGGCCCGCACGGCACATGCGTGCAGGTACTCCCGCTCGTCGTCGGCGTGGGACTCCGGGACGGGGAACAGCGCGTAGGGAGCCGCGGGACCCGCCACGAGCCCGGGCTGGCCGGGTGGGAGAGCGAACTCCCGGACCACCGCGGCGCGCTTAGTCGCCAGGCCGGACCGCTCCGCCGCCAGGTACGTCTCCACGGCCGCTTCGTCCGCCAGCCACTCGGCCATGGCCCACTGGAGATGACCCGCGTAGTTGTAGGTGTGCCGGGGGCGCAGCTCGTTGACGAAGTCGTCGAGGAAGCCCGGTTCGGCCAGCACCGACCCGATGCCCCAGCCGTTGCAGTGGAACTGCTTTCCGAACGACCGGACGCTCAGCCACGGCAGGGACGTGCCCGACTCGCCGAGGGTCCGCAGCAGCACGGCGGTGGCGGAGGTGGCGGGGTGATCGTCCGCGCACAGCCCGAAGTAGGCGTCGTCCACCAGCACGGCCGCGTCCGCTTCCACCGCGATCTCGACCAGGGTCCGCACGACGTCCTCCGACCAGTTGTGGCCGGTCGGGTTGTGCTGGGCGTTGATGACGACCAGGGCCAGGTCGCCGACGGAGGCGACCGCCTCGCGCAGGCCGGCGACGCTCGGCAGGAACGCGTCGTCGGCCGAGGTCTCCGCGTAGACCGTCCGGAAGCCCAGCGGCTCCAGGAACCCCGCGTAGTCCCAGGCCGGGGCGACTGCCAGGGCGGACGGCCGGTCTCCGACCGCCCGGTCACGCACGGACTCCGCGAAGTCGCGCATGGCGCTGCGCGTGCCCGTCCAGGTGACGGCGAGCTCCCACGACCCGTCGTCGGGAAGACGCTGGGACCCGGCCACGTACCGCTTCATACGGCGGCGCAGCGACGGCAGCCCGTACATCGACATTTGGTAGCCGTGGACGTCGTGCGGGACCCGGCGCAGGGCGTCGAGCAGCGCCCGCGGGGTGTCGTCCCACGTCTCACCGAGGGCGAGCAGCAGCGGGGTGCCCGCGGGCTCGCCCTTCCCCCGGTACTCGCGCAGCCAGGCGACGTCCGGCAGGCGGTTGGGCCGGACGTCGTCGTCGAGCATCCTGCGCAGGAGCGTCATGAGCCGCTTCCGACGACACGACGGGACTCGTGGAGCACGGGCTCGGGGTTCGGGTGGGCGCGGCGGAACAGCAGGATCGAGTAGCCCGCGTAGAACAGGTTCTCGTCGAACAACTCGTAGAAGTAGGCGAGCCGCTGCCGCAGGGCCCTGCGCTTCTCCTCGGACTGCTGCTCCAGGTGAGGCTGGTGGAACACTGAGTCCACATAGCTCTCGATGCGTTCCGCGGACTGCCGGACGTACTCGTAGGGCTCCTCCATGATCAGCGTCGCCTCGGGGTGCGAGAAGACGTCGATCCAGTAGTCCAGCGAGGTCACCGACAGCGGCGCGGCGATGGCCTCCTCCACACGGCGCCGCAGGTCCTCCGGCGGAGTTGTGCGGTAGTAGATGGGGACCGCCGCGAGGACGCCTCGCTCGGCCAGCACGCGGTAGTACTCGGCGGCGGCCCGCCGGTGGTCGTCCATGAAGGAGGTCACGTTGGAGCTGAAGACCAGCTCGAACTCGCCGTTGTCGTAGGGCAGTGACCGGCCGTCGCCGAGGTCGAAGGTGACGTTGTCGACGCCGGCCGCCGCGGCCTTCTTGCGGGCGAACTCGTTGGAGACGGGGTTGATGTCGAGGCCCACGACGGGGTTCTCGACCCAGCTGGCGATCTCGATGCTGGTGTAGCCGGTGTTGCTGCCCACCTCCAGGATGCGCCGTCCGGGCCTGGGCCGCGCCAGTTCCAGCACCCGGCGCACCGTACGGCCGCCCCCCGAGGGCATGTTGGGCTCGTTGACCAGTCCCACCAGCCGGGAGAAGTCGAGCTGTCGGATCTCTGCAACGGTGATGTCGTTCAACGCGTCGAGAACGGGCTGGGAAGTCAAGGGCACTCCTGAACGGTCAGTGGGAGAAACGTACGGACGGCATGCCGAGCTCGACGGAGACGGCACTCACGGTCTCGGGGGCGACTCCGAGGTCACCGAGCTTCGCCAACGCCTCGTCACGGCCCAGCGCGCCGAGCCGCACGTGGTGGGCCATCTCGTAGACGTAGGGATGGAAGCCGTGGCGGTTGATGTGATCGACGATCAGCAGGCTGTTGAGCCGACAATTCGTCGAGCAGGAATCGGTCTCCTTCGGCG
>DATCQX010000669.1:0-6288 GCA_036569285.1 Streptomyces sp.
GCCCCGCGGCCTGGCCACCAGCACCACGGACTCGATCGCGGGCACCTTCCGCGCCACCTACGACGCGGACGGCTCCGTCGCCGCCGAGAAACTCCCAGGCGGCTACACCCTCACCACCACCGAGGACACCACCGGCTCGACGACCGACCGCACCTACACCCGCGACAGCGACGCCACGATCGTCTACTCGGACGCGGTCACCGAATCGATCCACGGCCAGGTCACCAGCCACACCGGCTGGTCCGACCAGACCTACCGCTACGACGCCCTCGGCCGTCTCACCACCGTCGAGGACACCTCGGAAGCGGTCTGCACCCGCCGCGCCTACACCTTCGACGTCCGCGCCAACCGCAAGTCCCTGACCACCGCGACCGGCACAGCGGGCGGCGACTGCCCCACCAGCGGAGGAACAGCCACCACCCACACCTACGACAGCTACGACCGCCTCGTCGACACCGGCTACACCTACGACGCGTTCGGCCGCACAACGGCCCTCCCCGGCACCACCGTCGGCTTCTACGCCAACGACCTCGCCCGCCAGCAGACCGCAGGCGGCAAGCGTCAGACCTGGCAGCTGGACGCCGCCCTGCGTTTCCGCTCCTGGACGGTGGAGACCGGCAGCGGCACCACCTGGACGCAGACCGAGTCGAAGCTCAACCACTACGACGGCGAGGGTGACACCCCCCGCTGGATCGTGGAGAACACCGCGACCGGGGCCCTGACCCGCAACGTCGACTCCGCCTCCGGTGACCTGGCCGCAACCACCAGCAAGACCGGCGACACCGTCCTCCAGCTCACCACCGTCCACGGTGACGTGGCCCTCCAACTCCCCCTGGCCACCGGCAAAGCCCCCGTCGCTCTGGACACCGACGAGTACGGCAACCCACGCGCCGGACAGACCCCGGCCCGCTACGGCTGGCTCGGCGCCAAACAGCGCTCCGCCGAAACCCTCACCGGCCTCACCCTCATGGGCGTCCGTCTCTACAACCCCGCCACCGGACGCTTCCTCTCCGTCGACCCGGTCCATGGCGGCAATCTCAACGCCTACGAATACGCCCACGCCGACCCCCTCAACCGCTTCGACCTGGACGGCCGTTGGAGCTGGGGGAAGAAGCAGTGGCGGCGGGTCACCAACAAGGCGACGCGGGTGGGACGCAATCCCAACTGGCGTTCCATCTACTGGTCGGGGAAGTTCGCGATCGGTACGGCCGCACTGGTCTCACCGTTCGGTCGTGCCAAGACCGTGCGGAACGCGTGGCGGGCGGTTCGCTCGCCGTGGAAGACCGTGCGGCGGTGCGGGGGGTCGGCGAGCAAGTTCGTCCACTGCGCGGGGGCCGGATGGGGTGCCCAGACCGTGGTGAACGACTTCCGGAACTGGAACAGCAACCGCCGCTTCCGTAACGACTGGAACGACGCCCTGACCCACTCGGGCCGCAGTTCGGTCTGCCGAAAGTACACCGGAAAGAGCAGTTGCCGGTGACCACGGAACACCGCAGAGAAAAACGCAAAAGAAGGCAGACATGAGCAACTACCGACTGACGTTCCTCCTCTTCTTCGTCCCGTTCATGGTGATCAGCGGGGTGCAGAACCTTCAGGAGTCGGGCTGGTCCCTGTTGTGGGGCGCTTGCGAACTCGTTCTCGGCGCCGCCATCGTGATCGGTTCGGCCAAGGAGATCAGGGACAACCGCAAGCGATGACCTCTTCGCCGTTCGACGGCGGGCGCGGCGCCGTCGGGCGTCCGCAGGCCGTTGACCGGCTGGTACGACGTACTGGTGCTGCCGGTCCTGTGGGCCGTCGGATGGGCGTTTCCGTGCTGAAGCCTGCGGCGCGAGTCAATGATCCGCGCGGAAATCCATCAGGTCGGGTGAACCGGGTCTTGCGGGCCGCCGCTGAGGGATGCTTCGGGGCGGTCCGGGGTAGCTACCGGGACCGGACGAGCACCATGCCGAAGTGGGACGAGATGACACCACCGGCCAACGCGTACGCGCGCACGAGGGCCAGCGGCCGGTTCACCGTGGTCGAGGTGACCGGGGAGATCGACATGGCCACGGAGGGTCTGCTGACGGAGCACCTGGACGCGGCGACGACGGGGGACGCGCCGGACGTCCTGGTGGATCTGCGGCGCGTGGAGTTCATCGACTGCTCGGGCCTGCGCGCGCTGTGCCGCGCGGAGGAGCGGGCCCGCAGGCGCGGCGGCCGGCTGCGGCTGGTGCACGACCAGTTCGCGGTACGACGGCTGCTGCTGGCCGCGCGGCTGGCGGACCGTTTCCCGTCGCTGACGGCGATCCCCGGCGAGCGTCAACCGTGAGCCGCGCAGAGCACCCTCACGGATGAGCCCCGGGGACCGGGGGCGGCCCCACCCCGCCCGTCCGGTCCCCGGAGCCAAGGAGCCGCAGGCTCTCCCGTGTCCAGGACTCGCACTCCCCAGTCACGAGCCTCTCGTGGCGTCCACAGGGACCCCGCGACTCCGGTCTCGAAAGCGTCCCGCCTAGAAGGCGAACACGCTGGTCGCGCCCGCGTTGCGCACGCACTCGTTGGCGAACGTCCGCTCGTAGGCGACGCGTTTGCCCTGCCAGACGCCGTCGACGGTCACGACGACGGGGTCGTACTGCTTGGTGCAGGGCCCGCTCGCGCGCATCGCGAGCGCGTCGAGGTCGCCGCCCGCCGCGCGCAGTTCGGCGCAGGCCAGGTCGGCGGCGGGGTGGGTTCCGGAGGCTGTCGGCGCGCAGTTCAGGGTGACGGCGCGGGCCGGCGTCGTAGCAGCCGCCCGCTCGCCGTGACCGACCGTCAGCACGAGTGCCGACGGCGCGTACAGGGAGGTCGGACCTGCGGACGGGGCGGCGAGGGCGGACCCGGTGAGGGGTCCGCCGAGGGTGGCGGCGACGAGGCCGCCGATCGCTGCCCAGCGCGCGGTGTTCCGCATCGTGTGCTTCCTTCCGCTCGGTTGGAGTCTGTGCCGCCTGGTCACCGGTGGGTGCCGGAGCGGCGGACGCCACTTTGCCGGGTCCGGCGCAGGAGTTCACATCGACCCCACAGATTTCAGTAACCTTGCGTATTCAATCAGTGGCGCGAAGCTACAGGATTCGAACGGAAGAACGCCGCAAGCAAGCGCTTCATGATCCGCCCGCACGCCCGGGTGGCTGGTTTTCGTAGGCTCTGCAATCGTCCTGAAACATTCCTCGCGACAAACAATGGTCGAACCATCCAGTTGAACCACGAATCATGGACGAATCAACCTCTGACAGACACCGGAGGGTTGGCCGACCGGTCACCGCACCAGCCAGAACAAGCCTCCGCCGGAGCCTGACCAGGACGCGTTGTCAGACCCGTCGGCTACGTTGCGAGCATGACCGAATTCGTGTTGGTGGCAGGGGCTTGGCTCGGCGCGTGGGCGTGGGACGAGGTGGCGAAGGAGCTGCCGTCGGCCCGTCCGCTCACCCTCTCCGGGCTCGCGGAGAAGCGGGGGGTCCCGGCGGGTCAGGAGACGCACGTCCGGGACGTCGTGGAGGAGATCGAGCGGCTGGATCTGCGGGAGGTCGTGCTGGTGGGGCACAGCTACTCGGGGATCCCGGTGGGCCAGGCGGCGGAGCGGATCGGGGACCGGCTGCGCAGACTGGTCCTGGTCGACGCCGCTGTGCCGGTCGACGGCGAGACGTTCTTCCACGGCTGGGACAGCGCGGGCGTGCAGCGCGAGATCGAGGCGAACGGCGGGGTCTGGCCCCCGGAGGCCGCCCAGTTCGCGGGCCAGGAGCTGACCGAGGACCAGATCGCCGGCATCCTCGCGCACGCCACCCCGCACCCCGGCGCCTCACTCTCCGAACCCGCCGCCCTGACCGGCTCCCTCGCCGACCTGCCGACGACGTACATCAAGTGCCTGCTCGACGGCGAGGACCCGATCCCGCCCGCCGCCGCGCTCCTGAAGAGCCCGTCGTGGGAGCTGATCCGCATGGACACCGGCCACTGGCCGATGTTCTCCCGCCCCCGCGAACTCGCCCGTATCCTGCGGCAGATCGCCGAGTAGAGGAGCCATATGCCCCAGCACCGGTCCGACTTCCAGTACGAGATCTACCTCAACGGCCTGACGGGCGCTGTCCCCCGGCTGCCCACCGATCTCACCGCGCTGGAGGGGATGGCCGAGCGGCGCCTCGGGCCCGGACCGGTCGGGTACGTCGCGGGCAGTGCGGGGGACGGCAGTACGGCGCGGGCAAACCGGGCGGCTCTGGAGCGGCGGCGGATCGTCCCGCGCATGCTGCGGGACGTCAGCGAGCGGGAGCTGTCCGTGGAGGTGCTGGGCCGTACGCTGTCCGCCCCGCTGGCGCTGGCCCCGGTGGGGGTGCTGTCGATCATGCACCCGGGTGCGGAACCGGCGGCGGCGCGGGCAGCCGCCGCGCAGGGGGTGCCGTACGTCCTGTCCTCGGCGTCGAGCACACCGATGGAGCAGGTGGCAGAGGCGATGGGGGACGCCGAGCGCTGGTTCCAGCTCTACTGGTCCAAGGACCGCGAGGTGACCCGGAGTCTCCTCAGCCGCGCGAAGGCGGCCGGGTTCTCGGTGCTCGTCGTCACGCTGGACACCCCGATGATGGCCTGGCGCCCATGCGACCTGGACCAGGCGTACTTGCCGTTCCTGCGCGGCGTCGGCACAGCGAACCACTTCACCGACCCGGCGTTCCTCGCGGGCCTGGCGAAGCCGCCGCACGAGGATCTGGACGCGGCGGTGCTGCGGTTCGTCAGCCTGTTCGCGGACCCTGGCAAGACCTGGCCCGACCTCGCGTTCCTGCGGGAGCACTGGGACGGCCCGATCGTCCTGAAGGGCATCCTGCACCCGGACGACGCCCGGCTCGCCGCCGACGCCGGGATGGACGGCGTGGTGGTCTCCAACCACGGCGGTCGCCAGGTCGCCGGCGCGGTCGCGGCGGCGGACGCGCTGCCCCGGGTCGCGCGGGCGGTCGGCGACCGGCTGACGGTCCTGTTCGACAGCGGCGTCCGCACCGGAGCCGACGTCTTCAAGGCCCTCGCCCTCGGCGCGCGTGCGGTGCTCCTGGGCCGCCCGTACGTCTACGGCCTGGGCCTCGACGGACAGCCCGGCGTGGAGCACGTGATCCGCTGTCTCCTCGCGGAGTTCGACCTCACCCTCGCCCTGTCGGGCCACGCCCGCCCGGGAACCGTCGGCGCGGGCGACCTGGTCGAGGACCCGGCGTGAACCGGCTCAGGCAGGTCACGGGGAGGCGCTGTCCGCTCCGTCCCTCGGCGTCGCCCGAGGCGCGTCCGTCAGCCACCGCTGCGCCGCCGAACCGTCACGCACCTTCACCGCGACGTTCGCACCGGGCTCCTTGCCGACGGCCGCCAGCGGAAGCCGGTCGTTCCACCGGGGCAGCAACTCGCCCTGCACGGTGAGGTCGTAGCGGACATCATCGGCGCGCCCACTCCCCGCGTCCGCACAGACGTTGGCGATGACGACACCGGCGTCCGCCCGCGAGTCCACGCACAGCTTCGGCTCGGCGACATTGCGCAGAAGACCGTCGTCCTCATAGGCCCACTGCTGACTCCAGTTCGAGGAACACACCTCCAGCACCAGCGCGGTACCGGCGCGGGCGCCGGCGGGGAGTTCCACGCACAGGTCGGCGTCCGCGTTGCGCAGCCGGGTCTGGTGGGTCCCGCCGGGGAGATCGGTGCCGCCCTGTGCCCCCGGCGAGGAGGTGGGGGCCGGGGAGTCCGTGCCGGGAAGGGCGCCGCCGCTCACGGTGGAGGCGGCCGGGTCCGAGCCGCCGTCCGTCCACATCCCGGACGCGAGGAACGTCGTCAGCACCCCGGCGGAAGCGACCCCCACCCCGGCGATGAGCGCCCGAGGCGAACGCCCCTTGCCCACCCGGCGCACAGCCCGCCGAGCCCCCCGCGCCCCACGGCTCCCCAACACCTTCGCCCGCCCGGCGGCCCGGCGTGAACGGGGCCGGTCGTCCTCGGGATTGAGCCCACCGGAAGACGGCTCTCCGGAAGACGCGTCCAGCGGCAACGCATCGGGATCGGGAAAGCCCCCGCCCGCGAACGCCCCGGCGGAATCACCCCCCGTCCACCCGCTCTCCCCCGCCGAACTCCCCTCACCCCAAGCAGAACCGGCGACCGGCCGCCCCACCCCACCGAACCCCGCGTCCTCCACACCGGGCCGCCCGTACCCCTCGAACACACCGCCGCCCCGCCGCCCAGACGCACCGAACGCCCCCGCGTCACCGCCCGAACCCCCCTCGTCAACCCGCCCAGGCGCGCCGAACGCCCCCCGCCCGGCCCCCGAAC
>DATCQX010000670.1:0-3902 GCA_036569285.1 Streptomyces sp.
CGCTTTCACCGACCCCGACCACCTCATGAGCACGCTTCGGCACGGTCTCCGCCAGATCCAGTACCGCAGCAACCTCATCGACGGATGCCTCGCCGAAACCGGCCTCACCTTGACGACCTCACGCCAACAAGGTCAGTAACCGGACACCGCCGGGGACGACAAGGGCTGGTGGTCGGCGGGCTCGGTTGAGGTGGCGGTGCGCAGTGCCGCTTCGACTCGGCGGTTGTTGGTCATGGATGCTGTGACGGCCGTCATCGTCAGGAGGAGGCCGGCGGCGGCGTAGAGCGGGGTGCGGATGTCGTAGGTGGTGGCCAGCCAGCCGCCGAGGAAGGCTCCCATGGGGGCGGCGCACATGGCCAGCATGCGGGAGGTGGAGGCGACTCTGCCCATGAGGTGGGCGGGGACGATCGTCTGCCGGAGGGAAGGCCCGAGGACCATCGTGGCGCCCATGCCGGCTCCGCAGACGGCGAGCGCCAGCCCGGCCACATACGGGTTCGGGGCAGTGGCCAGGCCCAGGATGGCGAGCCCTTCTACGGCGGCTGTGCAGGTCAGTGCGGTGCCGGTGCCGAGTCGTCGGCCGAGATGGGAGGCGATGCCTGCGCCGAGCAGACCGCCGGTGGCCTCCGCCGTGAGGAGCAGGCCGAAGCCGTAGGTGTCGATGCCGAGGCGGTCGTGCGCGAAGAGGGCGAGGACGGTCTCCACGGCGAGGAAGGCGACGTTCCCGACCGCCGGGCGCAGCGCGAGTCCGAGCAGCAATCGGTCGCGGAAGACGTACGAGGCGCCGGCTCGCGCCTGCCGAAGCAGCCCTTCGTGGGCCTCCGGCGCGGGCCGGGGCATGGCGGGGAGCGTACGTACGAGCAGTGCGGAGAGCGTGAACGAGAGCGCGTCGGCGAGCAGGGGAACCGCGCGTCCGAGTGCGAGCAGGGCACTGCCCGCAGGTGGCCCCGCGAAGCCGGACATGGCGGTCTGGGTGCCGCGCAGGCGGGAGTTGGCGCGCTCCAGGAGTGCGGGGTCGCGGCCGAGCAGATCCGGGAGATAGGCCGTGGCGGCGGTGTCGAAGAAGAGTCCGCCGAGGCCGAGGAGGAAGGCGACGGCCGCCAGCAGGGGAATGCTCAGCATGTCGAGCACGGCTGCCGCCGCGGGTATCACCAGCAGCACCGCACGCGCCGCGTCCGTGACGCACATCGTGCGCCGGCGGTCCCAGCGGTCCACCAGCGCACCGCCGAGCACTCCGAAGAGGAGCCATGGCAGCGTTCCGGCGGCCGTGACGACGGCGAGCGCCATCGGATCCCGCGTCAACGTCAGCGCGAGCAGCGGCAGCGCGGCATGTGTCACCCCGTCGCCGAGGGAGGAGACCGTCTGCGCGGTCCACAGCCGTCCGAACCCGGTCGGCAGCTTCCGTACGTCCGAAGTCACTTGGTGTCTCCCTCTGTCTGCTGGCGCGTTGCCGGGTGGAACAGTGCGAAGACGAGTGACGCGTCCGGCAGCGACGGATCGGACAGCTCCCGGTACTCGTCCGCCAGTGCCTGCAGCCGCGCCCCCAGCTCCGCGAACTGCTCCTCGGTGAGCCGCAGATGCGCCATCCTCACGTGCCGCTCGCCGTCCGTCGGGGCTGCCTCCAGGTCCGCCACCGCGTGCCGCATCAGCACGTCCGGGCCTCCCTCGCCGGGATCAGGCAGTTCGATCGACCGCGCGGCCATCGCGTAGTACCGCTCGGTGACTCCCCTGACCTTCCGCGTCCGCACCACCTTCACCAGGCCGGCCCGCTCCAGCAGCCTTACGTGGTAGCTGGAACTTCCCTTCGCCAGGCCCACTCGCTCGGCGATCTGCGTGATCGTCGCCGGCTCGAAGCGGAGTACGGCCATGATCCTGTGCCGCGTGAGGTTGGAGACGGCGCGTAGCTGTTCGGCAGTGGTGACGTGGAACGTCTCGGGGAGGTCGTCCGTAGGCATGCGAGCAATGGTCAACGATTCTTGACCATTGCGCAAGGGGGTTTCGCGCGGCACGGTGCCGGGTGCTCTGGGGCAGATCGTCGACGATGCTCTCGGACGCCGATCCCGGCGCGGTCGAACTGCACGTGGTGGATCAGGGTCCCGGGATGGCGCAGGGGCTACGAGGGCATGGAACTCGGCCTGCCCGTCGTGTGGCAGTTCGCCCGCGTCTCGGGTGGGGACGTCGCGCTGCTCGCCGTGCCTGAGGTCGCACAAGCAGGTCTGCGGCGATCTCGCGGTCACGGGTGCGGCTTCGCGCTTCTGGCGGTGTGCCTGCTGGTGCAATCCATGTGGACGCCGGCCACTGCGTTCCGGCTCCACCACTCGTCGTCGGGTATCGGCTGGACGGCAGTGATGTTCGTCCTCGCCGCCGACAAGGCGCGGCCTCCTGATCACTTCTCCGGCCGGCCTCTGGTGAGCAGACCTGGCCGCCCGGTACGTGCTGGTCCACTACGCGCTGTGCGAAGCCAAGGAGATCTTTTCCGGCGAGCGCTGACGCCCGGGGCCACTCTGCTGGACGCCGAGAACGCGAACCTGCGCTCGGCGCTGGAGGGTGCGGTGGGGGGCAAAGACGCCGGGTGCGCTCTGCGTCTGGTGAACGCCATGGCGTGGTACTGGAATCTGCGGGGCGCACCGCGAGGCTCCGCGCTCCCTCGCCCTGGCCCTGTCGGCCGGCGCCAGCGCCACTCCCGTGCTGGTGGCCAGGGCAACGGCCGGGCTGATCGCACCGAGCCGGCAGGTATCTGCTTGAGGGACTCGTCGTCCACATTGAGGACCGGCTTCGTCTCCGGGACGGTCCTGCCCGGGTTGGACGAACCGATGCTGCGTGTTCGCTGGGCACGGGGTATCTCGGACAAGTGGGAGCACGACCGTTTCGAGTTTGTGGACGCGGCCCCGGAATCGGTCCTCGGTTTCATCAGGGCGGAATCGAACCCTTCGCGCAATACGGCCGTGAACCAGCGCGAGACGTTCACGCGGCGCTTCCTGAGGTGCCCGTGACGCAGTCGATGAGGATCTTCATCACGCCGCCGACGGACTCCGGCGCCTCGAACGCGCCGTCGCCCCGGGCACGACGTCGCTGGTCAGCCGGTCGGCTGGGACGGTGCTGTCGGTGCCCGGGGCGACGGCGCGTTCGAAGTCGGAGCGGTCGTACGACCGGGCGCCGACGAGGGTGAGTTCACGTCGGACGAAGCGGTGCAGATTGATCTCGTGGGGCTGCGGGTGGACGGCCACCAGGCAGAGCCGGCCGCGGACGCCGAGCGCGTCGATGGCGGTTTCGGCACCCGCCTGGGCCGGGCGCCTCGAACGCGACGTCTGCCCCCTCGTCGACGGTCCGTTCCCCCGTCAGGGCGGGTATGTCGTCGTGGGCCGGGTCCCAGGTCGTCAGGGGCGATTCCCCGGCGGTGGGTTGAGTTCGACGAGCCGTATGCCAGCTCCAGGCAAGGCGGGGCGGTCCAGCGCTGTTGCACGGCTCCGGGCGAGTCGATGTCGATGAAGTCGAGGGCCGGCAGATGTGCTGGTGGCAGGCCGGGCAGGTGTCGTCCCGGCGCAGTGGCATGGCGGTGACCGTGTTCGGTACTGCGGATGCGGACGTAGGCGGGGGCGGGGTTGAGGTGGGCGGTCGTGGCCCGCTGCGGGGGGAAGCGTGCCGGGCCGGTCAGGTGCGGGCGGACCAGATGGGGCCGTCGGGGTAGGCGTACTCCTTGAGGGAGGCGGGGTGCATCTGGGCGCTCAGTCCGGGCAGGGTCGGCGCGAGGTAATGGCCGTCGGCGATGCGGACGGGGTCGACGAAGTGTTCGTGGAGGTGGTCGACGTACTCGATGACGCGGTCCTCGGTGGTGCCGGAGACGGCGACGTAGTCGAACATCGACAGGTGCTGGACCATCTCGCACAGTCCGACCCCGCCCGCGT
>DATCQX010000671.1:0-17871 GCA_036569285.1 Streptomyces sp.
CCGGCGGCGGGGAAGCCGTACCGGCATGAGATTCCTGGTACGCGACCGGCTCCTCGGCTTCGGCGAGGACTACTGGATCGAGGACGACCGAGGGCAGAAGGTGTTCCTCGTCGACGGCAAGGCGATGCGTCTACGGGACACGTTCGAGCTGAAAGACACCCACGGCCGCGTCCTCATCGACATCCACCAAAAGATGTTCTCCCTCCGAGACACCATGGTCATCGAACGCGACGGCGAACCCCTCGCCCGCATCCGCCGCAAACGCCTCTCCCTCCTCCGCAACCACTACCGCGTCTCCCTCATCGACGGCACCGACCTCGACGTCAGCGGCAAGATCATGGACCGCGAGTTCGCCATCGAATACGACGGCGAACTCCTAGCCGTCATCTCCCGCCGCTGGCTCCACGTCCGCGAGACATACGGCGTCGACGTAGTCCGCGACGACGTCGACCCCGCCCTCCTCATCGCAGTGACGGTATGCGTGATCCACCTGGCGGAGAAGGAACGAGAGGACGCCTGAGGGCTGAGGTAGGAGGTGGCTGAGGTAGG
The DNA here is from genome assembly GCA_036569285.1 of Streptomyces sp. Taxonomy (GTDB): domain Bacteria; phylum Actinomycetota; class Actinomycetes; order Streptomycetales; family Streptomycetaceae; genus Streptomyces. The sequence goes on from DATCQX010000671.1 coordinate 550, forward strand.
GGCGTTGTCGCTCCCCCGCGCTAGCGGGGTGCCGCTGCGCCCACCCGTGCCGCCCCTAGCGGCACGACTGCCCGCAGCTGGGGCGGAGGGGGAGACCGTGGCTGCGGGTGGGTGGGGGGCGCGGCTGGCTGCAACTGGATGAGCCAGATGGAGCGGGTGCGGGTGAGTGGGGAGCGGGGGTGCGGAACGGCTGATCTCAGCGGCGCGTGGGTGTGGCGGCGCAGCCGCCATCTAGGGGCGCGGGGAACTGCGCGAACGGCCACGACGGGCCCGCAGCCGCCCACACACCCGAACCACCCGAGCTGTCAGAGCCTGTTTGCGATCCCGGGGCAGGCTCTCAAGGTCGTCTCAGAACGCAGCGGACCGTGGGCTGATATCGGAGGATCACGCTCTCTGCCGATCGGGAATCAGCCATCGTCCAGGGATGCCGTTTTTGCTTCACGGGCGGTCCATCTCCTGCCATCATCCCTTTGTGTCCGAAGTAGTGGCGGGCACCTTGTCTGCCGGGTCGGCAGATGACGGGGGAGAGGTATGGACGCGCAAATCCGGGTGGCCGGCAGTAATGAGATTGCGGCGGCTGCCTCCCTATGGGAGTGGCTGCGCGGTGAGCGGCAGTTGGCCGGGAGGGTTCGGTTGGTGCCTCAGGCGCCGCGTGAGGGTGATCTGGGCGGTGCCTTCGATGTGTTGACGGTTGCGCTCGGCTCGGGAGGTGCCGGGGTTGTTCTGGCCAGGTCTTTGGTGGCCTGGTTGCAGACCCGGCGCCCTGAAGTGACTGTGACCCTGGAGACCGAAGCTGGCACGGTGAAGGTGAGCGCCCGCAACCTGAAGCCCGCTGATGCCCTGCCCCTGATTGAGCAGGTACTGAAGCACGGCGATGCCTGATCTGCTGGACTACAGGCGTTCCCGTGCCGTCCTCATCGGCACCGGGTCGTACCAGGATCCTGGGTTCTTGCCTCTGCCCGCTGCGGTCAACAGCCTGGCCGGGATGCGACGGGTCCTGACCGATCCGGAGCTGTGCGGGTGGCCGGAGGACCGGGTCACGGTCCTTCAGGATCCGGTGGATATGCGGCGTTTGGTGCAGACGCTGAGACGGCTGGCCCGCGATACCGACGAGGCGCTGCTGTTGTACTTCGTCGGGCACGGAGTCATTCTGCCGCGCGGTCAGCTGTGCCTGGTGCTGAATGACACCTCCCCGGAGCACGCCGACGTCACCGGCCTGGACTACGAGCGGGTCAGAGAGGCACTGGCCGACAGTCCCGCCCGGGTGAAGGTCGCCGTGCTGGACTGCTGCTACTCCGGCCGTGCCATCGAAGCTCAGTCGGCCGCGACGGACGTCGCCGACAGCACCGACACCCGCGGCGTGTACACGCTGACGGCCAGCGACCACACCGCCCACGTCGTCCCGCTCGACCAGCAGACGGACACGACCACATCCTTCACGGGAACGCTGCTGGAGTTGATCCGTGAGGGGATCCCGAGCGGCCCCGAACGGCTCACGCTCGGGACCCTTTACGTACACCTGCGCCGCCGATTGGATCTCAGCGGCCTTCCCGCCCCCAACCAACGCGGCACCGACACCGCTGACCGGTTCCCCTTCACTCGCAACGCAGCCCACCGTCCCGATCCACCGCTTCAGGAGGCGCCAGAAGAGGACGAAGAAGCGGTCAGCGGTCAGCAGATACCGGGTGGCCGCCGCCTCCCCCGCCGTGCCGTACTCCTGGGCGGAATCGGGGCGGCCGTGGCCGTCACCTCGGCAGGCGTCCTCCTTCTGCGAGACACCCTCGGCGACCAGCACAAGCCCACCGGGCACACCGACAAACGCGAGCCCTTCACCGGGCATACCGCCGAGGTCCTCACCGTGGCGTTCAGCCAGGACGGCAAGACCCTCGCCAGCGGCAGCCTGGACAAAACCGCGCGGGTGTGGAATACCGTCACCGGCCGCCTCATCAAGACACTTCACCATCAACAAGCCGTGGCCGCAGTGGCCTTCGACCCCCGCGACAGCAACATCCTGACCAGCAGCGGTCCCGACCGCTACGTCCCCTTATGGCACTTGGACGAATTCGGTGATCAGGACTACGCCGGTGGGATCGAACGCGAGGCGGGCTCGTACGGCGCGGTCTACACGCTCGCGTTCAGCCCGGACGGCAAGACCCTCGCCAGCGGCGGCATGGGTGACGTTGCCACCCCAGGCACGGTGAGGCCGGAGATCTGCCTCTGGGACGTTCCCAGCGACAGCTACAACGCGCGGACCTTCACCAATCCCACCGCCACCGCCGTCGTACTGGCGGTAGCCTTCAGCCCGGACAGCAAGACCCTCGCCAGCGGCAGTTCGGACGGCATCGTCAGGCTCTGGAACATCGCGACTGGACATTCCACCGCCCTCCCTCGCGTTGCCGACAACATCGACGCTGTGGCATTCAGCCCGGACGGCAAGACCCTGGCCAGCGGTGACACCAGTTCCACCGTTCGGCTCTGGAACGTGGCCGCCAAGAAGTCCATCAGCCTCAACGGCCACAAGGACATCGTTCATACTGTGGCATTCAGCCCCGACGGGAAGATCCTTGCCAGCGGCAGCGCTGACAAGACCATCCGGCTATGGGACACGACCGCTGACCGGGCCATCCGAACCATCACCAGCACAGGCAGCATCCGATCAGTGGCGTTCAGCCCGGACGGCAAGACCCTCGCCAGCAATTCCGGGAAGACCATCCGGCTGTGGAAGGTCTAGTGATCGATCCTGTTGATCTGACGGCTCGGTGCCCCGAGAGGCTTATCAGGCGGCTTCTGGCATCACGTAGCCGTGGGCAACGTCGCGCCGTTCGGCGGGACGGGCCGTGCGGCGGGTCAGCCTCCGGGTCATCAGCGTGATCGCCGCCCACGTGATCAGCGACTCGCTCATCTCGGGCAGACGTTCGTGGTCGCGGCAGTGCCGGCGAGCCCTCATGATCCACGACCAGCCCCGTTCGACGGCCCACCTGCGTGGAAGCACGATGAAGCCCTTGGCCTCCGGCGGGCGCCGGACCGTCTTGATGGTGATGTCGAGGTACTTCTTCGCCCAGGCCACCAGGTCGTTCTTGGCGTAGGCGGAGTCCGCCCAGACGATGGCGATCTCCGGGTGCAGCAGAGCGAGACGGAACAGCAACTCCCATGCGACGAGGGAGTCCTGGGCATCGGCGGGAGTGAGCTTGTGGTTTATCCATCGGGCTTCGTACGTGTTCACACGTGAGTGGGGTTTGCCTAGATCAGGGCATACGGGAGCGGCCTTCCGCTGATGCTGTGCTCCGTCACAGATACACCGCTCAGCAGGGAGGCCGTGGGACGCGATCGGACAACTCTCCCGCTTTCGGGTGGACTTCTACGACTGCCTGACCGGACGGGAGGACGCGCTGTTCGAACTGACCGATGCGCTGCTGTGCGCGGACGGGCCGGCGAAGGCGCTGGTGGGCCTGGCTCTGGCGCCTGAGCACCGGCGCGGGCACGGCGCACTGTACGGAAGTCTCAACCGGGGCCGAATCGATGCCGTCCGGCTGCGGCGGGTGCTGGCCTCGGTGGAGTTGCCGCGGGCGGCTGACGGACGGCTGGTCCTGGCGGTGGACGTCTCTCCCTGGCTGCGCCCCGACGCCGCCACCAGCGACGCCCGCTCGTTCTGCCACACCTACGGTCGGGCGAGAACAAGCACCTGATGATCCCGGGCTGGCCCGTTTCGTGGATCGTCGCCCTGGAGACGGGCCGCTCCTCGTGGACCGCGCCCCTGGACGCCGTACGCCTGCGTCCGGGCGACGACCTCGCCGCTGTGACCGCCCGTCAGATCCGGGACCTGGTCGGGCGCCTGGTCGCAGAGGGCCAGTGGCGTTCGGGCGACCCGCTCGTGTGGATCGTGCTCGACGCCGGCTGCGACGTGATGCGCCTGGCCCGTCTCCTGGACGACCTGCCCGTCGAACTCATCGGACGCCTGCGCTCGGACCGGGTCATGCGCCGTCCGGCGCCCTCTCGCGAGGAGTACTACCGGGACCATCCCCGCGGCGGCCATCCGCCCCGGCACGGCAGCGAGTTCATCTTCAAGGACGCCAGGACCTGGGGAACCCCCGACGCGGAGACGAAGACCGTCACCACCCGCTACGGCACCGCCCACGCCCAGGGCTGGGACCGGCTCCACCCCGAACTGCAAGGGCGTGCCGCCTGGCGGGACCACTCCGGCAGGCTTCCCGTCATCGAGGGCACCGTCATCCGCCTCCAGGTCGATCACCTGCCAAGCGGCGGTGACTCCAAGCCCCTGGGGCTGTGGTGGTCACAACCCACAGTCACCTCGGCGGACATCGACCTGGCCTGGCAGGCGTTCCTGCGACGCTTCGACATCGAGCACTTCTTCAGAATGATCAAACAGGCCCTCGGCTGGACCGCCCCAAAACTGCGTGACCCCGAGGCGGCCGACAACTGGACCTGGCTGATCACCGCCGCCTACACCCGACTCCGCCTCGCCCGCCCCCTGGCCGTCGACCTACGCCGCCCCTGGGCACGGCCCGTCCCTTCGAACAGACTCACTCCCGCCCGGGTCCGCCGGGGGTTCCGACACCTGCACGCCAAGATCTCAACCCCGGCCAGAGTGCCCAAACCCTCCAGACCCGGCCCCGGCCGCCCACCCGGCTCGAAGAACCGCCGCCCCACCCACCACAAGATCGGCACCAAACCACGCCGAACTGGATAAAACACAAGCTCAGGCATGCAGGTATCAGCACAAGACACAGCTACGAGTGGACATGGCGGCGCAGCCAGCCACCCCAGGGGCGCGGGGAACTGCGCGAACAACCACGACGGACCCGCAGTCGCCCACTCACCGCAACCCCCCGAGCTGTCAGGGCGTTCTCCGCGGGAGCTGCAAGCCCAGCATCCTGTCCTTCAGGGCCGGGAACGCCTCTCGCGTCTCCCCCACCTTTCCCGGGTCGAAGTCCACGGTGAGGGTCTCCTCCCCGCGCCCCGCCTCGGCCAGAACCTCCCCCCACGGGTCCACCACGATCGAGTGACCGGCTTGGGGAACCCCCGCGTGCGTACCGGCCGTTCCACAGGCGAGGACGAAGGACTGGTTCTCGACGGCCCGCGCTTGCGCGAGGAGCGTCCAGTGGGACCGGCGCCGCTCGGGCCAGCCCGCCGACAGCACGAGCGTCTCGGCACCGGCGTCCACCAGGCCACGGAAGAGTTCGGGGAAGCGGAGGTCGTAACAGGTGGCGAGCCCCAGAACGGTCTCGGGAAGGACGGCGGTGACCAGGGAGCCGCCCGCACCCATCAACACCGCCTCGCCTTTGTCGAAGCCGAAGCGGTGGATCTTGCGGTAGGTCGCGGCAAGGTCACCGGAGGGTGAGAAAAGGAGGGAGGTGTTGTAAAGGGTTCCGTCGGACCCACGCTCGGGGATGGACCCGGCATGCAGCCAGACCCCGGAGGCCGCCGAGGCCTTGGCCATGGCGTCGTACGTGGCCCCCCGAAGACTCTCCGACTCCGTGTCGAACAGCTCGTACGCGAAGGCCCCCGTGGTCCACAGCTCGGGAAGGACGACGAGATCGGAGTCACTCCGCTCACGGACGAGCGCGGCGACCCGCTCCCGCCGGTCTTGAACCGATTCGCCCTCGTCCACGGCGACTTGGATCAGAGAAGCGCGCACAGTACCACCGTCCCGGCATTCGAGTCGTCCACATCGGCCTACGATCGTCACACGAAAGCACTGCCAGGGCAGTCGCCAGCAGCGTAACTTAGCGTGCTAAGACGCCCGCCCACCGCTTTCTCCCATTGGCAACGCCGCCACAAACCGCCGCCCGTGTACCGACCGCCGAGGGGTCCCGTTCCGTGAGTCTGCATCCCACCCTCCAGCCCTACGCCGACGCCTGGACGCACTCCATAGAAGCGATAACCGAGCTGGTGCAGCCCCTGGTGGAGGCGGACTGGAACCTCCGCACGCCGTGCCCCGGCTGGTCGGTGAGGGACATCGTCTCGCACGTGATCGGACTCGACTGCGAGATGTACGGCGACCCCCGCCCGATCCACTCCCTCCCCCGCGACCTCTTCCACCTCACCACGGACCTCCAGCGGTACATGGAGGTCCAGGTGGACGTCCGCCGCCACCACACCTCCCCGGAGATGACGTCGGAGCTGGAGTACACGATCATCCGCCGCAACCGTCAGCTGCGGAACGAGAACCGGGACCCGTCGGCGAAGGTACGCGGCCCGCTCGGCACGGAGCTGACCCTCGAAGAGTCGATGCGCTCCCACGCGTTCAACGTCTGGGTCCACGAACAGGACCTGCGGACGGCCCTGGGCCGCCCCGGCAACCTCGACTCCCCCGGCGCGCACATCGCCCGCGACGTCCTTCTCGACGCGCTCCCGGCGGTCGTCGCCGACAAGTCGAACGCCCCCCGCAGCTCGGCGGTCGTCTTCGACATCACCGGCCCGGTCGAGTTCCTGCGCACGATCCGCATCGACATCCAAGGGCGCGGCACCCTCGAAACGGTCCCCGCGCTCGGCCCCGCCGCCTCCTTCGTCCTCGACTGGGAGACGTACGTCCGTCTCGCGTGCGGCCGGGTGACGCCGGAGGGCGCGGCGGACCGCGTGAAGGCGGAGGGCGATCCGGAACTGACGGCGGCGATCCTGAGGAACTTCACGGTCACGCCGTAAGCGGCACCGACGGAGACAGGGGGCGCGCAAAGAAACTCCGCGCGCCTCACCGTCGTCCGCGCGCCTCACCCTCGTCCGAATACAAGCCCCCTCACGCGGGAACGTGCACCGTCTCCACCCGGGACGCCACCAACCGCTCCCGTTCCCTCCTCGCCGCCTTCTTCCGCAGTCGCAGAATCTGACCGATTCCGATCGCTTGCAGGACGAAGACGACCGAGAACGCGATCCCGTAGTTGTCCGAAGTGGCATCCAACAGAACGCCGATCAGGAACAACGTGGTCATCGAGGCGGTGAAGCCGCCGATGTTGGTGATGCCGGAGGCGGTCCCCTGGCGTTCGGGCGGGTTCGCGGGGCGGGCGAAGTCGAAGCCGATCATCGAGGCCGGTCCGCAGGCGCCGAGGACGACGCAGAGGGTGACGAGCACCCAGGTCGGCGCGTGGTCGCCGGGGTAGCCGATCGCGAGGGCCCACGTCACCGTCGTCGCCGCGACCGTGCCGAGCGCCAGCGGCAGCCGCGCCTCGTGGCGCCGGGCGATGAGCTGGCCGTAGACGACGCCGAAGACCATGTTGGACAGGACGACGAGCGTCAGCAGCCCGCCCGCCTCACCGCGCGTGAGCCCCTGCCCCTGCACGAGGAACGGCATCCCCCACAGCAGCATGAACACCATCGCCGGGAACTGTGTCGTGAAGTGCACCCACAGCCCCATCCGCGTCCCCGGCTCCCGCCACGCCGTCGCGATCTGCCGCCGCACGTACGCGGCGCCCTGATGCGGCATCGGCTCGGGCTCATGGCCGTCCGGATGATCCTTCAAGAGGACGACGAGCAGGACGAGGACGACGATCCCGAGCCCGGCGCTGCCCGCGAACGCGGCACTCCAGCCGACGCCGTGCAGCAGGCGGGCGATGACCAGCGTCGACACCAGGTTCCCGGCGACCCCGGCGAGCCCCGCGAGCTGGGCGATCAGCGGGCCGCGCCGCGCGGGGAACCAGCGGGTGCCCAGGCGCAGGACGGAGATGAACGTCATCGCGTCCCCACAGCCGAGGAGCGCGCGCGAGGCGAGGGCGGTGCCGTACGACGGGGCGAACGCGAAGCCGAGCTGGCCGGCCGTGAACAGGACGACGCCGATCGTCAGGACCCGTTTCGTGCCGAGCCGGTCGACGAGCAGACCGACCGGTATCTGCATGCCGGCGTAGACGAGGAGCTGGAGGATCGAGAACGTCGACAGCGCGGAGGCGCCGACGTGGAAGCGGTCGGCGGCGTCGAGTCCGGCGACGCCCAGTGACGTCCGGAAGATGACGGCGACGAAATAGACCGACACTCCGATCGTCCACATGGCGACAGCGCGGCGCCCGCCGGGCGGGTCACCCGGGAGAGTGGACTTGTTCACCGCACCTCACCCCGGGCGAGGTGCGCGAACCAGTCGACGTGGCGGCGGACGACCGCGACGGCCGCCTCGGCGTCGCCGGACCGCAGGGCGTCGAGGATCTGCGCGTGCTCGACGAGGGACTTGGCGATCCGGTCGGGGTGCGCGTTCATGATCGCGACGCCCATCCGCAGCTGCCTGTCGCGGAGTTGGTCGTAGAGGCGGCCGAGGATCTCGTTGCCGCCGCTGCGGACGATCTCGGCGTGGAAGCAGCGGTCGGTGACGGCGGCGGCGGACAGGTCGCCGCGGCCGGCCTCCTCCTTCTGGCGTTCCAGCAGCTCGGCGAGGCGCTCGACGAGGCCGGCGGGGGCGGGGACGGCCTTGCGGACGGCGTGCTCCTCGATGAGGAGCCTGGTCTCGACGACGTCGGCGATCTCCTGGGCGGAGACCGGGAGGACCAGTGCGCCCTTCTTCGGGTAGAGCCTGATCAGCCCCTCGACCTCCAGGCGGAGGAGCGCTTCCCTGACGGGCGTGCGGGAAACCCCTACGGCGTCGGCGAGTTCGCCCTCGGTGAGGAGGGTGCCGCCTTCGAAGCGGCGGTCCAGGACGCCCTGCTTGACGTGGGTGTAGACGCGGTCGGCGGCGGGTTGTTTGGTGGCGGGCATGGGCGGGGCTGACGGCATGGAGACAGGATAGATACAACACGTACGCAAGGGGGGAACGTTTCACCATGCGGACGGAGGGGGCGTTCCGCGCGTCGCCGCGGGCGTCACTGTGGGTGTCAGTTTCCCCAAGAGATTCAAAATTCCCGGAAGCAGCCGCACAACTTTCTGTGCTAGGTACGTGTCATAAGCGTGCGGCCATATCCCTTCCCCCCACCCAACCAGGCCGCATTCAGGGGCATTTCAACACAATCGGGGTATTTCAGTTGATAACCGCACTCAAGGGCAAGCCGGTCCGCAGAGCCGCCGCCGTCACCGCGACGGCCGTCGCGATGCTCGCGTCCGGCGCCCTCGCCGCGGCTCCCGCGCAGGCCGTCACCGCGCCCACGATCGCCGCCAAGGCCGGGTTCGTGATGAACAGCGCGAGCGGAAAGTCGTACGGCAAGGCCGCCACCACGAAGCTCTCCACCGGTTCCACCACGAAGATCATGACCGCCGCCGTCGTCCTGGCTCAGCCCAAGCTGAACCTGAACGACAAGGTCACGATCCAGATGGCGTACAGCGACTACATCGTCAAGAACAACGCGTCGTCCGCCAGGCTGATCGTCGGCGACAAGGTCACGGTCCGTCAGCTCCTCTACGGGCTGATGCTGCCGTCCGGCTGCGACGCCGCGTACGCCCTCGCCGACAAGTACGGCAAGGGCACCACCCGTGACGCGCGCGTCAAGAACTTCATCTCCCAGATGAACGCCAAGGCGAAGTCGTTCGGGATGAAGAACACCACCTTCGACTCGTTCGACGGCATCGGCAACGGCAAGAACGCGTCGACCGCCCAGGACCTCACGACCCTCGCGAAGAACGCGCTCAAGGACGCGAACTTCCGGGCCGTCGTGAAGACCAAGTCGTACACGGCCACGACCATCACCAAGACCGGCTCCAGCCGGAAGATGGCCACCTGGACCAACACGAACACCCTCCTGAACACCTACGCCGGCACGTTCGGCGTCAAGACCGGTTCCGGCCCCGAGGCCAAGTACTGCCTCGTCTTCGCCGCCACCCGCAACGGCAAGACCATGCTCGGCACGGTCCTGGCGTCCACCAACGCCCCGGTCCGCGCCCAGGACGCGACGAAGCTGCTCAACTACGGCTTCGCGAACCTGAAGTAGGGGTCGCTTCGCAGGGGGCTCACCGCGCGGTCGCGGTGAGCCCCCTCTGCCGTTCAGCAAGACACGTCGGACAGAATCGCGTCCATGGACGTACTGATGCCGGTGCTAGTGATCCTCCTCGTGGGCGGGATCTTCGCTGTGGTGATCACCATGTTCGTGCGCAGTCGCAGGAGCCAGGTGGAGGGTGCCGAGGGGCGAGCCCAGGCGCTACAGGTGGCCCGAGGGAGGGGCTGGGGGTATCAGGAGGTCACGTACGGCGTGATCGACCGGCTCTGCGGGGCGCCGCCCCTGCCCCTCAGCGGGCGTCGGCTGCTCGGACGGCACTACATCACCGGGGAGTTGCGGGGCCGGAGCTTCTGCTGCTTCGAGTACACGACCGGGACCATCGGCGTCAACGACACCGGTCCCGGAGCCAACCGGCCCGTCTACTGGACCGTGTTCGCGGTCACCGCGCCGGGCACCGGGCCCGAGTTGGTCGTACGGCGGCCCGAGGCGCTGGACGGAGTGGCGCGGCGCGGGCGCACGGTTCGGCTCGGAGTGCCGGAGTTCGACGACGCGTTCACCGTGCTCACGGACGACGAGACGTTCGCCCGCGCCGCCCTGGCCGACGGCGTCGTCCCCTTCCTGGCCGCGAACCCGGAGGCCGCGCCGGTCCGGCTGCACGGCGGTGAACTGATCACCTGGTACAAGGGGCGGCTGAATCCACGGGAGATGGACGGGCACCTCGCCCATCTGAACGACGTGCTCGACCGGATCCCCGCCCGGGTCTGGTCCGCCTAGCTCTCGTCCGCCCGCACCGAGCGGACGAACTCCTTGAAGTCCTCCAGGACTTGCGGGAGTTGTTCCGGGCGTGCGGTGAGCACCAGCTCGATCACCGCCCGTTTCGCCGGGTTCCCCGTGTCCTCCAGGCCCAGGTAGACCTGGCTCTGCGCCAGCTCCAGGGGCGCGCCGTGGAGGGTCGTGGAGAAGCGCAGGTTCTGTACGACGCCGGGAGAGTCCGTCAGGCCCGGCAGGTCCGGAGTGCCCACGTCCTGCTTCTTGAGGACCCGGACCTCTCCCGCCTGCCCGAGCCGCCGCACCGACTCGCCAGCGATCTGGCCGATGGTCGCGCCGTCGTTGCGCATCCGCCCGGCGATGGTGATGTTGGCCGTGAAGCCGCCGTCGACGGACGCCGGGTGGAGCGCCACGAAGGCGACTCCGGGCGCCCCGACCTCGTCCGGCGGCGCCGGCTGCCAGCCGTCCGGCAGTGAGAACGAGAGCTTGACCGGCAACGTCGTAGCCATGGTGAATCCAATTCCTTCATGAGCGCGAACAAGGGGCGACCGGAGTCGGGGTCGGCCGGAGTCGGGGTCGGCCTAGAACCAACTGCCGAGCGTGTGATCCCACGCGAAATCCCCCGCGTCGCCGACCGCGTCAGCCGCGTCGCCGACCGTGTCGAGGACCTCGGCCGGGTCGACGGTCACCTGGAAACCCACCTTGGCGCCGATACCCAGGCCTGCGCCCAGCTCACCGCCGATGTGGTACTTGCCGTCCTCGCCCTTGCCGACGTCGACGCCGACCGCGGCGCCCGCTCCCGCCCAGGCTTCGCCGGTCGCACCGGCGCCGACACCGCCCACGGACGCGGACGCCGACCCCTCGGCCTTGGCCCCAGCGAACGCCTCCGCCCCACCGCGCAGTCCGTCCTTGCCGGCGGTGAACTTGGCCTCGGCGTTCGCGCCGACGAACGCGGCGCCCGACGCCTGGGCCCCGAGAATGCCGTACTCGACACCGCCCTTGGCCTCGGCCTTGGCGAGGTACGCGCTGCCCGTCGCCTTCAACTCCAGGTTGCCGTCCGTGATCCCGGCAACCGCGGAACCGTCCAGGCCCAGCAGCTTGACGCCGGCCTCCCCGGACAACTTGACGCCGCCCACGGTGACTTCGCCCTTGGCGTCCTCGGCCCAGACGTCGGCGCCACCGGTGGCCGCGGCGATCCGCACCGACCAACTGACCTTCTTCGCGTCGGGGTCCTCGGCGGGGGCGTTCGGATTCTGGTGGCCCCAGTTCCGCTTGTGCTGGTCGGCCGGGTTGTTGCCGTACTGCCACAGCTCTTCGGCGGGCCCCGTGGTGGTCTCGCCGATGCCGAGGTCCCTGGCGAGGGCCGCCGCCTCGTGCAGCCAGTTCGGGCTGTCGGGAGCGCCGCCCGCCAGCTGGCCGAGTTCGGTCGAGAGGATGCCGGCCGCCTGCTGCGTCTGGGTGCGGGCGATGCCGAGCACCTGCTGAGCCGCCGTGTGGTCACCGGCGTCCCACTTCTCGATCGCGTCGGCGGCCTGGCCCTGGGCCCAGCGCAGTACGCCGGTGTACGCGGTGATGGATTTCGCCGCGCTCGCCATGTGGTCGGAGGCGAGGTACCAGTTGCCCTTCTCCCCGGAGAGGCTCTTCCAGAACGCGTCGCTGGCCTCGCCGTTCCAGCCGGGGACTTTCACGTCCTTCAGATGGGATCCGACGTCGTCGAATTTCCCCGACCATTTCGACATGGTCTCGGCGAGTTCGGTCAACGCCTGCACATCGCCGGGAATCAGTTCTTTCGGATCTTTTGTCGATCCGAGTGCGGCTACCATCGGTGCCCCCGTTTCCGCACAGCCCGTCCTAGTTGGTCTTGACGGAGTTCACCGTGTTGTGGACGTCTCCGTCCGTGTTCTTGAACGTGCTCGACGACGAGGTGACGCCCGCCGCGATCTTCGCCGTACGGCCACTGAGGATCTGTGCGCCCACCTGCCACGTACCGCAGAACGCGGCGAAAGCCGCCCCCGCCTCCGACTCCCCGAACGCCCCGCTCCGGCCCGCCGCGCCTTCGAGACTGAAGCCCTCGGTCGGCCGCAGGGCCTCCACGACGTCCTTGGCGCCCTTCTTCAGCGTGTCCGAATCCGCGCCCAGATCAGGTTCGGCCATAGCTGAACACCCTCTTCATGAGACCCCTGTCCACCCGTTTCCACGCCTCTCGGCGCGCGCCTGACGATCGGCGCGCGAAGCGTAGCATCGGGGCCACACCGCACGGACGGCATGCCCGCTCCGATGAAGCGGCGCAAGGCAGTCGTCGTCAATGACCGGGAAATTCCCCGGCGTCACTTCCTGCTCGCCGGCGGTGGATTCCTCGTCCTTTTCGGTGGCACCGTCTGGGCGAACGTGTCCGACGCTCAAAAAGACACGGGAGCCGCCGACCGCTACGAAGGCGTCGCCCCTTCCCGTCCGTGTCCACCGGGACGAGGAGACCGTACGTTCGGCGGGCCCGCAGCGGACTGCCGGCGGCGGTGTGGACTTGAGCGGCGGGGGATCGGCGTTCCGTTCTCAGGTCGGCAGGACGAGGTCGTACAGGCAGGCCCGCGTGCGGCGGACCACCGGGGCCTCCTCGCCGTGGAGTTCGAGGGTGACGCGGAGCAACTCGGTGCCGAGGTGGGGGCGTTCGGGGTTGTTGGGTGGGATGGCTCGCCAGAGGCTGAAGGCTCGGCGGGAGGCGGCTTCCACGTCGGGGTGGTCGGGGCCCTGGATGGTGGCGCGGAGGCGGGCGCCGTGGAGGTACCAGGCGAGGCCGGTGGAGTGGTCGCCGAGGAGAGTTGCCAAGTAGCCTCGGACCTCGCGGACTTGGGCGGTGAAGAGGTGGAAGCCGCCGTATTCGCGGGTCACGTCCTGGTCGAGTTGTTCCGCGAGGACGGTCGCGTCCTGGGGGTGGCCCGACTGCGCGACCTTGGCGATTTTCATGAGGCGGGCGCGGAGGGTCTCCGGGGACAGGTTGCTCGGTACGGCCCAGAAGTCGGGGGTGACCGTGCCCCAGGGGCGGTAGAGCGGCTCGGACATGGCGGGGTTCCCTCGGGGACGGACGCGTGGTCGACCAGTTCACCATCCGCTCGTACTCCTGCGCGAACCCCCTTCACACGATCCCCCCGTCATCCGACCGCCGGGCAGCGTAAAGTCCCACGTCGGAGACAGGGGGTGCGTGGTGGGAGCAACGGCCGTCGCGGTGCCGCGACTTCCGGACGGGGCCCGGCTCGTCGTCCCCGTGCTCGCCGCGACGGGCGGCAGCGGCCGGACGACGGTGGCGCACCTGCTCGGTACGGGGCTGGCGGGCGTCGGCGACACCGTCGTCCTCGACCTCGCCCCGCGCCTCGCGTCCTCCTGGCCGGGACGGCCGTCCCCCCAACGGGCCCCGGGGCTCGCCTCGTTGCCCCCGGACCAGCCCCTCACGCGGACGGCGGTCCGCGCGGCCTGCGCCTCCGACGGCACCGGACCGGCCGTCCTCGCCGACGACCGCGCCTGGCATGCCGCGCCCCTCGACCTTCCCGAACTCCCCGCCGCCTGGTACCAGTTGGCGGCGATCGGAGGTTGGCAAGCTGTCGTCGCGGACACGGCGTACCCTCTCGCCCACGACCTCCTCACCGCCCGCCACGCCGGACACCGGGCGTTGACCCGCGACTGGTACGAACTCCCCTGCTCCGTACCGGTGTTGTGCACCGCCGCGACCGCCGACGGGGTCCAGGCGCTCCAGCAGGCCACCAAGACGCTGGACGCGGAGGGGCTGCCGCTCGCGCGGACCGTGATCGCGCTGGTCGGGACGGGGGACGGGCGGATCCCGGCGGCCGTGCGGGGCGCCTTCGGCGAGGCTGCTGAGCGAGCCGCCGGGGTCGTCCAAGTGCCGTACGACAGCCGGGTTCGAGCGCAGGGACAGGCGACGGCCCAGCCCCGCGCACGGACCCGGCAGGCCGCCGGGCGGCTCACGGACGCGGTGCTGGAGACGGCGTTCCGGGTGTGGGGACGGCCGCTTCCGGCGGCCCCGCAGGCGGCGCCGATCGAGGGGTGACTCCCTTACGGAGAAGGCCAGTTGAACTTCGGCAAGCCTTACGACATCGCCCACTCCCCCAGCCTGAACCCCTCCCGCACCTCCAACGCCCCGCCGCCCCCGAAGTGCGCCGGAAACACCAACTCCCGCTCATCGATGGCCCGTTGCAGAACCCGTCGGCGTGAGACCGCCGACTGCGCCGGGTCCACGCAGACCGCGCTGCTGCACTCCGGGTGGATGATCTGGACGGGGCTGTGGACCAGGTCGCCGACGAAGACGGCCCGGTCCGCGCCAGAGGCAAGGCGTAGGACCGAGGAGCCCGGGGTGTGGCCGGGGGCGGACTCCAGGGTGAGGTGCTCGTCGATGCGGTGGGTGCCGGTCCACAAGTGGGCCTGCCCTGCGCGGTGGACGGGCGCGATGCTGTCCTCGTGGATCAGGCGCCCGTCGCCCTGACCGCCGTCTCCGTACGCGTTGTCGGGGCCGTAGTGGAAGTCGTCGGCGGCCGGGATGAGGTACTGCGCGTTC
The DNA here is from genome assembly GCA_036569285.1 of Streptomyces sp. Classification (GTDB taxonomy): domain Bacteria; phylum Actinomycetota; class Actinomycetes; order Streptomycetales; family Streptomycetaceae; genus Streptomyces. The sequence continues at coordinate 15,739 of DATCQX010000671.1, forward strand.
GGGAAGGCCGGCTGCCAACCTGCCTCCGTGGCAACGGTGTTGCCGCCCACGTGGTCGACGTGGAGGTGGGTGTTGACGACGACGTCGACGTCGTCCGGATGAATCCCCGCACCGGCGAGAAGAGTTGGCAAATTGCCCTGCCAGTGGTGGAACAGCGGCGAACTCGGCCGCTCGCGGCCGTGCCCCACGCCCGTGTCGACCAGCACCGTCCGCCCGGCGCTGCGCAGGACCCACGTCTGGAGCGCCACCACCACCCGCCCGCCGTCCGGCTCCCAGTGATCCGGCACGAGCCACCCCTCGTTCTCCTTCCACACCTCCGCGCCGACCCCCGGGACCATCTCCGCGCCGGGTATGAACGGCCCCCTCCACTCCACGATCCGCAGGACCTCGACGTCCCCCAGCACGATCCGCTGCACGCTGTCATTCGTCATGCGTACGACCCTAGGAACCCGTACCGAGCATCTCAATGCTCGTTCCGCTCATCTGAATACGCGTACGTCTCATACCCTGTCCCCATGGATGTGGTGAGCGACGCGATCTCCGCCGTCCGACTCGGCCGGCCGTCCTTCTCCCGGGTGCGGATGCCCGGCGGGAGCTGGGGGGTCCGGCTCGACGCGTACGACGGCGCCGGGGTGCATGTCGTCCTGGACGGCGCGTGCTGGCTCCTGCCGGACGGGGGCCCACCGGTACCACTCGGCGTCGGCGACGCGGTACTGCTGCCGCACGGGACGGGGCATGTGATCGCCGATGGGCCGGTGGGGGATGGGCCAAGGAGGGCTGTGCGGTTTTCGACGGGGGTGGGTGAACTGGGGTGGAGAGGGGGTGAGTTGAAGGCGGGCGGCACTCGGGGTGTGGACGGTGCTGGGGGCACTCGGGGTACCGACGGCACCGGCGACGCCAGTGGCGCTCGGGGTGCGGACGACGTGGACGTCATTGGCGGCGCTAGGGGCGCTGGGGGCGTGGACGGTGTTCGCGGTGCGGGCGGTGTTCGCGGTGCTCGGAGAGACAGTGGTGTCGGTGGGGAAATGCTCTGCGGTAAGTACCGTCTCGACTGCAGCAGTCTCCACCCGCTCCTCGCCGAGTTGCCCGAGGTCGTCCATATCCCCCACCGGGTCGGTGCCCATCCCGAACTGCGGGCCGCCATCGACCTGCTCGCCGGGGAGTTGGACGAGCGGCGGCCGGGGTCCTGTGTCGCGCTGCCGAACCTGCTCGATCTGTTGCTGGTGTATCTGATCCGGTCGTGGATGAGTGAGGGGGTGGGTGGGGTCTGGCCCCGGGTCCTGGGGGATCCGGTGACATCCACGGCGCTGCGCGCACTGCACGCCGACCCCTCCGCACCCTGGACCATCGACCGGCTCGCCGTCGAGGCCGGCGTCTCCCGCCCCACCCTGGCCCGCCGCTTCACCACTCTCGTCGGCCGCCCGCCCATGGCCTACCTCACCTGGTGGCGCCTCGTCCTCACCGCGACCCACCTCCGCGACACCCCCGACACCCTCGCCGCCATCGCCCCCCGCGTCGGCTACGGCAGCCCCTACGCGCTCTCCCACGCCTTCGAGAGGGAGTTCGGCATCACACCGGGGAGGTATCGAGCACGGGTGGGGGAGGCTCGGCGGAGTTGAGTTGAGGGGTGGGTGGCTGTGGAGGGGGACAAGTACAGGTCGGGGGTGGCTGGGGTGGGGGCGTTGTCGCTCACCCGCGCTTGCGGGGTGCCGCTGCGCCCACCCGTGCCGCCCCTAGCGGCACGACTGCCCGCAGCTACGCGGGCGACGGTGGGCGGGTGCGGGTGCGGGTGAGCGGTGGCGTGGCTGTGGGGGTCGGCCCGCCTTTGGGGGCTACGGCACGCGGCGGGTCGGCTGGGGGCTGTCGCGGGCGGTCAGGTCCTGGCGGACGCGTTCCTCCGGGTAGACGAACGGCAGGACGATGCCTGCCATCGCGGTCGTGACCAGTGCCATGACGACCATCAGGGAGTACAGCGGCTGGTCGAGGACGCCGAGGCGGAGGCCGACTGTCAGGACGATCAGTTCGGTGAGGCCCCGGGTGTTGATGAGGAGGGCGAGGACGACCGAGTGGCGGGGCCGGACGCCGTTGACGCGGGCGCCGAGGAACGCGCCGGCGGACTTGCCGCCGATCGCC
>DATCQX010000672.1:0-14304 GCA_036569285.1 Streptomyces sp.
GGGGTGGGGGGCGTTTCGCTCGCCCGCGCTTGCGGGGTGCCTCCCCCAAGCTCTTCGAGCAGGGGGGACCCCCAGCCCACCCGTGCCGCCCCATGGGGGTACCTCCCAGGCCTTTAAGGCACTGGGGGAGGCACGACTGCCCGTAGCTGCGGCGCGGGAGGAGACGGCGGCTGCGGGTGAGTTTGGTTTTTTGGGGGATATCCGCAGGTCAGCCTGATTGTCAGTGGTGGGGTGCAGGATGGGGGCATGGCGAACAGCGGGCGTGGTGGAAGTGGTGGGCGGGGCGGAGTGAAGGGGGCTCGGCGGGCTGAGGTGGTGCTTCCTGAGCTGCGGGTGTTCGAGGGTGGGGAGGTGGAGCCGGACGGGGATTACGACGGGGTCAGGCTGGGGGAGGTGGATCTTGGGGGGCAGGACGGGGCGGGGGCCACCTTTATGGACTGTGAGTTGGCGCGGTGCTCGTTGGACGAGACGCGGCTGCGGAACGCCCGTTTCCTGGATTCGCGGTTGGTCGCCCCCAGGGGTGTGGGGACGGATCTGGTGGACGCGACGCTGCGGGACGTGGAGGTGATCGACGCCCGGCTGGGCGGCACGCAGATGTTCGGGGCGGTGCTGGAGAGGGTCGTGGTGAGGGGCGGGAAGATCGACTTTCTGAACCTCCGGGGAGCCCGGCTGAAGGATGTCGTTTTCGAAAACTGCGTTCTCGTCGAACCGGACTTCGCGAACGCGCGTATGGAACGGGTGGAGTTCGTCGACTGCGCGCTCAAGGGCGCGGACTTCAGCGCGGCGACCCTGTCGGACGTCGACCTGAGAGGGGCCGTCGAACTGGGCATCACCGCCGGGCTTGACCGACTGCGCGGCGCCGTCATCAGTACGGCGCAGCTGCTCGATCTCGCACCGGTGCTGGCGGGGGAACTGGGGATCAGGGTGGAGGAATGACCGATGGGCACGTTTTACGGGAACGTACTGGTGGCGCGGCCGTGCCAGGAAGTGGTGCCGCTGCTCTCCGAGGAGACGGCGGCAGGCCGCCCCGCGATACGCGGCTACGCACTGGCGGTGGGCCCCCGGCACACCGTGATCCATCCCGCGGAGGAGACGGAGGCTCTGACGCTCGCGGAAGCGGTGAGCCGCCGGCTGTCCGTCCCGACGCTGGGCATGTACGTCTTCGACTCGGACGTACTCGTCATGCAGGCGTACGACGACGGCGAGCTGAGGCACATCTACGACTCGTGGCCGGGCTACTTCAGCACCGAACGCTCCGCTGAGCCCTGGTCCGACACCACCCCTTCCTGGCCCGAGCCGCTGGGCGCGGCCCCGACCGCGCTGCTCCCCTTCGCCGCCGAGCCCGTCGACCTCCCGGCACTGGAGTCGGTCCTGCGCTGCGTCCCCCTCGCCCGCGAGGACGGCAAGAACGGCCGGTACGTCTTCGCCGACGCGCAGCACTACGACGTCATGGCCCTGCTGGGCCTGTCCGCGCCCCGGCTCAACACGGGGTACGGCGCCCTCTCCCAGGGCTACCTCCCGCCGGGCACGGCGCTGACGGAGCTGTGGCTGCTCGGCGGGGCGACGTTCTGGGCGGGGGGTGCGCCGGCGGGGGCGTCCGGGGTGTGAGGGCGAGGGTGAGCCCAAGGGGGTGCGGAACGCCGGAGCCCTCAGCCGCACGTCGTTCAGGTACGCGCGGCACCACCCGTCTCCGGCGCACCACTGCCCTACGTCCTCAGCTCACCCGCGGAAACTTCGCCAGCAACGTCCAGATCGCCGGATTCTCCCCCAACTCCTCATGCAGATCCGTGAGATCGGCGACGAGGTCGTGCAGGAAGTCCCGGGCCTCCCGCCGCAGATCCGCGTGGGAGAACGTGAGCGGCGGCTCATCGGCCCGCATCCAGTCCGCCTCGATGTCCACCCACCCGAACCGCCGCTCGAAGAGCATCCGGTCGCTCGACTCGGTGAAGTCGAGTTCCGCGTACTGCGGCCGGGAGGCCCGGGATCCCGCCGGGTCCTGGTCGACCTGCTCGACGATGTCGCACAGCGCCCACGCGAAGTCCAGCACCGGCACCCACCCCCACGCGGTGGACACCTCCCGGTCCGCCTTGGTGTCCGCGAGGTACACGTCCCCGCAGAACAGGTCGTGGCGCAGGGTCCGGACGTCCGCGCGCCGGTAGTCCATCTGCGGCGGGTCCGGGAACCGGTTGGAGAGGGCGTAGCCGATGTCGAGCACGCCCCGATGGTGTCATGCCCGCGCCCTAGGATCTCCGACATGCCTCCCCGTATCCGCGCCGCCGCCGTAGCGACCCTCCTGCTCCTGGCCGGGTGCGGTACGGACGACGACGAGCACACCGGCGCGGCCGGGGTCGGCGACCCGTACTTCCCGAAGGCGGGCAACGGCGGGTACGACGTCAGCCACTACGACCTCACCCTCGACTACACCCCCGGCACCCGCCACCTCACCGGCACAGCGGTGATCACCGCCCGCGCGACGCAGCGGCTCACCTCCTACCACCTCGACCTGACCGGCCTGGACGTCGAGGAGGTCACGGTCGACGGCGCGCGGGCCCGCACCAGTCGCAGCGGCCAGGAGCTGACGGTCCACCCCGCGACCGGCCTCGACAAGGGCAAGGTCTTCAGGACGACCGTCCGCTACTCCGGCACCCCGCGGACCGTCACCGACCCCGACGGCTCGAAGGAGGGCTGGCTTCCCACCGCGGACGGCGCCGTCGCCCTCGGCGAACCGGTCGGCTCGATGGCCTGGTACCCCGGCAACCACCACCCCTCCGACAAGGCGACCTACGACCTGAAGGTGACGGTCCCGCAGGGCCTGACGGCCGTGTCCAACGGGGAGCTGAGAAGCGAGAAGCCCCTCCCCGACGGCCGCCGCACCTTCGTCTGGCACACCGCCGAGCCCATGGCGAGCTACCTCGCGACGCTGGCCGTCGGGAAGTTCGAGGTGCGGCGGACGACGGGGAAGGTGCCCGCGTACATCGCCGTGGACCCGACGCAGGCAGCCGCGAGTCGCGGGGTTCTGGGGCGACTTGACGAGGTCCTCGACTGGGCGGCGTACAACTTCGGCCCGTACCCGTTCCGTTCGACGGGCGCGGTCGTCGGGCGGCCCGGCGACGCCGGGTACGCGCTGGAGACGCAGAACCGGCCCTTCTTCCCCGGCGCGCCCGATCTCGGCACGTTCGTCCACGAGTTGGCGCACCAGTGGTTCGGTGACTCGGTGACTCCGCGCACCTGGCGGGACATGTGGCTCAACGAGGGGTTCGCGACGTACGCGGAGTGGCTCTGGTCCGAGGACCACGACGGCGACACCGCCCAGGAGATCTTCGACTCCCTGTACGCGGGCGACTACTACGACTCCGCCGAGGAGAACGAGGCGGTCTGGGCGTTCCCGCCGGGCAACCCGCCGGGCGCCGACCGCGTCTCCGACCCGCCCGTCTACGTCCGGGGCGCCATGGTCGTCCACAGGATCCGGCAACTCCTCGGGGACGACAGGTTCTACGACTTCGTCCAGGGGTGGACCCGCACGCATCGCCATCTCGTGGCGGACACGGGCGAGTTGAAGGCGTACGTCGAGAAGCTGGCGCCGGACGAGGACTGGGCCGCCGTCTGGGACGAGTGGCTGTACGGCGAGGGCAGACCGGCGCGCCCGTAGCTCAGTTGGCGAGCGTCTTGCGCAACACGGCGCAGGGCCGCCCCAGTTGGCGATCCTTCCGCCGGTCGATCTCCTCGTACCCGAGCGACGTCCAGAAGGCCGTCCCCGCCGGGTTGTTCTCCAGCACCGCAAGCCGCACGGCGTCCCGCCCGGCCCTGCGGAAACCCTCCTCCACGGCCTCCGCGATCCGCCGCCCGTGCCCCTTCCGGTGCTCGCTCACCATCAGCAGACCGATCCACGGGTCCGGGTCCGCCGGGTCGGGGTGGTGCGCCAGCGTGACGGCGATACCGGCGAGCCGGCCCTCGCTCCTCGCGAGCAGCACCTCCGCGTCCGGGTTCACCATCTCGTCCGCGAGTTCCTTCGCGATCTGCTCCGGGCGGATGTCCGCCGGGTCGGGGAAGTCGCCGCTCAGGGCGAAGAAGGTCTCGTTCGCGGCGTAGAGGGCGGTGAGTTCGGTGAGGACGGGGGCCGGGATGTCGTGGTCGGGGGTCAGTTTCAGGGGCGTCAGGATCATGCGGCGAGCGTATTCCGGACGGGCGGATTCCGGCCCTCGGCACAAACGTGGTCATATAATCGCCCCGAAATGTATCGGAAGAACGACCCACAATCGCCGGGGGACGGCATGGACAGCAGGCCGCAGATCGAGCGCACGTACCGGGGAAGCCGCACCCTTCCCCTGCCGGACGTGCTGTTGCTGCTGCTGATCGCCTTCCTCGTCGCTCCGGCGAACGACGACGTCGCGTGGCACGAACTCCCTTACATCGCGCTCGGGTTGGCAGCCGGCGGGTTCCTCCTCCTCGACCGGTACCGCGCGTACACGACTGTCACCGCGGCCGGCATCACCGTCCAGGGGCCGCTGCGGACCCGGCACGTGCCCTGGTCGGACGTCCACACCCTGCGTCTCGCGGGGGACTCGGTCCGCACGCGCTGGCAGGCGCGGTTCCCGGTGTACCTCTACGGCACCGACGGGCGGAGTCTGCGTCTTCCGCATGTCGACGAGCGTGAACTCGACCGGCCGCAGGCCGAGTTGGACGAGGTCCTCGCCGCCGCGGAGGCGCTCGGTGTCTGGGCGCCGCGTGAGGTGACCGGCGTCGTGGCGCGTGGGGAGCGGCGCCGGGCCGCGTGGACGCGGGCGTTCCGTGGTGCCGTCATCGCCCTGGCCGCGGTGATCGCCGTCTCCGTCCTCTCGCTGCTTCTCGACGGGCCGGAGTTCACGACCGGTCTGATCGTGCCTGTGCCGCTGGCCGTCCTGTGCGTGCTCTTCCTCGTCTTCGACCGGGTGGGCGAGTCACGCGCGGCTCAAGTGTCCTGATTCCGGGGCGTCTTCGTCGGTCTCGGTGTCCGTGGTCAGTGCGCCCCGCGACAGCCGGTGGGCCGTGTCCGCCGTGTCGGCGATCGTGGGGTCGTCGGTGAAGAGGACCACCGCCCGTCCCTCGTCGGCGAGTTCGCGGAAGAAGGCGAGCAACTGGCGGCGGGTGTCGGCGTCGAGGGTGGTGGTGAGGTGGTCGGTGAGGACGATGGGCGGGTCGTTGATCAACGCGCGGGCGAGGGTGACGCGTTGGCGTTCGCCGGGCGAGAGGTCGCCGGAGAGGTGGGAGGCGCGGGGCAACAGGCCTACGCGGTCGAGGAGTTCGCGGGCGCGGTGTTCGGCGGCGTCGGGTGGGCCGGGGTGCGGGAGCAGGACGTTGCGGGAGGTGGGGTGGCCGGGGAGGAGGTCGTGCGAGTGGAGGGCGAGGCCGAGTTGACGTCGTCGGACGTCCGCTCGGACGCTGTCGTCGAGGGGCGTCATGTCGTCGCCGCAGAGGAGGACACGGCCTCGGTCGGGGCGGTCCAGCAGGGCCATGATGTGGAGCAGCGCCGTCTTTCCCGACCCCGAGTCCCCTACGACGGCCGTGACTTGGCCGGCCTCGGCGGTGAGCGTCACGTCGTCCAGGATGTCGAAGGTCGCCCCGCGCAGGCGGTAGGTCTTGCCGACGCCCTCTGCACGGAGGTGGGGCGGGAGGGGCTTGTTCATGGCGGCGTCTCCAGTGGCGGGGCGGGCCTCATTCCTACCGGCGCACCGGCCCGTCCACACCACCGGATCACCACGAAGAGTGACCGATCGCCGGGAATCAACCCCCTTGGAGGGACGTCCCGTTGGCGGGGTGACGCCCGAGCGGAACCGGGCGTCGTCACAGACTGTCCTGACAAGTGGCCGCGCAGGGAAGGAACCAGGAGCTGACAGTGGAACCCGAATCGACGGAACCCGAAACGACCGTGCCCGGCAGCCGGGGCGGCATGGTCGGCCTCTTCTGGATCGGCGAGGACGCGGTGTACGTCGGCACGCCCGCCGTCACGCCCGCGCCGCAGGTGGTGCTGGCCTCCGCCGGGCCCCGGTTCGAGGGGGCCGAACCCCGGGAGTGGGAGTGGTCCGAGGTGCTGGAGCTGCGGGTGCCGGACGCGCCGGTGCGGTCGACGGCCGTGCGCTGGGCGTCCCGTGCCGCCACGTTCGCGGCGGCCGCGCTGGACGCGTGGGCGCCCGGTGACCCGCCGGAGATGACGGTGGTCCTCTCGACCGGGGACGACGCTGTCGAGACGTCCGTCTACTCGGGGGCGTCGGTCGCCTACACGCAGCGCGAGGTCGATCTGTCGCTCGGGCTGCTCGCGCGGATGACGCGGGGGGAGTTCTCGCCCGCGGTGATGACCGAGTGGTGGCAGGTCAACCAGCCCGAGAAGGTGCTGAGTTCACGGGAGCGGGAGAGCGTTCTGGAGGGGTGGCTGGCGGCGGACTGAACCGGCTTCGGCCGGGCGAAAAGGAGATCCCCCCGGACCCGTGTCCAGGGGGATCTCCGCGTCTATCCGGCGATCACTGCACGATCGTGATCCGGTTCGCCACCGGCGGTGCCAGCGGCGCCGACGCCGACGAGTGCGCGGTCAGGTACTGCGCGAGCGCCGCCAGGTCGTCCGTGCCGACGAGGTCGCCCGTGCCGAGGCCCAGCGTCGGGAACCCGTCCCCACCCCCCGCGAGGAAGCTGTTCGTCGCGACGCGGTAGGTCGCGGCCGGGTCGATCGCGGCGCCGTTCAGGCGGATGCTGTCCGTGACCACCCGGTCCGCGCCCGACTTCGTCAGGTCGAGGGTGTAGGTGAGGTTCGCGGACGGCTGGAGGATCTTCGGGGAGGCCGCGTTCGTGCCGGAGACCTGCTCCTTCAGCACCTGGACGACCTGCGCGCCGGTGAAGTTCTGGAGGTTGACGGTGTTGGCGAACGGCTGGACCGTGAAGCCCTCCGCGTACGTCACCACACCGTCGCCCTCGGTGCCCTTGGCCGCGTAGGTGAAGCCGGCCCGCACACCGCCGGGGTTCATCAGGGCGAGGTCGGTCTCGGGGTCGAGCTGACGGCCGTACGCGAGCTGCGCGTCGGCGATCAGGTCGCCCGCCGGGGACTCCGTGCCCGTGTTCGAGATGTCGGCCGAGATGTAGCCGATCGGGCGGTTGCCGATGGGCGCCGCGAGGGTGTTCCACTTGTCGATGAGCTGCGTCATGTCCGGCGCCTTGGGGACGGTCCGGGTGACGACGTGGTTCGCGGACTTGACGGCCGTCCGGGCGATGTCACCCGTCCAGCGGTCGTACGTCAGCGTGGTGTCCGTGTAGAGGCGGCCGAAGGACGCGGCCGAGGTGACCATGCGGGGCTTGCCCGACGGGTCGTTGATCGTGCACACGTACGCGGCGTGCGTGTGGCCGGTGACCAGGGCGTCGACGGCCGGGGTGATGTTCTTCGCGATGTCGACGATCGGCCCGGAGATGCCGTCGCCCGCGCCCGGGGAGTCGCAGTTGTAGTTGTACGCCCCGGAGGCCGGCGCGCCGCCCTCGTGGATCAGCGCGACGATCGACTGGACGCCCTGGCGCTGGAGTTCGCGGGCGTACTTGTTGATCGTCTCGACCTCGTCCTTGAACTTGAGGCCCTTGACGCCCTCCGCCGAGACGACGCCCGGCGTGTTCTCCAGGGTGACGCCGATGAACCCGACCTTGACGCCGTTCTTGCGCCACACCCAGTACGGCTTGAGGATCGGCCGGTTCGTCTTCTCGTCGAGGACGTTCGCCGCGAGGTACGGGAAGTCGGCGCCCTTGAACTTCTTGTCCGTGTAGCAGCCGTCCGTGGGGTGGCAGCCGCCGTTCTGGAGGCGGGCGAGTTCCCTCGCGCCCTCGTCGAACTCGTGGTTGCCGACAGACGTGACGTCCAGGTCCAGCTTGTTGAGTGCCTCGATGGTCGGCTCGTCGTGGAAGAGGCCCGAGATCAGCGGCGACGCGCCGACCATGTCCCCGCCGGCCGCGGTGATCGAGTACCGGTTGTTCTTGCGGGCCTCGCGCAGGTGCGTGGCGAGGTACTCGACGCCCCCCGCGTCGATCGTCTTCGTCGTGCCGTCCGCCTGGAGCTCCGTCACGCGGCCCGAGGAGCCGGACGGCGGCTCCAGGTTGCCGTGCAGGTCGTTGAACGACAGCAACTGCACGTCCTGGTAGCGGCCCGGGTACGGCTTGCCGTACTGCTGCGCCTTGTTGTCGTGCGCGTCCGCCGGCAGCGCGGCGGCCAACGCGCCCGCGGTGGCGAGTCCGGCGGCGACGGCGAGGATCCGCGTCGCGCGTCTACGGCTCGGGTACGGCTGGGAACTGGCTGGCATGAGCCCCCCTGAAGATGGCTAGGAACAAGTGGCCCCGTCCGGCGCAGCCTAGATTCAACGCGCGTAGCACGACAGGGGGTTCATGGTTACATCCTGGTTTCCCTTTGCCCCGGCCTTTGCGCACACCGGTGCGCCGCCCGACGACGCCCCGGCCCCGCCGCCTCCCCGTACCCTCGTACGCATGACCAGCGACGACACCGTACGGCCCCGCTCCCTTGAGACCCTCTCCGTCCTCGCCCCCGAGCAGATCGACGCCGTCCTCGCCCTGCTCGCGGACGCCGCTCGCACCGACGGTCAGCAGGCGGTGTCCGAGCAGGGCCGCCTGAATCTGCGCGGCGGTGCCCGCGAGGGCATCTCTCACCTGCTCCTCTCCAGCGACCAGGGCCTCGTCGGCTACGCCCAGTTGGAGGACACCGATCCGGTCGAGGCGCCGGCCGCCGAACTCGTCGTCCACCCGGCGCACCGGGGTCACGGGCACGGGCGTGTGCTCGGGACGGCGCTGCTGAGCGCGACCGGCAAGCGGCTGCGGGTGTGGGCGCACGGCGGGCATCCCGCCGCCCGGCATCTCGCGCAGGTCCTCGGTCTCACGCTGTTCCGCGAACTGCGCCAGATGCGCCGCCCGCTGACGGACCTGCGCCTCCCGGACCCGGTCCTGCCCGCCGACGTCACCGTCCGCACCTTCGTCCCCGGCAAGGACGACGGTGCCTGGCTCGAACTCAACGCCGCCGCCTTCTCCCACCACCCGGAGCAGGGCTCCCTCACGCAGCGCGACCTCGACGCGCGCGCCGCCGAGCCGTGGTTCGACCCCGCCGGGTTCTTCCTCGCCTTCCGCGGCGAGGAGCTGGTCGGCTTCCACTGGACGAAGGTCCACGCCGCCGAGCGGCTCGGCGAGGTGTACGTCCTCGGCGTGCGGCCCGGCGTGCAGGGCGGGGGGCTCGGCAAGTCCCTCACCACGATCGGGCTGCGGCATCTCGCCGGGCAGGGCCTGCCCACCGCCATGCTGTACGTCGACGCGGACAACAAGGCGGCGGTGTCGGTGTACGAGCGGCTCGGGTTCGTCACGCATGAGACGGACCTGATGTACCGCTCGGAGAGCTGACCCCCCGTTTGAGGAGCGGCGGGACCCTGCCGACGAGCGGCTGCGGGGTCCACGCCGCGCTCGCCAGCAGTGCCGCCGCCAGCACCAGCGCCCACCTCCAGTGCGCCCCCGGCCAGTGCGGTTCGTCCGGCAGGGCGAACAGGCCCCAGCGGGCGGGGACGGTCCCGGCCACGGCCACCGCCACCAGCGTCGTGATCGCCGCCGCGCCGCCCGGTTCCGCGACGGCCGTGAAGCGGACGCGCGCGGTCGCCAGGGCCAGCGCGGTCGCCGCGAGCGCGACGGCCTCCAGGGTCAGCGGGAGCAGCGGCGGGCGGGCGTCCGCCGGGACCAGGAGCACGGCCGCCGTCCACCACAGCGCCGCCAGCGGGAGCGCGGCGGCCAGCCGCAGGGCCACGCGCAGGGGGCGCGGGGCCGGGGCCGTCTCCGTGACGTTGCGCGCGCGGTCGTCCAGGAGGAACGCCAGGGCCAGGGCGCCCATGACGGCGGTGGACCTGAGGGACGTCAGCGCCATCGTGGGGTCGGTGGGGGCGCCTCCCAGGCGGGTGGAGACGGCGAGGAGGAGTCCGGTGCCGGCCGCGAGGGCGGGGGCGAGGCGGGGGGTGGCCCGCCAGGTGGGGAGGGCCAGGGCTCGGGTGAGAGTGCGCCAGGGCGGGGGTGTGGAGGCCGGGTTCGCGTTCGGGCGCCCGGGGACCTCGCCCGTCGTCGCTCGTCTCATGTCACCGCTCCTCTGCGCCGTCCACCTGTCTCGGTTCACCTCTCGCACTTGTCCGCCCCCTTCGGCACCTCGACGCCCAGGAGGCGCGCCGCGTCCGCCGTCGTCGTCCTCGGGGAGGTCAGTTCGCTCCAGTGGGCCTTGACCGCGGCCGTGACGTCGGTCGCCGGGCGGTCGAGGAGGCTGTTGACGACCTCGGTCTGCTGGGACGTCAGGGAGACCGGGTCGGTCGGGGCGAGGACGACGCCGGAGCCGACGTTGCTGTCGTCGAGGCGGAGGTCCTTGAACGTGTCCTCCGGTGTCGGGTCGGTACCCAGGACCAGCCACATGACCGTCACCCCGCGTGCCCCGCACAGGTTCTCCGCCGCCCGCTCCGAGCCCGCGACCAGCACCGACGCGACACCGACCGCGAACTCGGGGACACGGTTGCCGCCCCAGCGGGTGCCGACCGTGACCTGACCGGCGCCGGTCTGCGGGGCCAGCGCCGCGTCGCCCTCGACGCCGCCCCTGACGTCGATCCGCTGGCGTACCGTCAGGGGTGCCGTGCTGCCGGAGGCGGACCGTACCCGGTCGACCACCCCGGCCCACCGTGCCCGCTGGCCGTCCCACTCCGGGAACGAGCAGTACGTGGAGCCGCCGTGCTCCTCGCACGACTGGACCTTCTCCGGGTGCTCGGACGCGATCCGCCGCGCCTCCGCGAGCGCCGCCCCGCCGCCGGGGCGCTGGGCGAACCCGGCGGTCACGGTGACCGCGAGCGCCAGGACCGCCGCCGTCTTGAGGGCGGCCGTACGGCCGCCCTTGACGAGCATCGCCACGCACGCGAGCAGGGCGCAGAGGGCCGCGAGGTACAGGGCGTGCCAGCCGGCCGGGCGGTCCAGGAGGTAGGAGGGGGCCGGGAGGCCTCCCGAGCCGTCCGGGCTGACGACCGGGTTGAACCACTGCGACCAGTCGCCCGTCAGCGCCACCGGCCCGAGGACCAGGAAGTACGCGACCACCAGGAGCAGCACCGGGATCACCGACAGCGGCCACAGGCCGGCCAGCAGTATCCCGATGATCCCCGCGAACATCACCGTCAGCGGGCCCACGAGCAGTTCGGCGACCGAGCCCGAGCCGACCGCGCCCGGCTTCAGCGCCGAGTACGCGAAGTCGACGCCGACGGCGACGGCGGTGAACAGGGCGAACGGGACGATCGACAGGACGTGCGCCAGCGTCCGGCGCCAGGGCTCCAGCGGCAGCGTGGAGAACTGCTCGACCGTTTTGTTCCGGTGCCCGCGCAGTATCTCCGAGTTGACGGAGATCAGGACGGCGAGGGCGAAGAGCTGCGGGAGGGCCTGGGTGTCCCGGTCGGCCATGAACAGGACCGGGAAGTCGTCCATGCCCTCCCCCCTCATCAGCCGCATGACGGTGAGGAGGACCCACAGGGCGACGGCGGCCACGACCGGGATCTGGAAGAGGAGTTGACGGGCCTCGAAGCGGGCCAGCGCGAGCACCGGGGCGAGCCCGCCGGGCTCGGCGGCCTGCGGTGCGGCGGCCGTGGTGGGCGGGGCGGTCAGGGTGCTCATGCGGACACCTCCGCGCTCTCGCCGTCCAGGGTGAGCAAGTAGCCGTCCTCCAGGGTGGGTTCGAGGAGTTCGGCGCCCTCGGGCGGGTCGCCGACGTTGCGGAAGGTGCCGGTGCCGGTGCGCCAGCCGGCCAGCGCCGCGGGCTCCCGCTGGGTGCTGCTCCAGACCCGGCCGGCGGCCCGCGCGGTCAGCTCGGCGGGGGTGCCCTCGAAGCGGACGCGGCCCCGGGTCAGGACGATCACGCGGTGGCACAGCATCGCGACGTCCTCCGTCTGGTGCGTCGACAGCAGGACCGTCCGGCCCTCGCCCGCCTGCGCGATCAGCTCGCGGAAGCGCATGCGCTGCTCGGGGTCGAGGCCGACGGTCGGTTCGTCCAGGACCAGGAGGCCCGGGTCGCCGACGAGGGCCGCCGCGAGCGCTACGCGCTGGCGCATGCCGCCGGACAGCCGCTTCAGCCTCGTCCGCCGCTGGTCGCTCAGGTCGACGGCGTCCAGGACGCGCCGGACCTCGCGGATCCGTGCGGTGCGGTCGGTCAGCTCCTTGAGGATCGCGACGTAGTCGACGAACTCGAACGCCGTGAAGTCCGGGTGGAAGCCGGGGTTCTGCGGGAGGTAGCCGAGGGAGCGGCGCAGGGCGAGGCGGCCGGCGGCGGTGCGGGGGTCGTGGCCGAGGGCACGGAACTCGCCGCCGTCCGGCGGGACCGCCGTCGCGAGGACCCTCAACAGGGTCGTCTTGCCCGCACCGTTCGGGCCCAGCAGGCCGGTGACGCCCTTGCCGAGGGTCAGGGAGACGCCGTCCAGGGCGTGGGTGCCGCCGTAGCGGAGGGTGAGGTCGGTGGCTGTCAGGGTCGTGTCGAGAGGGCCGGTCATGGGGTGCCTCCGGAGTGTGTCGTGGTCGGTGGAGTGAGGGGCTGCACGCGGGGTGTCGCGTGGGGTCACATCGCCCCTCCTTCCTGGAATCCGGCCATCGGGCGGATGTCGAAGCGCTCCCGTGAGCGGTAGAGGGCGAGGCCGGCGAGGAGCGCGACCGCGGCGGCGGCGAGCTGGCCCGGTGCGGTGAAGGGGGCCAGGGTCTCGGCGGGGCGGGAGCGGGCGTACAGGAGGATCGCGATCCAGGTGGCGCCGGTGAGGGCGGGGGCGACCACCGCGCCGAGGCGGGCGGTCAGGGCGAGGCCCGTCGTCGTCAGCGCGAGGGCCGGCAGGAGCCAGGCCAGGGCCAGCAGGCCGTAGCCCGGGAGGGCCAGGGCCGTGAGGCCGTTGAGGACAAGGCTCGCGGCGAGGACGGCGACCGTGCGGATCATCAGGAGCCGGAAGCCGTGCAGGGGGGCGACCAGTGTCATCTCGTACGTGGGGTCCAGGGCCCGGCCGAAGGACAGGGCCACTCCCGCGAGCGGCAGGAGGGGGGCCAGGCCCAGGAAGAAGCCGGGGTCGTCGGCCGTGCGGACCATCAGGACCGTCATCACCAGGACCGACAGCACCGCGAGGAGCCAGGAGCGGCGCAGTATCGGCGTCGCCGTCAGGAGCCGGGCCGTGGAGTCGGAGACGCCGAGGCGCACGAGCACGCCCTCGGACAGGCCGCGCCTCGGGGCGTCCAGCTCCGCGTCGAGCCGCTCCCAGCCGTCGTCCAGTGCGATCGGGTCGGCGTCCTGTGCGAGGACCGCGCGGCACTGGGCGCAGGCCGCGAGGTGCGTGTCCGCCGACCAGAGCAGGGGGGCCTCCAACTCGCCCCGCGCATAGGCGCGCAGTTCCTCTTCACCGACATGCCAGCTCATGCCGCGCTCCTTCCGTCGATCCGAACCGCTTCCGTCATCACGCCTTGCGGGGCGCCTTGCTCAGCCATGCCTCGGAGGGCGTCCTGCGCCGTCACGCGCTGCCGGGCGCCCTGATTCGCCACGCTCCAGCAGGTGTCCTCCGTCGCCCCGCCTCGGCAGGCGATGTGCACCGCCACGCCTCGCCGGGCGCCGTCACGCGTCTGCATCTGCGCACCCCTCACGCCAGGGCCTCCCTCAGCTGCTTGCGGGCCCGTAGTGCCCGGGTCTTGACCGTGCCTGCCGGGATGCCGAGGAGGGCCGCCGCCTCCCGGGTGCTCAGGCCGTCGATGACGGTGGCCTGCATGACCGCGCGGAGTTCCGGGGAGAGGCGGGAGAGGGCGCCCGCGAGGTCGCCGTGTTCCACGCCCGCGAGGACGCGTTCCTCCGCCGACTCCTCGTCGCGGTGGCGCAGGCGGGCCAGGGCGCTGCGGATCCGGCCCCGGGCGCCGTCGCGACGCAGGGCGTCCACGAGGCGGCGGGCGCCGATGCGCCACAGCCAGCCCGCGACGTCCCCCTCCTCGTGGTAGCGCGCCTTGCCGCGCCACACCGCGAGGAACGTCTCCTGCACGACGTCGTCCACCACACCGGCGTCCGCACAGCGGCTGCGCAGCCTTGCCGTCAGCCACGGCGCGTACCGCCGGTACAGCTCCTCGAAGGCGTGACGGTTCCCGTCCGCCGCGATGGCCCGCAGCAGCTCCCCGTCACTTCTCGTTTCGCTCACAACCCCTCATCGTTCCGACCTCGCCGATCGGTTCACGATCCCCAAAACTTTTTTCCGCCCCCATCCTGCACCCCCACTGACCTGCGTGTTTCCCCCC
>DATCQX010000673.1:0-13611 GCA_036569285.1 Streptomyces sp.
ATGCGGGTGGGCCGCGTCCTGGTGGCGGGGGACTGCGCCCACCTCTACCTCCCCTTCGGCGCCAGAGGGCTGAACTCGGGGGTGCAGGACGCCGAGAACGCCGCGTGGAAGATCGCGTTCGTGGCACACGGCTGGGCACCCGGAAGGCTGCTGGAGAGCTATCACGGCGAGCGTCACGCGGCGGCTCTGGAGAACCTGGCGGTGACCGGCGGCGCCGCCTCGTTCCTGGTACCCGGGAACGAGCGCGAGCGGGCCCACCGCCTCCGGGTCCTCGGCGACCTGGCGGCCGGGATCCCGGGTGGGCCCCGGCCCGACACCGGCCGGTTCAGCGAGCCGTACTGGTACGTCCGCTCGCCCCTCACGACCCGTGACCCCCGCCGTCCCTTCGGAGGGCGCCCGCCGAGGGGAGCGGAGCCGGTGCCGGGCCCGGGCGTCCTGCTTCCCGACCTCGGGCTCGGCGGCGGTGGCCGGCTCCGTGAACTCGCCCGCTCAGGACTGCTGCTGCTCGGCGACGGCGACCTCACCGCGGCTCTGCGCGCCGCACGCGACGCCACACGGGCACCCGTGGCCGCGGTGCGGTTCGAAGACGCGGGACCGGACATCGCGACGGCCCTCTCCGCGGGGCCGGGGGAGACCTGGCTGATCCGCCCGGACGCCTACGTCGCCGCGGTCCTGCGCGACGCCACGCCGCGGGAGACGGCCGCGGCGGTCCACCGGGCCCTGGGATCGGGGTCAGCCGCCGCCGGCATCGGCGCCGACGCCCACCGGCTCTCGCCGTCGCACCCGTAGAACCCGCGTGGTGCCGGCCGCCGCAGGAGGCAAGAGCCATCGTCCGTTCGTGGGCGAGTCGGTGTCTTGTGCGGCTTCAGGAGGAATTATCGCTGTATGCCACCTTCGAATTCCCTTGTGCGTCATTGCCCCGGCGGTTTCGGCGGGCCGGAGGACGGTGAGGCGTGCCGTGGCGTGGTCCGCTTCTCGGTCGAGCGCTCCCCGAAGGGTCCGCTGTACGTGTGCGCCGCTCATCTCGGGCCGGCGCTGCTGCTCGCCGAGCGCGTTGTGTGGCCGCCGAAGATCTCGCTGGTCAGGTGAGCGGGCGGCGTACGGCCTTCGGGGGAATCCGCGGCGGTGCCCGGTGAAGAGCGGGACGGCCCGTGGCAGTCATGTCGGCGTGATGATCGTACGGCGAACAGGTGCGGGGCGGCTGGCGCGCCGTGTCGTGCTGCCCCTCGTCGTCTGCTCGGCGATGGGTGTCCTGGCGACGCCGGCCGTCGCGGACGGGACCGGCACCCACGGGCTGGCCCTTCAGGTGACCGTGAACACACGGCCCGGCCTGGAGGCGGTACGCAGGGGAATCCGGGCCGGCACGCCGGTCGTCAAGTCGTACCGGCTGGTCAACCGCGGCGGCGCGGATCTCCACGACGTCCGTGTCGACGACCCCGGTCTGCCCGGCGTGACGATCCACTGCCCCGGCGGGCGACGACTGAGCGGGTTGACCTCCACCACCTGCACGGCCCTCACGACGGCCCGGCCCGGTGTCTGGGAGGGCGTCGTGAGGGCTTCCGGGCGCATCCCCTACCTCAAGAAGAGCGCGCGGGCGACCGCCCGTTCCGGGTACGCCGGCGTCGTCGGCGTCCTCTCCCTGACCGAGACCGTCGCCGTCGGCCGAGGCCGGCGCGCGGCCGTCCGCTACGAGGTGGCCAACCGGGGAAACCGCCGCCTGTACGACGTACGGATCAGTGATCCGCTCACGGCTCGGGAAGGCATCGACTGCGAGGACGGCCGTCCCGTCGTCCGGCGGCTCGAACCGGGGCACTCGGCCGCCTGCCGCGCGGTGGTGCGCCGGGGACCCGGCACGTACACCGGCCGTGGGCTCGCCGAGGGCAGCGACCGGGTCAGCACGCTCGGCCGCGGTGGCACCGTCGTGCCGTCACCGACGCTGACGGCCCGTGCCACCGCCCGCTTCGTGATTCCCCGGCCGCTGCCGCCCGGCGAGCCGGTCCGGCCCACGCCGCCGGGGCACTGGACGCGGCCCCGGCCGTCCGCTCCGCCGGAGAACGCAGCCGTTCCCGGGAGAGGTGTTGTAGGCATGCCACCCGCCGGTCCTCCGCCGGTGGCCGCGGCTCCCGCGTTTCCCCCGGTCCTGGCGTTGCAGCCCGCCGTGGTGCCGCCGGCCGTGGTGCCCCCCGCGGCTGTGCCGCCGGCCGTGGTGCCCCCCGCTGCTGTGCCGCCCGGCGTCGCGCCCCGGCAGAACCCGAACGCTCCTTCCGCTGTGGCGCCGCTGCCCGACCGGCCCGCCCAGGCACGGCCTCGTCCCCTGCTGAGGTACTTCTACCGTCAGGGAGAAGGCCCCACCGGGCTGGGCCTGGCCGTCGCCCTGTTCCTGGTGCTGATGCCCGCCGCCCTCGCCGCCGCGCTCCTCGGCTCCCGCCGCAGATAACGCCCCAGAAGGTCGACCGCATGCTTGAGACTCTAGGGATCTGCCTGGTCGTCGCCCTGCTGGCAGCCGGCTGCGTGCTGATCAGGCACCGTTACTGGCCGCTGAGACCGGACGAGGAACCCCGCGAGGACGTGGCGGAGTACATCGCGATGATGGTCGGCGTCCTCTACGCCCTCGTCCTCGGCCTCGCCCTGGTGTCCGTGTGGGACGTGCGCTCCGGCGCCGAGGACCATGTGGCCGCCGAGGCGAGCGCGGCCCACCAGATCCGGATGCTCTCCCAGTCTCTGCCGACGCCCCAGGGGGACGAGACGCGCTCGGCCGTGGACGCGTACGTCCGGCACGTCACCACCACCGAGTGGGCGGCGATGAAGGACGGCAGAGACCTGGGACAGGGAGGCTGGCAGCTCCTCGGCCGGGTGCGCGACGCGGCCGGGCTCCCCGACAGCGCCCCGGTCGCCCAGCAGGCGGTGGCCCAGGAGACACTGGCCCAGCTCAGCATCCTGGACAACGCCCGGCGCGGACGGGAGGGAGACATCGGCGACGGACTGTCACCCGTCCTGTGGCTCGGGCTGATCATCGGCGGGCTGCTCACCGTGGCGTTCATGTTCATGTTCGGCGTGGAGCGCAGCTTCACCCACGTGGTGATGGTCATGGGCCTGACCGCCCTGATCACCTTCCTGGTGCTGCTGATCTACCAGCTCGACCAGCCTTTCGGCGGGATGCTCGCGATCGACACCTCACCCTTCAGCCGCTACTTCCACTGAGTTCAGACGGCGCGCAGCGTCGCGATGATCCGGGGATGCCCGTCGACCGTCCGCTGGCTCGTGTCGCCGGTCTCCGCGAGACCCGCCCACTGCGCGAGATGGGTGACCGCCGCCGGGCTGAATCCCCAGTAGTGCACGTCGTCACCGGGGTTCGCCTCTCCGGAGGCCAGCACGCGGACGGGTGCGCTCTCGCCGTCCGCCGCGACGTTGCCGTACGTCTCCAGCAGCATCCGGCCGCCCGGGGTGAGCAGGCCGCGCAGGGTGCGCAGCATGCCGAGGGGGTTCTCGACGCGGTGGAGCATGCCGCAGCAGAAGATGAAATCGAACCGCTCGGGAGAGACGGCGAGGTCGAGGGCGTCGGCCCGCAGGTAGGTCACCGAGGAGCCGATCAGCGTGCTGACGGTCCCAAACGCCCGGCCGCCGGGGATGTGGACACCCCAGCGCTCCCGCACCATGTGCACGTACTGCTCGCTGTCCACGGCCAGCACCCGCCGCGCGCCGCGCGCCTCGGCGAGGAACGCGTAGAACCCGTCACAGGTGCCGACGTCGAGGACGCGCAGGCCGTCGAAGTCCTGCGGCAGGTACGGGATGCGGTAGCGGTGGTCGCGGGCGAGGCCGGGGGTGTAGACACCGGCGGCCTTGTTGAGCGCGAAGGTGTGGAACCAGATGGGCACCTCCCGCAGGACCCTCTCGCACTCCGGGACGGGGATGTCCAGCGGCAGCAGGTCCGCGACCTCCCGTTCCGCCGCCGTCACTTCGAACCGCACCTGTGCGGTCATGCGCACCACCTCTCCGTGTGCCGGCTCTCAGAGCCGCGCCTCCAGGACGAGCAGGCTGACGTCCCCCGGCCGAGACGAGTCGTCCGGCAGCGCGTACATGCGCAGCACGTCCCCGTCGACCTCGAAGTCGGTGGCGTTGAACGTGACGACCCGGCCCGTGGGGGAGAGCGCGGTCACCGGCGCCTCGAACACGATGTCACCGGTCGTCATGTTCAGCACGCTGACCCCGCCGAGCCCGAACGTGCCGCCGGAGGGCAGGGGGTACTCCGCGACCCCGGTCCAGGAGACCAGGCCGTCGTGGACCTGCACACAGTCCTGGAAGTCGATGAAGTGGCTGTTCACCGGGGTCTCCCGGATCAGCGTGCCGTCCTGCTCCAGCACCAGGACGCGGCGACCGCCCCAGGTGATGGCGTGCAGGTTTCCGCTGCCGGGGTCGTAGGAGACACCGCCCAGGTGGTCGGGGTAGCGGAACTCCTCGCTCAGGGCGCCGTCCCGCGGGTTCACCCGGTACATGATCGACCGGGAGTGGGGGCGGTACTCGGCGACCGGGATCCACAGGCCGGCGCCGTCGAAGGTGAGGCCGCTGGCGTGGTAGACGGTGCCCTCGCCCAGGTCCCAGTGGCGCAGCAGCCCGCCGGTGCGGGTCAGCTCGTACAGGTGGCCGCGGCCCTGGCCGGCCGTGCGGTCCGGGCCGCCGTCGGAGGGGTCGAGCGGGCGGGTCTCCTCCAGGATCTCCACGCTGCTGAGGAAGAAGGTGTCCCCGACGCTCTCCAGGCCCTGCGGATGGTGGCACACGAAGTCCAGCGGGACGCGGTCGACGGTCTGCCACTGCGTGGAGCGGCTCAGCCGCGTGATCGCTTCGTTGACCGTCAGCTCCATCGCTGCTCCCTCGGCGTCGTGGCGGGACGTTCCCCACTGTGGCGTCCCGGACCGGACGGGGGCGTGAGCTGCTCGGCTGTTCGGGTGAACGGCCCTGTGGTTCCGTGAGGCCGCGCGGCCCGCGGTGCGCGCGGATCTCCGGGCACATACCGTGGTGGAGCCGTCACCCGAAAGGGTCGAACGCGGCATACGAGGGAGACCCCTTCGCGGCGAGAAGAACTTCCAGGGGAAGCGTTCGTCCGGCCGTCGCGGGGGCGGGCGACCGCGCCTCCTCCTTCAACGCCTGGGACCTCGCACGTCAGGGAGCCCGTCATGCACGTGGTCATCGTCCAACAGGGCTTCTGGGACCTGCCGCTGGAGAGCATGCCGCTGGCGGCCGGCTATCTGAAGGCGGTGATCGACCAGGACCCGGGGCTGTCCCACGTCGACGTCGAGATCCGCAACTTCGGCGGCGCGCTGACCCAGGACGCCATGGCGGAGGCCCTGTTCGGTGACGGCACAGTCCCGGACGTCCTCGCCTTCTCCGTCCTCGGCTGGAACGTCCGCGCCTTCGGGTGCCTCGCGGAGACCTACAAACAGCTCCACCCGCACGGCCGGGTGGTCTTCGGGGGCACCCACGTCACCGGGCAGGCCGAGCGCGTCTTCCGGCTGCACCCCCACGTCGACGTCGTCGTCAACGGCGAAGGCGAGATCACGTTCCGCGAACTCGTGCGGGCTTTCGCGGACGGCACACCCCGCCTCGACACCGTCGACGGGATCTCCTTCCGCACGGCCGACGGCACCCTCGTCACCACGAAGGACCGCGAACGCATTCCCGACCTGGACACCATCCCCTCGCCCTTCCTCACCGGCGCCATCGACCTGCTCGACGACACCGGACGCTTCCGCTACGACGTGGCCCTCATCGAGACCAACCGGGGCTGCCCCTACAAGTGCGCGTTCTGCTACTGGGGCGGAGCCACCGGACAACGGGTACGCGCCTTCTCCCGCGACCGCCTGCGCCAGGAACTCACCCTCTTCGCCCGGCTCGGCGTCCACACCGTCGCCACCTGCGACGCCAACTTCGGGATGCTCCCGGCCGACCTCGACCTCACCGAGGACCTGATCGGCATCAAGAACGCGTACGGCTTTCCCCGCGCCTTCGAGAGCTCCTGGGCCAAGAACAAGTCGGCGGTCTTCCACGACATCGTCCGCCGCATGAAGGACGCCGGACTGCGCAGCTCCTTCACCCTCGCCCTGCAGTCCCTCGCCCCCGACGCCCTGAGCGGCATGAACCGGCGCAACATGAAGGTCAACGAGTGGCACGACCTGGCGAGTTGGCTCACCGCCGAAGGACTGGAGTGCTACGCCGAGCTGATCTGGGGAGCCCCCGGCGAGACCGTCGACTCCTTCCTGCGCGGATACGACGAACTCGCCCGCCACGTCTCACGGATCGCGGTCTACCCGCTCCTGCTGCTGCCGAACACCGAGTACGCGGACCACCGCGACCGCTACGGCATCGTCTCCCTGCGCGGCGAGAGCGACGACTTCGAGTACGTCCTCGCCCACGACACCATGACCTACGCCGAGAACCGCGCCATGCGCCTGTTCGTGTTCTGGTCGAAGGTGATCGCCGAGGGCGGCGTCCTGCGGCACAGCTGGCTCCCGCTGCGCGAACTGGCCGGCTGGACCCAGTCCCGCGTCCTGCGCCACCTCGCCGACTGGGTCGAGACGTCCTCGGACCCGGTGGCCGCGACCCTGGCCGCCGCCGCGAGGTCGTCGGTCGACGCCCGCGCCGAAGGGGAGACGGTCGCCCGGCTCTTCTCCGACCCCGCCGCCCGCCGGGTCCTCACCACCTGGTGGACGACGGCCCTCGGCCCCTGCCTGCCCGCCGAACACCGGCCCTTCCTCGACGAGGTCTACCGCCTCGACCTCCTCACCCACCCGGCCTGCGGCCCGGACCGACTGCCCCACGTGGTCGTCGACGGCGAACCCCGCCTCCTGCGCGCGGCCGAGACCCTCGCCTACGACGTCCAGACGGCCCTCACCGCCCTCCGGAACGGAGACACCCCGGACCTCACCCCACGCCCGACCACGATCGACCTCTACTACCGCCCCGGCGCCCCCGACGTCGTCGCGTCGATGAACCACGAGACCGTCCTGCACTTCATGGGGACCCCGGTACCGGCCGGCACACCCCTCACACCGCACCCCGCATAGGAGCCGACGACGGGTGCCACTCCCACCCTGCCGGTGACCGCTCTCGCGACGGACCTGCGCACCGGCCCGACCGATGAACTCCTGTCACACAAGGCGGCCGAGGAGGTGTTCTCCCCAGGAGAAGCGCCTCGCGCGCCCAGGCGCGCGCTCTGCCCGCGCCCGTCCGCCGTGTGTCAGCGTGAAAGTCGCTGATCGGGAGGGCATCAGGTCATGACTACGAGGCTTCACGATCTGTCCGGTGACGCGGTCGGTGAACTGGTGAGGGAGAGATGGGGCGGGCTGCTGAAGGAGATCGGCGCCGGAGCGGCCGAGCGGTACGCGGCGGGGGAGGCGTTTCCCAGGGCGTTCCTGACGAGGGCCGCGCAGGCGGGGCTCCACCGGTTCGCGATGCCGCAGGAGGTCGGCGGTGAGGGGAGGGGGCCGGACGTCTGGGGGCGCGTCCTGGAGGAGGTGACCCACCAGTGCGACGAGGCGGCGTTCCCCCTCATCGTGAGCATGTCGACGAGCATCGCGCTCACCCTCCACCAGGCCGAGGACGCCGCCCTGACCGAGAACTACGTACGGCCGCTCGTGTCCGGCGAGCTGACGGCGACTCTGGGCTTCACCGAGGACGCCGACTTCTGGTCCTGGGAGACGGAGCTGACCCGCGACGGGGACGGCGGGGTGCTGTCCGGGGCGAAGTGCTACGTGACGGGAGGGCTCCTCTCCGATGTCTTCCTGGTGTACGCCGCCTCGGGCGAGGGACGGATCGCCGCCTGCCTCGTGCATCACGACGACCCGGGGGTGACGGTGACGCCCGCGTACGGGATCGGCCTCCAGTCCGCCGGCATGGCTGTCCTGGACATGGCCGAGGTGCGGCTCGGCCCGGAACGGATCCTCACCTGGGCCGACGGACTGGACCACTCCCAGCTGTACCTGAACGAGCGCCGCAGCATGCAGGCGGCGTGGACCGTCGGCAGGATGCGCGCGCTCGTCGACCGCTGCGCGGCCCGGCTGCGCACCGCGACCCGGCAGGGCCTGCCCGTGCTGGACCACCCCAACGTGGCGGCGGGACTCGGCCGGATGCACATCGTCACCGACGCGGCCCGCACCATGACGCACGACGTCCTCGACCGGCAGGCACGCGGCGAGACGGACCTGACGTACGACGCGAAGATCTCGGCGGCCAAGCACTTCTCCGCCGAACAGGCGCTGCTCATCGCCCACGAGGCACTGCGCGTCCTGGGTGGCCACGCCTTCTACGGCGACGAGTTCTACGGACGGTACCTGCGGGACTGCACGGGCCTCATCCCCGCCGGCGGCACCCAGCACTCCCTGGAGATCACCATCGGAAACATGGTGGCCAAGCACCTGATCTGACCGTTCCCACGGCGACGAAGGCGAGCACTTTCATGGACGTCCACTTCCCCGGACTGCTGCTCCGGTTCACCGACTACGAACGCACCGTCAGCGTCCGGGCCGACACCGTCGGGGACGCGATGGAGGCCCTGCGCCTGCGCTTTCCCCGGCTCGGCCCCGTCCTGTGGGACGAGAGCGGCGACCTGCGGCAGGTCCACCGCCTCATCGTGAACGGGGAGGTCGTCCCCGCCGACGCCGCCCACCCCCTGCTGGACACCGACCGGCTGGAGTTCCTCACCGCCGTCGCGGGCGGGTGACCGTGCCCCGCCGGATCAGCTGCACCGAACCCAGCGCCACCACCATGTTCAGCCCCCTGCAACTGCGCCCGCGGATGCTGCTGAGCCACGTCTCGGCGGGCTTCTCCCGCTGGCTCGCCGAGTACGTCACACCGTTCCCGTCGATGCTGGACACCTACGGCAGCGCGGTCGTGGTCACGGCGGTGCGCATCGACTACGCCGTCCCCTGCCCGGGGTTCTCCGACGCGCCGTGGCTGACCGTCCACGTCGGTCTCCGCATCGACCCGAGCGGGAAGCGGATGCACGTGGAGATCGACTGCACGGCGGACGGCCGTCCCGTCGCGCACGTCTCCACCACCCTGCGCGTCCTCACGGTGGCCGACGGGGACAGCCTGTCCGCGAGCCCCGGTGTCCTGCACCCTGAACTCCGCAAGGCATTCACCCCGGACGAGACCGTCGACATCCCGAAACCGGCCACCCCGTCGACCGAGGGACCGACGCTCGTCCTGCCGCCCCGGGAATGGCGCACGTTCATCAGCCGCAGCCACGCCGAACTCGCCGACCAGTGGTCGTTCATCGAGATGATCGAACTGGCCACCCAGGCCCGCGACCGCCTGTTCACCGAGAACCTCCACGCCCCCCTCCCACCCCACCAGGTCATCGGCACCCCGACACGCACCCTGCAGGCCGCCTTCCACCGCCCGATGTTCGTGTACGACCCCTGCACGATCACGACCTCCGCCCACCGGACCCCCGACGGCCTGCACTTCCACCACCACATCGGTCCCCCCGACGCGCCGCAACCTCACCTGACCGTCTGGGAGACCCTCGACTCCACGGCCTGACGCGCGGGCACGAACCACTTCTCTCACGCCGGGCCGATATGCGCCCTCAGTCGTGCGGCACCACCGCCACCGCACACCCGGTGCGCTCGATCACCGCGTGGGTGACGGGACCCGTGCGGTGGTCGAGACGGTGGCCGACGACGAGGAGGCTCGCGTCGGTCGCGGCGCGGACCACGGCGCTGGTGGGCTTGTCCTCGACGACGGTCTCCAGGACGGCCACGTCCGGGTACTTGTCGCGCCAGGGAGCGAGCACCGCCTTGAGGAACCCCAGCCACTCCCCGGCCAGGGCGGGACGGGGCAGGAACGCGGTGTCCCCCGGGCCGTGGCCGCTCGCGCCGGGCGGGTACCAGGCGTACACGGCACGCAGCCGGGCCCGCCTCAGCCGCGCCGCCTCGAAGGCGAACTCGACGACGCCGTCGCAGGGGTCGGCGACGTCGACGGCGAGCACGACGTCCCGGTAGCCCGTGTACGTCGAGGCGGTGCCGTCGCTCTCCGGGACGTGCTCGTCCGCCGCGTCCGCGTCGGCCCGCACCAGCACGACCGGACCCGTGGCCTTCGCCACCACCCCCAGGGCCACCGACCCCACCACGAACCCGGTGAACCCGCCCAGCCCGTGCGAGCCCAGCACCAGCGGCCGCGCCCGCTCGGTCTCCCGCACCAGAGCGTGCGTCGCCGGCCCCGCCAGCAGCTCGTCGCTCAGCGGCAGTCCGGGACACGCGGCCCGTACCCGCTGCTCCGCCCGTTCCAGGGCGCGACGGGCCAGGTGACGCTGTGCGGCACCGGAGAGGACGGTGTCCCGCTGCCGGGTGTACCGGTTCCAGGCGTGCACCAGACGCAGCGGCCGGCCCCGCCGCACCGCCTCACGCGCCGCCCAGTGCGCGGCGGCCATACTCTCGTCGGAACCGTCGACCCCGACCACGACGGGTTGTTCCATCACGACACCTCCAGCCGGAAGACCTGCTCTCCACCGCTCAGCGTCGTGTGCTCCCCCAGGCGCCGGGAGGGGCCTACCGGGGCTCCGACGGGGGCCGTCCGGCCTCTGTGAGCCGGACATCCGGCGCCGGACCCTGGAGACGGGAGCCCCCGCCGAGGCTCTGACATGAGGCCTGTGAAACCCATGAAGGAGGGCCGCCGAGATGAGCGACATCGTGGTGGGCGTCGACGGCTCCGAGGAGTCCCTGGCCGCCCTGCGCTGGGCCGCCGGACAGGCCCGCCTGCTGCACGCGCGGGTGGTCGCCGTCCACGCCTGGGAGCCGGCCGGGCACCGGCTCGCGCCCTACGCCTCCGTCGCCTCCTGCCCCGGGGCCGCGCAGCAGCGGGAGCGGGCCGCGCGCGTGCTGGAGGAGAGCGTCGTCAAGACACTGGGCGAACCTGTCGACATCGCCGTCCAGCCCGTGCTCGTCGAGGGGGTGCCGGCGAAGGTTCTGCTGGAGCGGGCCCGGGAGGCCGTGCTGCTCGCCGTGGGGCGTTCCGCGCACGGCAGGGGGGAGCTGCCCGCGGGCGGTCCCGTCGTACGGGAGTGCCTGCGGCATGCGCGGGTGCCCGTCGTGACGGTGCCCGCGCAGATGTGAGGGACCGACGGCCGGGGGGACGCCCCGGCCGTCGCCGTGTCAGCAGTGCGCGGGAGTGCGGGGCAGCCGGTGCGGGGTCTGCCGCGGGGGAGTGGCGTGCGTCCGGTGCCGCAGCAGCCGGACGGCGAGTGTGTCGAGCGCCGCCCCGAGGACGACCGTCACGGCGATCGCCACCACGAGCAGCACCGTGAAGCGCTCCCAGAACTCCGGTGTGAGACTCGTGCCCACCGCTCTCGCCTCCTCGTCGGGGACCTTCCCCTCACTCGCAGTCAACTCCCGCACCACATACGGCACATGGGGCGAACGGCCCGCCGGACGGCCCGGCCGCGGAGGGCCGTCCGGCCCGTCACGGGGCCCTGGCGGCTCGTGGCCCGCCCGGGGCGCCCGCATCCACGCTGGAGCCGGAACACCGGCGTCAGCGAAGGAGCCGACATGGAGACCAGCCCGTACACCGTGAGCGACGTGATGACGCGTGCCGTCGTCGCCGTCGGCAGGCAGACCGTGTTCAAGGACGTCGTGACGCTGATGGAGCGCCGTCAGGTCACCGCGGTCCCTGTCCTGGAGGGCGACGGCCGGGTGATCGGAGTCGTCTCCGAGGCCGACCTGCTCGCCAAGGAGGAGTTCCGGGACAGCGACCCGGACCGGACCGTCCAGCGGCAGCGCCTCGCGGACCTGGCGAAGGCCGGGGCGCTGACCGCCGGGGAGCTGATGAGCGCGCCGGCCGTGACCGTGCACGCCGGGACCACGGTGCCCGAGGCCGCGCGCATCATGGCGCGCCGCCGGGTGCGGCGGCTGTTCGTCATCGACGCCGAGGGCCTGCTCGAAGGCGTCGTCAGCCGCGGCGACCTGCTGAAGGTGTTCCTGCGTGAGGACGAGGAGATCGCCGGGGAGGTGCGGCGCGCCATCGCGGACGACCGGATCGGGGTCGAGGTCGCCGACGGGGTCGTCACCCTGACCGGCGGCGCCGGACGGGAGGCCGAGGTGTCGGCGCGGGGCGTGGAAGGCGTCGTCGACGTCCGCCGCCGTCGTGTGCCGACGGTCTCCTGAGCGCGGACGGAAGTGCGCGGCCGGTTCGCACCGGCCGCGCACTCGTGCGGTCACGACTGGCCCCTGCGTCAGCCGCTTCGCACCGGGATGGTCCGGGTGCCCGTCTTCTCCTCGGGGACCGGGACCGTGATGGTCAGGACACCGTCCTTGTACGCCGCGGTCGCGTCGTCGCCCTTCGCCCCCAGGGGCAGTCGGACGGAACGGGCGAACGTGCCGTAACGGAACTCCGTGCGGTGCCTCTCGGTGGTTTCCTCGGTGCGCTCGGCCCGCAGGGTCAGCACGCCCTCGGAGACGGTGATCTCCACGTCCTTGCCGGGGTCGACCCCCGGAAGCTCGGCGCGCAGCACGTACGCGCCGTCCGCCAGGTGCTCCTCGACACGGATGCCGTGCAGACCCGGGGCGCCGTGCAGACCGGGCAGCCCGGACTCGACCCAGCCGAACAGGTCGGGCAGCACCGGCCAGCCGGGCAGCCGTTCGATCATGCCGCTCATGCGTTTCCTCCTCTCACTGTCCGTCAACTCCAGGGTGACGCCGCAGAGTCGGCGGCGCAGTGAGCCGACCTTCCCTCGCCGAGGCCGGTCGGCCCTGCGCTGCCGGCGCTCCGACCGGGCACCGGGAACGGGCCGAGTCGCCCGGCAGGGCCGGTCGGCCCCGGGGCAGGGACCGACAGCACCTGTTTCGCCGGCCGTCCGCGGCACGAGGCTGGGCCCACAGCCGACCAGAAGGAAGTGAGCGCATGACCACGCGTGACGCTGTACGGGTGCGGGCTCAGGGCGAGGTGGACGACGAGACGGTGGCCCGTCTCCTCACGAAGGTCGGGGCGGCCTGCGACCGTCTCGGGCTCCCGGCCGTGGAGGGCACCCTGACCGTGGTGAAGGCGGCGGCGCACCACGTCCGGCTGCCCTGGTCGGCCACGGTACGGCTCGTGGTGGGCGACACGGTCGTGATCGCCCACGCCGAGGAGGCCACCGCGGGGGAACTGGCCGACCGGCTGGAGGACCGGGTGCTCGCGCGGGCCGGACAGCGATCACGCCGGCGGACGGCCGCCCCGCCCCCGTGGCGCGCGGACCCCCGGACATGAAGGGCCGACCGGTCCCGGAACAGGGACCAACGGCACCAGCGTACGGATCGTGCCGGAGAGACAGTGGAGACAGGAGCGGTGCCCACCCCCGGGGCGCCGCTCCCTCCGCGCCTTCGGACCTCACCGACTCACGGGACGCCATGACCGACGACACGACCCCCATGCCCGCGCGCAGAAGCGTCGAACTCGGTCACGCCGAGGCGCTGAGGCTGCTGGGGAGTGTGTCCCTGGGGAGGGTCGTCTTCACCCGGCAGGCGCTGCCGACCGTCCGCCCGGTCAACCACGTCCTGGTCGACGGCGCCCTGGTCATCCGCACCCACGAGCGGGCCGCCCTCACCCTGCACGCCGGGCACGGTGACGGCGCCGGGGTCGTCG
>DATCQX010000674.1:0-8042 GCA_036569285.1 Streptomyces sp.
GGTGAGGAGCAGGTCCAGCAGGCGCTGCCGGCGTCTTCGCAGCTCGCCGAAGCCGCGCAGGCGGGCCTCGGTGTGGCCCTCGGTGGCCGCCTGCATGATCTCGTGGAGGTGGGTGAAGGCGGCGTCCGCGAGGGCCGCGACCTCCCCGGAGTCCAGGCCGAGTTCGCCGGCGGCCGTCATCATGCGCCGCCAGGCGGCCCGGCCGCCGAGCCGCAGCGCCGCCTGGAGCGTTTCGAGTCCGCGTCCCTCGTCGACCTCGCCGCGCCCGATCGCCTGGTAGGTGTGGACGACGCGCCCCCGGTCCTCGGCACTCCCGGCGACCCGGTCCACGAACAGGGCCAGCGCCTGTCCGACGCCGGCCCTGATGGTGCGTACGTACGCCTCGTCCGCGGGTCGCGCGTACTCGGGTACCTGGAGCTGCACTTCGCGTTCCACTTCCTCGGCGATGGCGTCGAGGTGCGGACGCAGACAGTCCGCCAGCCGGTGGGGGACGACGGCGAATGGGTCCATGCCGGATGCTCCTGCCGCTCGGTCGGTGCGGATCGGCCGGACGACGATACCTTCCGCTCAACCACCTTGCCCTGTACGGGAGTTACAAGGAACGGCCGCGTTGTTGTCCGTGGGTGACAACCGGCGTTCAGTGCGGGTGGGGTCCGGGGCGGTGGACCGGGCCGTGGGCGTCGTCGCAGCCGGCGTCCGGGAGGTCGTCACCGAGGTGGTCGACCTGAAGCGTGGTGTGGGTGATGCGGCGCCGCTCGCGCAGGACGCGCTGGAGGTCGCGGCGCACGGCGTGGCAGTCGCCACCGGGGACGACGAGGACGTGCGCGGAGAGCGCGGGCTCACCGGAGGTGATCGTCCACAGGTGCAGGTCGTGGATCTCGACGACACCGGCGCGGGCGGCGAGTTCGTCACCGATCGTGTCGGGGTCGAGGCCGACGGGCGCCGCCTCCAGGAAGATCCGCCCCGAGTCGCGGACCAGCCCGTAGCCCGCTTTCACCATGAGCGCGACGACGACGAGGGTGGCGATCGCGTCGGCGCGGGCGAACCCGGTGAGGACGACGACCAGCGCGGCGATCGCCGTCCCGATGAACGCGAACAGGTCGTTGAGGATGTGCTGATAGGCGCCCTCGACGTTCAGGGAGCTGCGGTTGGCCTTGGAGACGCACCAGGTGGCGGCGACGTTGACGGCGATGCCGGCGAGCGCGGTGGCCAGCATCAGGCCGCCCTCGACGTCGGGCGGCTCGATCAGCCGGCGCACCGCCTCGTACGCCAGCCAGGCGCCGAGCAGGAGCAGGGTCAGCCCGTTGGCCTGGGCGGAGAGGATCTCCGCGCGTTTGAGGCCGTAGGTGAAGCCGCCGCGCGCGGGCCGGGCCGACAGCCGCATCGCGACGAGCGCGAGGACGATGGAGACGGCGTCGGTGAGCATGTGCGCCGCGTCGGAGATCAGCGCCAGGGAGCGGGCGAGGACGCCGACGACGACCTCGGCGGCCATGAACACGGTGATGAGGGCGAGGGCGGCGGACAGCCAGCGGCGGTCCGCGTCGGCCGTCACACCGTGGGAGTGCCCGGTGTGGTCCCCCGGGTCGTGGTTGCTCATGGTGAACGCCTTCCCCTTCGCACCGGTCTCCGAATCACCCGGGCCGGGCGGGGTGGTGCGCCATAAGGATCTGGCCGATCCCGAGGACGCCGGAGGGAGGCGCGACGGCCGGTCCGGGGGCGCCCGGGCCCTTGGTGTCCGGGGCCGTACGACGGGTTCGGGGCCGTGCGGGAGGACCGGCCGACCGGGTGACCTGTATCGGCCACTCACAGAATCTTTACGTGCGCACATGGTTAAGGTCTGCGTTCATGCGAGCCGCTTCAGCCAGCCGAGGCAGCCGCTCCGCCCACCGGGCCGGAGCGGTGCTGCTGTTCGCGCTGATCGCGCTCGTCCACGTCCTGTGCTGCGCCCACGGACCCACGTCCACCGAGTCGTCGCGCAAGGACTCCCTGGTCATGACGGAGTCGTGCGACGTGCACGGGGCGGACCACCCGTCCCACGGCGCCCAGGAGCACTGCGAGGACTCCGACGCCCCCGCCGTCCACCCGTCCCGCGACCACGACCCCACCGGCGCCGTGGCCCCCGCCACGGCGTCCGGCGCCCTCCACCAGGCCACGGCCTCGCTCCCCCGCCTCTCGGGCACCCCGCCCCCGCCCCTCCCGCCCGGCAACGACCGGGCCCGTCTCGGCGTGTGGCGGACCTGACAGGACCGGCGTTCCACCGGTCCCGTCTCGTCCCCTCTCACCCACGGCCGCCGCCCTCGCGCGCCCGGCCGCAGGAGAAGCACGCCATGACATACACCCCCCACTGCCCGGTGTCCCAGTTGCTGGCCGACGCCAAGCACCCCCTGCACACCCCCGCCGGGCTCGTCGGCGACACCCCCGTCCTGTGGATCGGGGAGCCCTTCACCGCCGCCGGACGCGGTTTCTGGGCCAAGCTGGAGGGCCACAACCCGGGCGGCATCAAGGACCGCACCGCCCTGTACATGGTCCGCGCGGCCCGCGAGCGCGGCCTGCTCGCGCCGGGTGCCCGGATCGTCGAGTCGACGTCCGGGACGCTCGGCCTCGGCCTGGTGCTGGCCGGCGCGACGTACGGCCACCCCGTCACCGTCGTCACCGACCCCGGTATGGAGCCCCTCATGACGGGGCTGCTGACGGCGTACGGCGCCCGGGTGGAGCTGGTGACGACGCCGCACCCCGAGGGCGGCTGGCAGGAGGCCCGGCGACGGCGCGTGGAGGAACTCCTCGCCGCCGAGCCGGGCGCGTGGTGCCCGGACCAGTACAACAACCCCGACAACGTGGCCGCGTACGCGCCGCTGGCCCGTGAACTCGTCGCCCAACTCGGCCGGATCGACACGCTGGTGGTCTCGGTCGGCACCGGCGGGCACTCCGCCGGGATCGCGTCCGTGCTGCGCGGCTACTTCCCCGGGCTGCGGGTCGTCGGCGTCGACACGACCGGTTCGACGATCTTCGGCCAGCCCGCCGGGACGCGGCTGATGCGCGGCCTCGGCTCCAGCATCTACCCCCGCAACGTGGCGTACGACCTGTTCGACGAGGTGCACTGGGTCGCCGCCCCGGAGTCCGTGTGGGCGGCCCGCCACCTCGCCCGCAGCCACTACGCGACCGGCGGCTGGAGCGTCGGCGCGGTCGCCCTGGTCGCCCGCTGGCTGGCGCGCACGCTGCCCGCCGAGGACCGGATCGCCGCCGTCTTCCCGGACGGCCCGCAGCGGTACGTCGGGACGGTGTTCGACGACGACTTCTGCCGACGGCACGAGCTGACGGGGCGTCCGCCGGCCGACGAGCCGGACGAGATCGCCGCGAGCCACGAGCGGACCGTCACCCGCTGGACCCGCTGCACCCACGTCGTCGACCCGCTCGCCGTGACGGGGATCGCCCGATGAGGAACCTGTGGCGGCAGACCCGTTCCTTCCCTCCCGCCGTACGGCTGTTGATGGTCAACCAGTTCGCCATCAACCTCGCGTTCTACATGCTCATGCCCTACCTCGCCGCGCACCTGTCGGACGGGCTCGGGCTCGCCGCGTGGGCCGTCGGGCTGGTCCTCGGGGTGCGCAACTTCTCGCAGCAGGGCATGTTCCTGATAGGCGGAACGATCGCCGACCGGTTCGGGTACAAGGTGCCGATCATGGCGGGGTGCCTGCTGCGGACGGTCGGGTTCGGGCTGCTCGGCTGGGTGGACAGCCTGCCCGCGCTGATCGCCGCGTCGGCCGCGACCGGGTTCGCGGGGGCGCTGTTCAACCCGGCGGTGCGCGCGTATCTCGCCGCCGAGGCGGGCGAGCGGCGCGTGGACGCGTTCGCGACGTTCAACGTCTACTACCAGGCGGGCATGCTGCTCGGCCCGCTCGTCGGACTCGCCCTGCTGGCGGCCGACTTCCGGCTCGTGTGCGCGCTCGCGGCGGCCATCTTCGCGGGGCTCAGCCTCCTCCAGTGGCGGGCGCTGCCCGTGCGGCGCGGGACGGCCCCGGGCGAAGGCGAGCGGGAAAGCGTGCTGGCGCAGTGGCGGACGGTCGTCGCGAACCGGCCGTTCCTGCTGTTCTCGGCCGCGATGATCGGCTCGTACGTCCTGACGTTCCAGGTGTATCTGGCGCTGCCGCTCGCGGCGGAGGACGCGCTCGGGTCGAAGGGCACGGCGGTCACCAGCGGCCTGTTCGTGGTGTCGGCCGCCGTCGCCGTGGTGGGCCAACTGCGGCTCACCGGCTGGGCGAAGGGGCGGTGGCGGGCCGACGAGGCGCTCGTGCGGGGGCTCGCGGCGATGGGGGTGGCGTTCCTGCCGCTGGCCCTCGTGCCGCGCGGGTCGTCGTACGCGGTGCTGTTCGGCCTGGTGCTGGCGGTGGTGCTGCTCGCGGTCGGGTCGGCGGTCGTCTACCCCTTCGAGATGGACACGGTCGTCGCCCTCTCCGGTGACCGGCTCGTCGCCACGCACTACGGGCTGTACAACACGGTCTCCGGCCTCGGCATCACCCTCGGCAACCTCGTCACCGGCGCCCTGTGGGACTTCGCCCGCCGCCACGACGCCCTGTGGCTGACGTGGACGGCGCTCACCCTCACCGGCCTCGCGTGCGCGGCGTCGGTGGCGGCGCTGGCCCGGCGCGGACGGCTCGCGGCGCCCGTCGCGGTGTAACTCCTGTGTGAGGGGCGGTCCTTGACGGCGTCACGGGCCGCCCCGTTCGGGTCCGCGTGCCTAGGATGACCAGCGTGAGCTGGGGAGCGAGCCGCAAGTGGGCCGCCTACGGGTGGGTGGTCCTGGTCGTGCTGTGCGCGGCGACGACGCCGGTGGGCGCCGCGCGGGAGCTGCTGGTGCCGGTCACCGTGGCGGGCGCGGTGTGCGGGGCGGTGCTGCTCGCGCCCCGGCTGCGGTGGCCGGTGGCGCCGCTCGTGGTGACCGCCGCGACCGCGTGGTTCGGGCTCCCGCTGCTGCCGATGCTGGCCCTCGCGCTGTTCACCGTCGCCGTGGACCTGCGGGCGTGGGCGGCGCTCGGCTGCGCGGCGGCGGCGCTCGCCGGGAACCTGCTGAGCTACCGGGCGACCGCCCTGTGGACGGCGTCCACCTACTCGGCGACCCTGCTGCTGCCGGGCCTCGCCGTCGCCGTCGGACTGTGGATCGGCAACCGGCGCAGGCTCCTCGACGCCCTCACCTCCGACCTGAGGCACCTGCGCGTCGAGACGGAGCTGCGGGAAGAGGCGGCGCGGACGGCGGAGAGGTCCAAGATCGCCGCCGAGATGCACGACGTCCTCGCGCACCGGCTCAGCCTGCTGGCCCTGCACACCGGGGTCCTGACCACCAGGGACGGCCTCCCCGAACCGGTCCGCGAGCGGCTCGCGCTGCTGCGGGAGACGTCGGTGGCGGCGCTGACCGACCTGCGCGAGGTCCTGGGCGCGCTCCGCGACACCGACTCCCCCGCCCTGCGGCCCGCCGTACGGGAGGTGCGGGAGCTGGTC
This sequence comes from Streptomyces sp., assembly GCA_036569285.1. Taxonomy (GTDB): domain Bacteria; phylum Actinomycetota; class Actinomycetes; order Streptomycetales; family Streptomycetaceae; genus Streptomyces. The sequence continues at coordinate 5,494 of DATCQX010000674.1, forward strand.
GAGGAGGCGCGCGCGGCCGGCCAGCGCGTCGCCCTCGTCATGGACGGCACCCCCGCGCTCGCGCCCACCACGCACCGGCTCGCCGTCTACCGCCTCGTCCAGGAGGCCCTGACGAACGCCCGCAAGCACGCGGACGGCGCCCCGGTGACCGTCCGCGTCTCCTACGCGCCTCCCGAGACGTTCGTCCAGATCACGAACCCTGCGGGGAGGGTGCGCGCGGACGCCGGGGGCTCCGGTTACGGGCTGATCGGGCTGCGGGAGCGGGTCGGGGCGCTCGGCGGGCGGTTCACGGCGGGGCCGGCGGGCGGGGGCGCGTGGGAGCTGACGGCGCGTCTCCCCCACCCGGCGGCGGATCACGCCGTCAGCACTGGGCGGTGAAGCGGGCCAGGTCGAAGCGGCGGGCGGCGAGGTCCTCGGGGCGGATCAGCCAGTACAGGGTGCCCTCGTCGGCCCAGGGCATCTTGAGCTCGCTGTCGAACTGGGCGAGCAGGAGCCAGCGCTGCGCCTCGTCGTCCTCGTGGGCGATCTCGTACTCCACCGGGCCCTGGAGGGGGATCGGGTGGCCGCCTATCTGGTGTCCCATGCTGGTGCGCATCCGGGAGAACGCCCGGACGAACGGCCGGAGTTCGGCCGGGGTCTCACGCGGGTGGGGCCAGGGCAGGGTGTCGCCGAGGAGGGCGCGGCGGGCCTGGGGCAGCCACAGGTCGGGGGCGCTCTCCTCGACGTCGGCGGTGAGGGGCAGGCACGGGTAGGCGGTCAGGGGCGCGGGGGTGTCCGCCTCGGTGACGGGGGTGTCCGCCGGGACGTACAGGATCTGGGCGCCTGCCCGGGTGTCGGGGTCGTGGGCGGAGACGATGACGTCCTCGTCGAGCTGGCCGTCGTAGAAGAAGAACAGCAGGGTGCCGTCCGACGGGAACTCCCGCGGGAGGGTCTCGCGGGGCAGGGCGGCGCAGTCGACGGAGGCGATGAAGGCCAGGGGGCCGCGATCGGGCCACTGCGGCCAGGGGGTGCCGGCGGGGAGTTCCGGGGTGCCGCCCAGGATCGCCACGACCGGTTCGGTGTCGGTGGCGGGGCGCAGGCGGGCGCAGGGGCGCAGGAGGGCCGTCCACTTCTGGGCGAGGTCGGTGGGGAGGTGGTCGGCGGCCAGACGGGAGTAACGCGCGTCGCTCATGGAGTTCCTCGGGTCACCAGGCGTAACGGTTCGCCTGGAGGCGTTCGGTGGGGGGCGGGGCGGTCGCGATACCTCTTCCCCGGAGGGCCACAGAGTACCGGCTGACCGGCCTTTTTCTGTTCTCCGCAGTCGGCCGGGGTCCTAGTGCTTTCTGCCGAGGGGCGATGCGTCGCGGGACCGATCTGGTGGGACGGGGGGATCCCTAGGGTCGGTGGTATGAGCGATGCGTTGGAGAGCGGCTGTCGTGACCGGGCGCTGGGCGTCCTGCGGGGGTATGTGGACGGGGACGCGAAGGGGGTGGAGGGTGCGCTGGCCGGGCTGGACGAAAGGGGCTGGGTGGAGGTGTACGCGGTGCTGAGCGGGCTGTTGAACACGACGGTCGGGATCATGGACCTCGCGGGCGGGCGGCAGCCGTCGGAGCGGATCGCGCGGTCCGCGGACGAGGTGGCCTCGGTGGCGCCGCCGCACTACGAGTTCGCGGTGTCGGAGGCGACGCGGGCGTGGGCGCGGGGGGACCGGACGGCGTTGCGGGCGATGTCGGAGCGGGATGTGCCGGGGGCGGTGCATCTGACGGCCGTCTTCGTGACCGTGTTCGGGGTGGCGGTGTGGGGGCGGACGGGGTTCCTCGACGTGTTGCGGGCGTTCCAGGAGGCCGGCACCGACCTTCCCGGTGACCGGCCTTCCGGCGTCTGACTCTCCGTCGGGGTTCAGTCGGCGGCGGCTATCAGGGCCGTCAGGTCGTCCTCGTACGTGAGGTAACGGCCCGTCAGCGCGTCGGCCTCGCCGCTCACCAGGCGCAGGAGGTTGCCGAGGGAGGCGTCGAGGGAGGCGTAACGGCCCGCCCGGCGCTGGGAGGCGAGCCAGGAGTCGACGCGGCGCTGCCAGGGGTTCTCCGTCTCGTGGGCGGGGGTGGCTCCCAGGCCGAGGTCGAGGAGGCCGGGGTGGTAGCTGAAGGCTGCGATGCCGTGCGGGAGAAGCTCGATCGCCAGGTTCTCGGTGAGCTTGTTGACCGCCGCCTTGGACACCGAGTAGGCGCTGACGTAGGGCCAGCGCGTGTGCCCGGCATGACTGGAGATCGTGACGACCCTCCCCCGCCCCCGCTCGATCATCCCGGGCACCACCGCCCGGCACGCGGCCAGGGTGCCCCCCAGATTGACGTCCATCGTCCGCTGCCACTCCACCGGATCGCTCTCCCACGCGGGCCCCGCCGGCCCTGCGACCCCGGCGTTGTTGACGAGCACATCGATCCCGCCCAGCCGTTCCGTACCGAGCTTGACGGCTGCCGCCAGCTCGGCGTCATTGGTCACGTCGGCGACAGCGGTGACCACCTCGGGCCCCCCACCGAATCCCTCCGCCAACCCCTCCTGCGACTCCGCTG
>DATCQX010000675.1:0-8901 GCA_036569285.1 Streptomyces sp.
GAGGACGTCGGCGAGGCCGTCGTCGCCCAGCATGCGGGTGCCCTCGCGGCGTTCCGTGACGCCGTCGGTGACGCAGAGGAGGACGTCACCGGGGTCGAGGGTGACCGTCTGCTCGTACAGCTCCAGGTCCTCGATCACGCCCAGGAGGGGCTGGGGTTCGGCGGCGGGCTCGACTGTGCCGTCCTGGCGCAGGCGCAGCGGGAGGGGGTGGCCGGCGCAGACGACCTTCAGTTCGGCGCTGCCGTCCTCCTGGGGCCGCAGCTCGCCGTAGAGGAGCGTCAGGAAGCGGCTGCGGGCGCCCTCGTCGAGGATCGCGGAGTTGAGGCGCTCCAGGACCGCCGGGCCGCTGAGGCCCTCTCTGGCGAGCAGGCGAAGGGCGTGGCGGGCGAGGCCGGTGACCGCCGCCGCGTTGGGGCCGGTGCCGCAGACGTCGCCGATGGCGAAGCCGTACGCGCCGTCGCTGATCGGGAAGACGTCGTAGAAGTCGCCGCCGACCTCGTTGCCCTCGCCGGCCGCGCGGTAGATGACGTCGACCTCGACGCCGTCGATCTCGGGCAGGCCCGGGGGCAGGAGGCTGCGCTGGAGGGCCTGGCTGATGGCGGTGCGCTCGGAGTAGAGGCGGGCGTTGTCGAGGGCGAGGGCGGCCCGGCGGGAGAGGTCCTCGGCGAGTTCGAGGATCTCCTGGCGGAAGTGTTCGTCGGTCGGTTTGCCGAGGGTCAGCATGCCGATGACGCGGTTGCGGGCGACCAGCGGCAGGACGACGGTCTCGCCGCCGACCGCCGAGGCCGTCGCGAGGGTGGGGCCGATGCCCGAGGAGACGGGGCGCGCGGGGCCGCCGGACAGGCCGAGGCTGCGCATCGAGCTGCGCAGCGCCGCCTCGTGGGCCGCCTGGCCGGGGGCGGTCCAGACGCGGGCGCCGGGGGTGGGTACCGGGTCCGGCGGGGGCGTTTTGGAGAGCAACGACTTGATGCCGTCGATGAGTTCCTCGTCCTCGTGCAGGACGTACGACAGGTAGGGGTCCGACGCCTGGTCGGCGATCGTGTAGACGGCGCACCAGGTCGCCAGCGTCGGCACCGTCATCTGTGCCATGAGGGCGAGGGTCTGGTCGCGGTCCAGGGTGCCGGCGAGGAGGTCGGAGGCCTCGACGAGGAAGCTGAGGGAGCCTCTGCGCAGCCGCTCCAGCTCGCCGAGGCGCGCGGACTCGACGGCGAGGGCGATGCGGTCCGCGGCGAACTGGAGGCGCAGCGCCTCCTCGTTGGAGTAGCGGCCCGGCGATTCGGAGGCGACGCCCAGCGAGCCCGTCAGACGTCCCTCGACCTTGAGCGGGACGGTGACGACGGCCCGCATGCCGGTGCCGTTCAGGAGGGGGACGGCGCCGGGGACGGCCGTCAGGTCCTCGTGGACGGCGGGCATGCGGGCGGAGCCGTAGCGGCCGGGGCCCGCCTCGACGGGGACGCGGGCGAACCGCTGGCGGGTGGAGGGCAGGCCGGTGGAGGCGCGGACCTCCAGTTCCGTCTCGTCGTCCGTCGCGAGGAGCAGGAAAGCGGCGTCCGCGTCGAGCATGTCCCGCGCGCGTTCGACCGTCCGCTGGAGGAGGCCGTCGAGGTCGTCCGGCGCGGGGGAGCCGATGAAGACCTCGAACGGGTCGGCGTTCGGGGAGTCGGACGACGTGGCGGTGTCGCTCGCCGGGACGCGGGCCGGGGTCTGGAGGACCGCGCGCTCGTGGTCGCGCACCAGCAGGCAGACGGTGGAGGGTTCGCCGCCGGCGTCGCGGACGCGCAGGTGGGAGGCGTAGACGGGGGTGACGCGGCCGTCGGCGCCGCGGATGCCGTAGCTGCCCTCCCAGCGGGAGAGCTGGAGGGCCTCGGCGATGCCGGTGGCGGTGCCCGGGGTGTGCGGCCAGGCGGCGAGGTCGGTGAGGGGTTTGCCGGTGACCTGGTCGGCGGGGTAGCCGAAGATGTCCTCGGCGTCCTCGTTCCAGGCGGAGATCGCGCCCGTGCGGTCGATCTGGACGACGGCGACCCGCACCCGGCCGTCGGTGAGCGGCAGGAGGCCGACCGGCAGGGACGGGCCGGCCGCGCGGGTGCCCACCGCGCGTTCGGGCAGGGCGAGCTGGAACCAGACGTTCTTGTGGGTGGGCGTGTACTCGACACCCCAGCGGCCCGCGATCGCCGAGCAGAGCTGGAGTCCGCGTCCGCCCTCGCGGTCGGGGTTGCTCATGGCGGGCAGGGCGCCCTGGAGGGGGATCTCGCGTTCCGGGTAGCGGTCGGAGACCTCGATGCGTACGCCGTCGTCGCTGCGCAGGCACAGGACGTCGGCGTGGGTGCCCGCGTGGATGACGGCGTTGGTGACGAGTTCGCTGGTGAGGACGACGGCGTCGTCCACGATGTCGGCGAAGCCCCATCCTTGGAGGGTGTCGCGGACGAAGGCGCGGGCGGTCGCGACCGATCGTCCCGCAGGCTCGAAACTGGCAGCCGCGCGCGCGGTGATCACAGAACTCCTCGGCCGGTCGTCGGCGGACAGTGCTTCCCGGTCGTCCGGGTGGCGGGGCTGGGGCGGGCGTGGGCCGGCCGGCCGGGGGTCCGGGGGCTGTCCCCCGGGAATCAGTCCGGTGGTCATTACGTCGGCCGCCCCTCCGCTGCCCGCTCGTGCTGGTGCCACCGCCCAGGCCGGGTCGGGCCGGCGCGGCTGGACAGCCAGTGCAAGGTTACTGACCTTCCGGGGTGGCGTGGATGCCGGTCGCCCGTGTTCCCGCCCCGGGATTGTGCGGACGATGTGCGCAGCCGCCGAAGTGTTATGGCCGTGTTCGTCGAGGGTGAAACACTGGGCAAGCTTCTTGTGAAGGTCCGGGCAGACTGGGTGTCTTCCGTGTACGTCGGGCAGCAGCCTTCACTGTGGCCTGATTACATCGGGCTGCGAAACGCGGCAGTACTGGTAGGGGTCGACCCGTGCGGGAGGGACAAGTGGAGTCTGGCGCAGCGACGCGGGGCACGAAGGCGCGTGTCAGGAGCGGGCCGCGTGCCGGGCGCGCGGGAGGGACGACCGTGGTCGACACGGCTGCCCTGAACCGGCTCCTGGCCGCCCTGGTGTCCATGCGGGACGGCAACTTCCGCAAGCGGCTCACGGTGTCCGGCGACGGGGTGATGTCGGAGATCGCGGCCGTCTACAACGAGGTGGCCGACCGGAACCTGCATCTGACGGGTGAGCTGGCGCGCGTGCGGCGCATGGTGGGCCGTGAGGGCAAGCTCACCGAGCGTCTGGAGACGGGTGTCTGCGAGGGGTCGTGGGCGGCGGCCATCGACGCCTCGAACTCGCTGGTCGACGATCTCGCGCGGCCGGTGTCCGAGGTCAGCCGGGTGCTGTCGGCGGTCGCGGAGGGCGATCTGTCGCCGCGCATGGAGCTGCGGGCGCACCTCCCGGAGGGGGCGGGGCATCCGCTGCGGGGCGAGTTCCTGAAGGTCGGGCGGGTCGTCAACAACCTGGTCGACCAGTTGTCCACGTTCACGGACGAGGTCACGCGCGTGGCCAGCGAGGTCGGCACCGAGGGCAAGCTCGGCGGGCAGGCGCAGGTGCGCGGGATGTCGGGTTCGTGGAAGGACCTGACGGAGTCCGTCAACACCATGGCGGACCGGCTGACGGCGCAGGTGCGGGACATCGCGCTGGTGACGACGGCGGTGGCCAACGGCGATCTGTCGCGGAAGGTCACCGTCCATGTGGCCGGCGAGATGCTGGAGCTGAAGGAGACCGTCAACGCGATGGTCGACCGGCTCTCCGCGTTCTCCTCCGAGGTGACCCGTGTCGCCCGTGAGGTGGGCACCGAGGGCATCCTCGGCGGGCAGGCGCAGGTGCGGGGTGTGGACGGGGTGTGGAAGGAGCTCACCGACTCCGTGAACACCATGGCCGGGAACCTGACGGCCCAGGTGCGCGGGATCTCCGAGGTGACGACGGCCGTCGCCAACGGCGACCTGTCCCGCAAGGTGACCGTCCCCGCGCGCGGGGAGGTCGCGCAACTCGCGGACACGATCAACCAGATGACGGAGACGCTGCGGATCTTCGCGGACGAAGTGACGCGGGTCGCCAACGAGACGGGTTCCGAGGGACGCCTCGGCGGGCAGGCGAACGTCCCCGGTGTGTCGGGGACGTGGAAGGACCTGACGGACTCCGTCAACACGGTGTTCCGCAACCTCACCACGCAGGTGCGGGACATCGCCTATGTGACGACGGCGGTGGCCAACGGCGATCTGTCGCAGAAGGTGACCGTCGACGTGGCCGGCGAGATGCTGGAGCTGAAGAACACCGTCAACGGGATGGTGGACCAGCTGTCGGCGTTCGGGGCCGAGGTGACCCGGGTGGCGCGGGAGGTCGGCGTCGAGGGTGAGCTGGGCGGGCAGGCGCAGGTGTCGGGGGCGGCCGGGACGTGGAAGGACCTGACGGACTCCGTCAACACGGCGTTCCGCAACCTCACCGGGCAGGTCCGCAACATCGCCCAGGTGACGACGGCCGTGGCCAACGGTGACCTGTCGCAGAAGGTGACCGTCGACGTGGCCGGCGAGATGCTCCAGCTGAAGAACACCGTGAACCGGATGGTCGACCAGCTGTCGCTCTTCGCGGACCAGGTCACGAAGGTGGCCCGGGACGTGGGTACGGAGGGGCGGCTCGGCGGGCAGGCGCGGGTGGACGGGGTGTCGGGGACGTGGAAGGAACTGACCGATTCCGTCAACTTCATGGCCGGAAATCTGACCTCTCAGGTGCGTCAGATCGCTCAGGTGACGACAGCCGTGGCGCTCGGTGACCTGTCGCAGAAGATCGACGTGGACGCGCGCGGGGAGATCCTTGAGCTGAAGAACACGATCAACACGATGGTCGATCAGCTGTCGTCGTTCGCCGAGCAGGTGACCCGAGTGGCCCGCGAGGTGGGCACCGACGGGCGGCTGGGCGGGCAGGCGCAGGTGCCCGGGGTGGCCGGGGTGTGGCGGGACCTCACGGACTCCGTGAACGGCATGGCCGGCAACCTGACCGCACAGGTCCGCAACATCGCGCAGGTCGCCACGGCGGTCGCGCGCGGTGACCTCTCCCAGAAGATCACCGTGGACGCGCGCGGGGAGATCCTGGAGCTGAAGAACACGCTGAACACGATGGTCGATCAGCTGTCGTCGTTCGCGGAGCAGGTGACCCGGGTCGCGCGCGAGGTGGGCACCGAGGGCATCCTCGGCGGCCAGGCGGAGGTGCAGGGGCTCTCGGGCACCTGGAAGAACCTCACGCAGTCCGTGAACTTCATGGCGAACAACCTGACCACCCAGCTCCGCAACATCGCCGAGGTGACCACCGCCGTCGCCAAGGGCGACCTGTCCAAGAAGATCACTGTCGACGCCAAGGGCGAGATCCTCGAGCTGGTCACGACGGTCAACACGATGGTCGACCAGCTGTCCAGCTTCGCGGAGCAGGTGACCCGGGTGGCCCGCGAGGTGGGCACCGAGGGCATCCTGGGCGGGCAGGCGCACGTTCCCGGGGTCACGGGCATCTGGAAGGACCTCAGCGGCAACGTCAACCTGATGGCCAAGAACCTGACCATGCAGGTGCGCAACATCTCCCAGGTCGCGGCGGCCGTCGCCAACGGCGACCTGACACGACAGGTGACGATCGAGGCGCGCGGCGAGGTCCAGCAGCTCGCCGACACCTTCAACACCATGGTGAAGACGCTCAGCTCGTTCGCCGAGCAGGTCACCAAGGTGGCCCGCGAGGTGGGCACGGACGGCATCCTGGGCGGCCAGGCGCACGTCCCGGGCGTGTCGGGCACCTGGAAAGACCTCACCGAGTCGGTGAACCAGATGGCGTCCAACCTGACCGGACAGGTCCGCAACATCGCGATGGTGACGACGGCCATCGCCAAGGGCGACCTGACCAAGAAGATCGACATCGACGCGCGCGGCGAGATCCTGGAGCTGAAGACGACGATCAACACGATGGTCGACCAGCTGTCCAGCTTCGCCGAGGAGGTCACCCGCGTGGCCCGCGAGGTGGGCACCGAAGGGGCGCTCGGCGGACAGGCGCGCGTGCGCGATGTCGACGGCACGTGGCGCGACCTCACCGAGTCCGTGAACGAGATGGCCGGGAACCTCACCCGGCAGGTGCGCGCGATGTCCCGGGTGGCGAGCGCGGTGACCAGGGGCGACCTCAGCCTGAAGATCGACGTGGACTCGTCCGGGGAGATCCAGGAACTCCAGGACACCATCAACAAGATGATCGCGAACCTGCGGGACACGACGATCGCCAACAAGGAACAGGACTGGCTCAAGGGCAACCTCGCGCGCGTGTCGGCCCTGCTGCAGGGCCGGCGCGACCAGGTCGACGTCGCCTCGCTGATCATGAGCGAGCTGCCGCCCCTGGTCACCGCCCAGCACGGTGCGTTCTTCCTGAGCATGCCGGTCTCCGACTCCGGACCCGACCGGTACGAGCTGCGGATGCTCGGCTCGTACGGCTACTCGATGGGGTCCATGCCGACGTCGTTCAAGCCCGGTGAGGGGCTCGTGGGGACGGCCGCGCTGGAGAAGCGCACGATCCTCGTCTCCAACGCGCCCAGCGGCTACCTGAAGATCTCTTCGGGGCTCGGGGAGGCGCCGCCCGCGCAGGTGATCGTCCTGCCCGTGCTGTTCGAGGGCAAGGTGCTCGGCGTGATCGAGCTGGCGTCGTTCGGGGAGTTCACGCAGATCCAGAAGGACTTCCTCAACCAGATCGCCGAGATGATCGCGACGAGCGTCAACACGATCTCCGTCAACACCAAGACGGAACGTCTGCTGAAGCAGTCGCAGGAGCTGGCCGAACAGCTCCAGGAGCGGTCGGGAGAGCTGGAGCAGCGGCAGAAGGCGCTCCAGGCGTCCAACGCCGAACTGGGCGAGAAGGCCGAGCTGCTGGCCCGGCAGAACCGGGACATCGAGGTGAAGAACACCGAGATCGAGGAGGCCCGGCAGGTCCTGGAGGAGCGCGCCGAGCAACTCGCCGTGTCCATGCGGTACAAGAGCGAGTTCCTCGCGAACATGTCGCACGAGCTGCGCACCCCGCTCAACTCGCTGCTCATCCTCGCGAAGCTGCTGGCCGACAACGCCGAGGGCAACCTCTCCCCGAAGCAGGTCGAGTTCGCCGAGACGATCCACGGCGCCGGTTCCGACCTGCTCCAGCTCATCAACGACATCCTCGACCTGTCGAAGGTCGAGGCGGGCAAGATGGACGTCTCCCCGACCCGGATCGCCCTCGTGCAGCTCGTGGACTACGTGGAGGCCACCTTCCGGCCGCTGACCGCCGAGAAGGGCCTCGACCTGTCCGTACGGGTCTCCCCTGAGCTGCCCGCCACCCTCCACACCGACGAGCAGCGGCTCCTCCAGGTGCTGCGCAACCTGCTGTCCAACGCGGTCAAGTTCACCGACTCCGGCTCCGTCGAGCTGGTGATCAGGCCGGCAGGCGCGGACGTCCCCGTCGTGATCCGGGAGCAGCTCCTGGAGGCCGGTTCGCTGGCCGACGCGGACGCCCCGCTGATCGCGTTCTCCGTGACCGACACCGGCATCGGGATCGCCGCGAGCAAGATGCGGGTGATTTTCGAGGCGTTCAAACAGGCCGACGGGACGACCAGCCGCAAGTACGGCGGCACCGGGCTCGGCCTGTCCATCTCGCGGGAGATCGCGCAGCTCCTCGGCGGTGAGATCTACGCCCAGAGCGAGCCCGGCCGCGGCTCCACGTTCACCCTGTACCTGCCGGTGCGCACCAGTGAGCTGCCTCCGCAGGGCTACCAGCAGGCCGTGCCGGCGCTGGAGGCGGGCGATCTGGTGGCCTCCGAGAACGGGCTCACGGCGCTCACCGAACTGCCGGCACCCGCGCCGGTGGAGATCGAGACGCCCGCCGAGGTGAAGTCGTACCACGAGACGCAGAACGGGGCGGCGGCGCTCTTCCGGCGCCGGAGGCGGTCCGCGTCCGCCGCGTCCGGTGAGGAGCACACCGCGCACACGCGCGTGAACATCCGGTTCAGCGGCGACAAGGTGCTCATCGTCGACGACGACATCCGCAACGTCTTCGCGCTCACCAGCGTCCTGGAACAGCACGGGCTGTCGGTGCTGTACGCCGAGAACGGCCGCGAGGGCATCGAGGTGCTGGAGCAGCACGACGACGTCGCCGTCGTCCTGATGGACATCATGATGCCGGAGATGGACGGCTACGCGACGACGTCGGCGATCCGCAGGATGCCGCAGTTCTCGGGGCTGCCGATCATCGCGCTCACCGCGAAGGCGATGAAGGGCGACCGGGAGAAGGCCCTCGACTCCGGTGCGTCCGACTATGTGACCAAGCCGGTGGACCCGGACCATCTGCTGTCCGTGATGGTGCAGTGGATGCGGGAAGGGTGAGGGAGAGTGTGTGAAGGTGCCGTGAGGCGTTGACTCAGGGTGGTCGGCGCTGGGCAGCGGGACGGTGTTCGGGGAACCTTCTGGTCTCCCCTTACGTTCCTGCTGCGTGCACTGTGACATCGCGGTGACAGGGTGTGGTGGCGGTCGGGGTGCGGCTACCATGACCGGCAACAAGGAAGGGCGGCGCAAAGGAGTCGTCCCCAGGGGCGGCGCCCGGTGCACTGCCGGGGCGAGGAGGGCGGGCCATGGTGCAGAAGGCCAAGATCCTCCTGGTCGATGACCGGCCGGAGAATCTGCTGGCGCTGGAGGCGATCCTCTCGGCGCTGGATCAGACACTGGTGCGGGCATCGTCCGGGGAAGAGGCGCTCAAAGCACTGCTGACGGACGACTTCGCGGTCATTCTGCTGGACGTCCAGATGCCGGGAATGGATGGATTCGAGACGGCCGCGCACATCAAGCGTCGGGAGCGGACCAGGGACATTCCGATCATCTTCCTCACCGCGATCAACCA
>DATCQX010000676.1:0-2088 GCA_036569285.1 Streptomyces sp.
GGGCGGCGCGTTGTGGAGCGTCGGCCCCTCGGCCCGCGTGCGCGTCCGATCCGGTGCCTGCGCGGACGTCCGTCCCGCCGGCGTCGTCCCCGTGCCCGGTCCCTCCCGCAGTGACCCCTCTCGCACTGCCCCCTCCAGGGACAGCACCCGGCCCGTCCAGTGTGTCGAGGGTACCCCCGGGGTCAGGGCGCGGATCGCTCCCGGGCGGAATTTCGCGCCGCACACCCTGCCGCGGCCGGTGAGGGTGCGGGTGTAGAGCCCGCGGGGGATGCCGGTCAGCTCGGTGTAGGGGGTGCCCTCGGGGCCGTCCCACTGGAAGGTGACGTTGACCGAGGGGTGGGGGATCACTCGTGAGGTGTACGGGGTGGGGAGGTCCCAGTCGATCAGCCAGTAGCGCTCGATGTACGGGCGCAGGGGAGGTGCGGGGAGGTAGCGGCGGAAGCGGACGCGGGTGAGGAGGGTTACGGGGTCGACGATGCCTCGGGTGTCGTGGAGTGCCGCCATGGGGTGATCGTAGGGCGGGGAATACCGCTGGAGAGGGATGTGTTTCGGCGGTATAGTTTAACGGTCAACAACTTGGAGGGTGAGCGGGCATGCAGTTCGGGATCTTCACCGTCGGTGACGTCACGCCGGACCCCACGACCGGGCGGACGCCGACCGAGCGTGAGCGGATCAAGGCGATGGTCGCCATCGCGCTCAAGGCCGAGGAGGTCGGGCTCGACGTCTTCGCGACCGGCGAGCACCACAACCCGCCGTTCGTGCCGTCCTCGCCCACCACGATGCTCGGCTACATCGCCGCGCAGACCGAGAAGCTGATCCTCTCCACCTCCACCACGCTGATCACGACGAACGACCCGGTGAAGATCGCCGAGGACTTCGCGATGCTCCAGCACCTGGCCGACGGCCGCGTCGACCTCATGATGGGCCGCGGCAACACCGGCCCGGTCTACCCCTGGTTCGGGCAGGACATCCGCGAAGGCATCAACCTGGCGATCGAGAACTACGCCCTGCTGCGCCGCCTGTGGCGCGAGGACGTCGTGAACTGGGAAGGGAAATTCCGGACGGCGCTCCAGGGATTCACCTCGACCCCCCGGCCGATGGACGACGTCCCGCCGTTCGTCTGGCACGGTTCCATCCGGTCGCCGGAAATTGCGGAACAGGCCGCGTACTACGGGGACGGGTTCTTCCACAACAACATCTTCTGGCCGTCCGACCACACCAAGCGGATGATCGACCTGTACCGCACGCGATTCGCGCACTACGGGCACGGGACGCCGGAGCAGGCGATCGTCGGACTCGGCGGACACATCTTCATGCGGAAGAACTCGCAGGACGCGATCCGGGAATTCCGGCCGTATTTCGACGTCGCGCCGGTCTACGGGCACGGGCCCTCCCTGGAGGACTTCTCCGCGCAGACCCCGCTGACCGTGGGGACGCCGGAGCAGGTCATCGAGAAGACGCTCAAGTTCCGTGAGTACGCGGGGGACTACCAGCGCCAGCTGTTCCTGATCGACCACGCCGGACTGCCGCTGAAGACCGTCCTCGAACAGCTCGACATGCTGGGCGAAGAGGTCGTGCCGGTGCTGCGGAAGGAATTCGCCGTGGGGCGCGGGACGAACGTCCCGGAGGCGCCCACGCACGAATCGCTGCTGGCCAAGAAGAACACCGAGGGCAATTCCGAGGAGGTCACGTCGTGAAGCTCGTCGTCGTTTCCGCCGGGCTGAGTGTCCCGTCGTCCACGCGACTGCTCGGGGAGCGGCTCGCCGCCGCCGTCGGGCAGCAGGTTTCCGGCGTCGAGGTGGAATTCGTCGAGCTGCGGGAACTCGCCGTCGAGATCGCGCAGAATTTCGTGAGCGGATTTCCCGGAGCCGGACTGCGGGCCGCTTTCGACGCGGTCGTCGGCGCCGACGGGCTGATCGTCGTCACCCCCGTCTTCTCCGCGTCCTACAGCGGGCTCTTCAAGTCGTTCTTCGACCTGCTGGACAAGGACTCGCTGGCCGGGAAGCCGGTGCTGGTCGCCGCGACCGGCGGGACGGCCCGGCACTCCCTCGTCCTCGACCACGCGCTGCGGCCCCTCTTCACCTACCT
>DATCQX010000677.1:0-6275 GCA_036569285.1 Streptomyces sp.
TTGCCGTACCTGCCGTTCTCACGGGGCAGGGCGGTCGCCGTCCAGACGACGCCCCGCCGCTTGCCGACGGTCTGCATGATCTGCCCGACGACGTCCTCCTCCGTGACCCGCTTCACGCCGGTCCGGGTGACGACGAAGTCGTGCGCCTCCCCGCTGGAGAGCCTGCCGTAAGGCAGGTGCGGCCTGCCCGGCCACAGCAGCAGACCCCCGACCTTGCGCGGCGCCAGACCGTAGCCGTCCGCCGTCGTCGCGGCGCCGCCCCAGTGGCTGTCGCCCTCGCCCCGGAAGACGAACGCGGCCTCGCACGAGGGACACACCAGCCGGACGGTCGTACGGGTGTAGCTGCTGCCGTGCCCACAGGTGTCGTACTGCTGCGGGCACTCGTGCGCGGGCCCACCGTGCCTCTCACGGGACACATCGGTGTCCGTACGGACGTCCGCCGTCCACTGCGGGCGGCGGCAGCCGTCGAAGTGCCGCAGCTCCTGCCACCCCAGGTACGTCTCGACCGGCCCGCTCACCACACGCCCCCGTCCACCACGTCACCGGCAGCCGGGCCGTGCCCGCCAGACGGGAGCGGGTCCTGCCGGGCGGGGGCCACGGCCGCGGCCCGGTCGGCGTCCGCCAGCGCGGCGCCCGCCCGCACCAACGCCTCGGACACGCACCCGGGGGTGCAGTACCAGCGCGGCCCCGCGTCCTCGACGCCGGCGACCTCGACCCGCGCCCACCCGATCAGCGCCGGGTCCGACGCGTCGTAGTCGTCGACCGTCCCGCACCCGTCCGTCGCGCACGGCACGGCCGCGTCGCGGACGCCCGCGAGGAGGAGGGAGGCGAGGGCCTGGCGGTCGTCGCCGCGCACCACCACGTCGGCACGGCCGCCATAGGACGACGTGCAGCGCACCACCGCCTGGCTGCCGTCGAGGTGCACGCCACCGCTCCACGCGAGCGTCATCGGTACGGACCCGTACGGGGTCAGCGCGCGCTCGGCAGCCTTCATTACTTGCGCGACCGTCAGAAGATCCGTCGCGGGGCGGCCCTCACACAGGCGCATGACCGCGTCGAGCTGCCGCTGCACCCCGGCCAGCGCCGCGAGTTGACGGCCCCGCTCGGTAATCGCCTGATGGGCTTCGGTGTGCGCCTGTTCGGCCGCCGCCTCAGCGATGGCCTCGGCAACCTGCGGGTCAAAGAGAATGCCGGCGTCCTGCTCAGCCTGCGCGATCTCCCGCGCCGTCGACGACCCGGACGCCATCGCCGCAGCGATCACGCCCTCCGCCGCCCGCACCGACGACGCCGGGACGGAGGCGAGGGCCTCACTCACCGGCAACACCCGCACGGGCAACGAGGTCTCGGGGGGCAGGGCCCCCGGGGGGTTCTGGGATGCTGTAGTCACGGTCTCCTCATTTCGACAGTGGTGAGGTGGTCCGAGGGGTCGCGCCTGGGTGGAGCCGGGCTCGGCCCCGAACTGGGGGTTATCGGGATCGGGAGCGGCGGGGAGGCTTCGAGATCAGCCGTACCGGCGCGGTTTCTGCGCGTACGGTCGCCGTCGCCCGGGACCGCCGAGGGCCAGAGGCAGGCCGTGGTGCCGTGGAGTTTCCAGCGGTTTCCAACTGGCCGACCAGCCAGTCCACTTGTGCGCGGGTGAACTTCCACGTGCCGGCGACTTTCTGCGCCCTGACCTGTCCGGTTCGTGCCTGCTCGCGCAACCAATAGGCCGACACGCCGAGCGCGTTGGCGACCTCCTCGGCCGGGTAGAGCAGTCGAGGCAGCGTCACGCCGAGCCCTTGACCGTGGCGGTGGCCTGGGCCCGCAGGTACGCCTCAATGGCCTCGACGCTGGAGACAATCCGGCCGTTCAAGCGCCAGGTGCGTGGCCCACGGCCCTTCGTGCGCCAGGTCCGAATCGTGTTCGGGCGGACGCCGAGCCGAGTAGCGATCCCCGGTCCAGCCACGGTGTCGTGGATGTAGATCAGGCCGGGTGGGGGACTCTGTCGTGACGGCATTCTTCCTCCATCGTGATTCCCGTCTGGAGCGAATCGAGCGGATCTGGAGACGTGGGGGGCAAAAAAAGAACCAGCACGGCAACGCCCAGGGCGTCAGCAATCCGGTGAGCCGCCTCCATGTCACAGGAGCCGTTGCGCCCGGTGAGCAAGTGCCCGACAAGGCCAGGTCCAAGGCCGGTCGCAGCAGCAAGAGTGCGCACCGTGTACGGGACACCACGTCCGGGCGTCACCATGATTCGGCGGAGCATTTCGGGGTCTCGCAGGGCGTAGCGCACTCTCACGACATCTCTCCAGCGGCGCGGTTCGTCTATCGCTGTAGATAGTAGAACACAGAAGTGGATGGTGCGTCTACAGATCCGCACGAATGCGTGCTTGCACCGGTCCGCCACCAGGATCGATACTGATTTTCGTAGACGACTCGTCTACGACTGGAGATGCAGGGGGGCACCGGATAGCCACAACGGCGCGCGGTTCGCTCGCCAGCACGAGACACCGGTACGCACGTCGCAGAGAGAGGCCCGATGAAGGCACAGGACCGCAGCACCAGCCCAGGCGATGAGGCGGCTGTACCTGAGCACCTCACGCGCGACCTGGATCGAGACGACCTGTCACGCCTAGTCCGCGACGCCAACGCCGCCGGCACATCGTTCGCAGTGATGGAGAAGCGAGCCCGAAACGCTGGCTACCTGCTGAGCAAATCCCAGTTCAACAAGTTCGCACTGAACACCGTGAAGTCCGCTCCCAGCGAGGCCGAGCTCATGGCCATCTCAGCCGGGATCGAGAAACCATCGCGATTGGTGAAACGCGCCGCTGCGCGACAGTATCTCAATTTCGAAGGCAGCGAACTATCAGGATTCAGTGACGAGATCCGCTTGATCGTTGCGCACCTGGCGGGAATGCAGCCGGAAGATCAGCGGCGCTGGCGCGCAATGATCGAGGCGGATGAACGCGCCCGCCTCGAAAAACAGCATCAAGCCGAAACAGAGTAAAGCTGACTCCATGGCAGCTGGGGGGCGCATGATCAAATTTAGACTTGGGCGCACCGAAGACGACGCTCCAATCGTCGTCAAGGCACACCGCAAGGGCGCCCACTTCATTCTCCACGAGGGTTTGTTCAGCGAAGAGCAAGTAGCAGCACTGAACACCGGGACGGCTTCATGGCTTTCTATAGTTGACGCTTGGCAGCTATGGAAAGGAGAAATCGTAGACCTTAGCGAGGTCGGCCCTGAACCCGAATTGAGAAAAAGAGAGTCCGTACAGTAATAGCCATTTGGGGGGAACCATATGGCATGGACCGAAGAGTTGGTGAAAGGAATTAGGGGAAGGTATCGCGACGCATCGGGAAACAAATGTTCGGTGCTTGACGAATACGGAAATCCCCGCCTGTTCCGCACCAAGACAGAGGCGCTCAAGGCTGCTCGCGACATTGAGTCCGACATCCGTAAGGGACGACATCGTGACCCTAAGAGCGGCCTGGAAACCTTCGCCGACTACGTGAACCGTTGGTATGAGGCGCTGGAACTCGCTCCATCTACAATGCAGAACTACAAGAATCACATCGAGCATCACCTCCTGCCGTACTTCGGCGACATGATGCTCAAGGAGATCACAAAGACCCACGTACAGATGTGGGAAGCCGCCGAAAAAGCTGCGGGCTATACCACCAGCATCAGTACCTGGCGAGGAACTCTCCACGTCATCCTGGGCGACGCCGCAGATGAGGGTTTGATACCTACAAACCCTGCGGCCAGACGTCGGAACCGCGGTCGTCGATCGGGCTCGTCGCGTAAGCGGGCGCCGGAGAAAGCGATCACCACTGCGCTCGGAGCGCTCCTCGTCGCCGAACGCGCGTCCTTGCTGTCGGGCCGGGACGATGAGTTCGTCCTGATCGTCACAGACACGTACACCGGGAACCGGTGGGGCGAACTCGTCGGCCTGGAGGCGAAGTACGTCCGAACGAGCACCATCCGCGTCGAGCACCAGTTGTACGAGCTGGACAGCGGCGAGTTCGTAGAGGGGCCGCCCAAGGAAGACTCCTTCCGCACCCTGGACACACCCCCCTGGCACTCACGACTGCTGAAACAGTTCATACGCGAGAATCCGAAGCCCCCCTGCCTATGCCACGGCAAGGTGTATGTCTTCTCTGGCTATGGAGCGGCCAACGGCAAGGGCGGCAAGCCCGGAGTGACACTCAAGGAGGTGGCTGCCCGCGCCGGCGTTTCGACGGGCACGGTGTCCAACGTCCTCAACCGCCCCGAGCGGGTCTCGGAAACCACCCGTGAGCGGGTGCTGGCAGCCATCACGGACTTGGACTACACACGCAACGTCCCATCGTCGGAACACGCCCCTCACTACCGACGCAGCGGATTCGCCCAGTGGCTCTTCCAACCGGCGGCCACGGGTTGGTATCCGGAAAAGGCGCCGGCCCCCAGGCACCTGGTGCCCGTGCTGGCGGACCCCTGGCCTGGAGTACCCGCACGGGGCCGCGGAGCCGCCGAGCGCGCGGACGCGTGCTGGACGCCCATCGCCCCGGGTTTGACGCCACATGGCCTACGCCATCTCGACAAGGCGATCATGGAGGACCTCGGGACCCCTTCGAAGCTAATGGATGAACGCATGGGGCATTTCGACGGCTCCGTACAAGCCCGGTACTCACACGTCACGCCCGGGATGCGGAAGCGGCTGATGGAAGGGTTCACCCAGGTGTGGGAAGCCTCGCTGGATGCCCGCTTGGCCATGGCCCCGAGGTCACCGGTCAAGATCCTGGACCGGCTGCTGCTGGAGCGCGCCGCCAACGTCACGGTCCTGCCCCAGCCCGTCAAGATCGGAGCATGATCATGAACCTGCCCCAGATCTGCCCCAGATTCACGCCCCAGATCTCGAACTATCTGCCAGAAAGGGCCTGTGACCTGTATGGTAAGCGTCGCGAACGCAGAATCCCTCCTGGTAGCTCTCTTCCTTCGGGACGAAGAGGTCGTGGGTTCAAATCCCGCCACCCCGACAGTGTTTGACCAGGTCAGGCCTGGTGCTGAGAGATCAGCACCAGGCCTGGTTTGTTTTGCGGGGGGGGGTGTGTTCTGGGTGTGGTTTCGACAGCGGGATGTGGGTGGTCCGCTCTGTCGGGGAGCACGTGCGGCCTCGGGAGCGTCGTCGCTGAGCGGGGTTGGGTGGGGGGCTGGGGTCGAGGTTGCTCCGCCGGTTCTGGCCGTCTTCGGTTGCGGTGTCGCGGGAGGCGCTGCCGAGGTGTATTCGCAGCGGGTGCGTGACGTTCTGTCGGCGGTGCTTCGGTTGGTCTGCGCAGTGGAGTTCGGTGACGGGGATCCGCGGTGGCTTCCGTATACGGCGAGTGCTTCACATGTGGGCCGGAGGTCTACGGGGGGCGTGTGGGGATCGTAGGCCCGTGGCGGGTGACGAGGCGTGCGTCTACTCCACGGTCGCGGTGTATTACGCGTAACTGCGGATGCCGCCGATTGGGAGGTGTGGAGGGCCCGGGTCCCGTCCCCACACGGTGTCCGGGCCCTCCACGATCAGGGGGTTATGCAGGTGGCTCTCGCTTCAATTCGCCTTTGGGGACGCTTTGTTGTCGGCGAGGGGGTTCCGGAGATCACTGCCAGGGCGGCTGTCGCCCCCGGCCTGAGGTGGTGAGATCTTCGCTGATTCACCGATGATCGGCTGCACGGCCAATGGCCTCCTCGACCGCCGCAATACGCTCCGCGAGCACTTCCAGTGCGACGGCGGATCGTCCCAGGGAATCGCTTCCGGCCGGTGGGGCATAAGATGCTTTCACTGCCGACCACCTCTCGGTGAGTTCATCGGAGAGCGTCCCCCGCAATTCGCCGAGTTTCAATAGATTCGCCTCGGCTCCGCTGGTCAACATCTGGGCCTCGGCGAGGAAATGGTCCTCGATGATGGCGTCGAGTTCGCGTTCGTTCATGGCGGGTCGGATTCGTTGGGCGATGCGGTTCATTGTCCGGTAGGACCCTTGCAGGCGGAACGGCGGCTCGGTGCGGGTCTGCTCAGGCTGGGCGGCGGATTGGATGTACGCGGTGTTGACGGCGAGCACTGTTTCCCGGGCCCGCAGCAGATGGCGGACGACGGAGACGATCTCTTCGGTCTCGGCGGGGGCGTAGGGGTGGTACAGCCGGTCCGGGGCTGCCGATGGGTCGCCCTGCGCGAGGCGGACGAAGAGGTCCAGGTCGGAGCGGTCGCGGCCGGCGAGGGGGGCGAGGACGGGGTTCGAGGTGAGGGCGTTCTCCAGGAAACTCTCGGCGAAAACGGA
>DATCQX010000678.1:0-10109 GCA_036569285.1 Streptomyces sp.
CGGACCTGGTCCCACCCCACCTCGAAACGGTGTGGCAGGCCGTCATCACCGCCCACGCAGAACACCGCCTCGTGGACGTGACCGTACGTCTCTGAACACCCCCTCCCCCAGGCCCACTTCCTCCTGCTGTACCTGCACCCCTGACGGAGACACCGGCGACACCTTGCCCCTCGTGACAGCGTCGGCGCATCAGTGGGTAAGTACAACAAAACCACCGATAGTCCCACCCCGAACACGGGAATTGCCCCTGCCGATCCCCCGATCGGGCCCAACCTCCGCTCCCGTCACCTCAAGTCTTCCGACCCCACAGGGAGGACACCCCCCGCCCTCGGAATCGGTTCGGAAGCGGAAGGCGGGTGCCTGCGGAAGCGGTGAGTGAGGTGGAGTGGAGTCCGGTGAGGCCGGGCGGCGGTGGCGGACCGCGGGCCGGTGGGACGACGCCGCGCACGGGGAGCCCAGAGATGCGGAGGAACCCACCGGCCCGGGGGGCGGGAACCAACAGCCGTCGCCCGGCCTCACCTTGGAGCCGTCGCGGGTGCCGCGAGGACGTCCGCTCGCCTGGACCCCGTCCAGCCAAACCCCTTCGAACCGGGCCCCGTTCAACCCCTCAATGGCGGCCCGTCCGGCCTCCTCTCCAGGTCCGGAACCAATTCCTGGAAGCGTCTCTCGACCGGCGAGAGGTCGGTTCTCGCCAGGTCCTCCGGGCGTACCACGATGCGGAGTTCGGGCGTGAGCGCGGGGTAGCGGCGGCAGGCGTCGATGAACGAGTCGACGATCAGGCCCACGAGTTGGCCGCGGTCGAGTTCGGTGACGCGGGCGAGTCCGGAGCCGATGAGCGGGACGGCGACCGGTTTGAACAGGCCGTGCACCGCGACCGACGCCCACAGGTTCTCCAGGCTGAGGCGCAGGTCGTCGTGGCCGGAGTGGGCGACCAGGTCGTTGCCGAGCCGCGAGTAGGCGGTCGCGAACACCCGGCGTCCGCCGTCCACGGGGACGACGACGGTGGTGCCCACCGGGTAACGCACGCGCCGTCCACGGGGTTTGGCCCGCATGCTCTCGGTCGCGACGGCTCGGACCGTGCGCAGACCGGATCTCAACTTCTCGTCCAGGAGGCGGCGTTCGCCGGCGAACAGGCGGTCCACGAGCTGGCTCTGCACGCTCTCGCTGCTGATGACGACCGACTGGTCGGACTCGGTGTCGAAGGTGTCGGTGAAGCCGACCACGAGGTTGGAGTCCGTCTGCTCGAACAAGTCGCCCCGGACCAGGACGACATCGGCCCGCTGGCCGGGCAACGGCACGCGGTGGCGCATCAGTTCGGCGCCGTGCCGGGCGCGCAGCGTGGCCCGCAGGGCGTCCAGGGTGTGCGCGGCCTCGGGGTCGTCGGGGTGGTCGCGGGCGATCGACTCGGCGACCGGCAGGGCGAGTTCGGGGTGTCCCAAGTCGGCCTGGGCGCTGACGAGTTCGCGGCGGGCGGCGTCGCGCAGGGCGGCGAGGCGGCGGATGAAGGGCTCCGCGAATCCCTCGCCGTCGACCTCGGCCAGTGGGCGGCCGTAGAGCAGGGACAGCGCCTCGTCGAGCCGGTGCGCGGCGGTGGCGGGCGGGTCGAGGAGGGCGCCGCGGACGATGTCGGTGAACCGCGCGCTGTCCAGTTCACCGGTCCGCAGCACCAGGCGGTAGGCCGACTCCGTTCCGTGCAGGGTGACTTGCTGCTCGGTGCGCAGGACGCGGGCGCCGGTGCCGTCCTGCCGGGGGTCGAGGGCGCGCCGCAGCTCCAGCACGCGTTTTTGCACCTCGTTGCGGTTGCGCTGGGCCAGATGGCGCGGTTCGTCGGCCAACCCCCAGACGTCGCGCCGCAGTTGCCGTACCGGAACGGCCTCGCCCTCGGCGGCCACGAGGCGGACCAGCAGCCGGGTGGTGAGCGGTGTCAACCGCACGGCGACGCCGTCGACTTCGAGCCGGACCGGGCCCAGCACCTTCACTTGTATGTGCGTTCGTGCATCGGCCACCCGCGTCGCCCCCGCCGCATCTGCGCGCCACTCTGCGTAACCCTCAAGTGACCGGCAGATTATCACGATGCGTTGGAGGAGAGATGTGTTCGGGTGATTCCGGTGGACTTGGGGCGTCACGGCTGCTAATGCGGCTGCACGGGACCCGCCGCGCCCGGCAGGTCTTCGTGCGGAGCACGGCCGTCGCGTTCGGCGGGATGTCCGCGGTGCTCCAGTTCGCCGGTCAGTTCTTCCCCGGCAGTCTGCCCGACGCCGGTCTCGTCAGTGTGGTGTCGGTGGGCGCCTGTCTGGCGTGGGGGCTGCGCGCGGCGCGGCCGGTGGAGCGGGTGCGGCAGGAGTTCCGGCGCCCGGACATGGCGGTGGTGGTCGAGGCGGGCGACGTCTTCGACCAGCCCGCGCACCTCGTCGTCGGGTTCTGCGACACCTTCGACACCGAGTCACGGGCGTCCGTCGTGATCAACGGCGACAGCGTGCAGGCCCAGTTGCTGGCCCGGCGCTACGACGGCGACGTGCGGCGGCTGGACGCCGAACTGGCCACGGCGCTGGCCCACTTGGCGCCGGTCGCGCGCGAGGAGCGGTCCCGCAAGCCGCTCGGCAAGCTGGACCGGTACCCGATCGGGACGGTCGCGGTGCTCGGCGCCCGGCCCCGGCTGGTGTTCGCCGTCGCCTACAGCCGGATCGGCAACGACTACGTGGCCATGTCCAGCGTCGAGGACCTCTCGGCCGGGTTGACCCGGCTGTGGGAGGCGCTGCGCGACCACGCCCAACTGGAGTGTGTGGCCATGCCGTTGGTGGGCTCGGGGCTGTCCCGGCTCGGCCATCTCGACCTGGACAGCCTGCTGCGGCTGCTGCTGATGTCCTTCGTCGCCCGGTCGCGTGAGGGCGCGATCTGCCGTGAACTGCGGGTGGTGGTACGGCCGTCGGACCTGGAGCGGATCGACATGCGGGAGTTGGGCGCCTTCTTGAGCGCCCTCGCGTCGGGGCCCGTCACGCCGTGAGGACGACGGTGAGGGCGGGCGCACCCCCCTGGCGCACCCGCCCCCCATCACCACGCCCGCCCTCACCGCCGTACCCAACTCACCTGACACCAAGGGGCGTTCAGGCGAGTCGTCGATAGGCCGCCAGGTCCTGGAAGTACGACGTGTCGCGCCAGTCGGACCGCGAGTCGTCCAACTGGCACTCGGCCACTTTCAGCCGCGCGACGATCTTCATGAGGGACTCCTCCGAACCGTCGAAGCGGATGACGTTGCGGCCCGCGGTGTCGGCGGCCTGCCGCAGGTGGCCGACCTCGACGATCACGGTCCGCTCGGGATAGGCCATCAGGACCATGCCCAGCTCGATCAGCACGTTCTGCCGCGGCTGGCCGGTGAGCCGGGTCTCGTGGTCGGGTTCGCGTTCGCCCAGCAGTTGAGGGTGGAGTTTGGCGATGTCGTCCGGCGTGAGCAGGACCAGCGCGGCCTGCGCCTGGGACGGCGCGTGTGCGACGACCTCCCCGAGGAAGGGCGAGGCCTTGCCGGTGGCGCGCACCAACTGCTCCCATTCCAGGGGCCGTAGGTCCAGGCGGCGCAGCAGCCCGAACATCGCCGAGCGCACCTCCTCGTCGCGGCCGTGCACGACGAAGACGCTGCGGGCGCGGACGTCGTCCGAGGGGAACGTGGGTGTTCCCGGCGCCGGCGCCGACTCCTCGACCGCGGGGGCCGCCGGTGCCTGGTGGTAGTGGTAGCCGAAGCCGTGGGCGTGGTCGCCGGGGACGAACTGGGTGTTGTCGCCGAACGTGTAGTTCCCGCTCATGGTCACTGTCCCCCTCGGTCGCCGGCCGAACCGGACGACCCGTCGCTGGATGCGTTGTAGTGGTAGCCGAATCCGTGGGCGTGTTCGCCCGTGACCACCTGGCCGTTGTCCCCCATGAGGATCTTGGTCTGCGCGCGGTCGTGCTCGGCGAGGTCGATCTTCTTCTCCGCCAGGAACGCCCGGATGTTCTGGAGCGTGCGGCGCTCCACGATCTGCATGTACTTGACGGCGTCGGTCCGCTGGAAGAAGTGGTGGAACGAGGCGCTGGTGGCCATCTCCCGGACGCTGGTCAGCGCACCGCAGTCGACCGCCTTGGTCACGTAACGGCCCAGCTGGAACTCGCTGTTGTCGACCGAGACGGTCTTCACCTCGGCGCCCGCGACGCTGGCGCGGCTGCGTCCGGGGCGCAGCAGCCGTCGCACCGACACCGGCAGGAGCCGCTGCGGAACCAGGTACAGCGGCCACAACGACAGCGCCAGGGCGCGCATCGGCACGGCCTTGACCATGTCCCACGCGACCCGCCCGGCAAGCCTGCCGTCGAAGGCGTCGGGCAGCCGGTCGACGAGGTGGAAATCCCCTACCAGCGGCCCGAGTACGTAGGTGTAGAACTCGGTGTGCAGGGTGTCGCCCTTGAGGTCGAAGCCGACGAAGACCGAGGTCACCAGTTCCTCGTTCCACGAACCGACCCGCACGCACAGGTATTCGCGGGCGGAGTCGTAGTCCTCCCGCCAGTGGATGCCGGGCAGGTCGTCCAGGCCGGGCAGCCGGGACCAACCAGGGCCGCGTGTACGGTCGTTGGTGCGGATCGCGGTGGTGAAGCGGCGCTGCTCGACGGCCAGGCCCTCGATGCGCTCGTCCTCGCGGGCCCCGTCGCGCAGCTGCTCCCGCATCCGCGCGGCCACGTACTCGGTGATCTCGTGGACGGTGAACGGGACGGGCGTCTCGCGCGCGTCCAGTTGCAGGGTGGCGCCGCCGCCGTCGGCCTCCTTGCGGACGTCGACCTCCTTCTTGCGCGCACCGAGCAGGAGTTGGGCGTTCGACCAGTCCCGCAGGAGCCCACCGGCACCGACGAACGGCTGGAAGCCGCCGTAGAAGACGAGGCCGCTGCTGCTGGACTGCTCCTGGTCGATCTTGCGGACGACGGCGTCGGTGAGCGCCCGGTTGGCGGGGTACGCGCCGTCGAAACCCCCGTCCGGGCGGGTCTCCTTCAGCCGCGTCATCAGGATGTGCAGGGTCACGATGCGCCGCAGATAGGCAGCGCCCCACAGCGCCCACACCATCAACAGCGCGGCCGTGAGGCCGTTCAGCGTGCCCTGCCCCAGCAGCAGCCAGATCACGAAGGCCGCACCGACGCCCACGGCCCACTGGAGGCGGTGCAGCCGGCGGGCGGCGAGCGCGTGCGCCAGCACCGAGACGGCGTCGTAGCCGTACGACGGCGCCACGACCCGGGGGTAGTACCGCAGCAACTCCCGGATGACGGCTCTGCGGTAGCCGGCGTCGAGGTAAGTGCCCGCGGACAGCAGGCGGGTGGCTTTAGTCCGCGCGTACACGCGTTCTCCGCGCGGTGGTTGGTGTCCCGGTTCGGGCGGACGAGGATGAATCACCTGAGTGCTCACGACGACTCCTGCCGGCTGCTCAACTGGTCTGTTTTCCCGTGGCGCTGACGATCTCCCCGCCGCTGACGGTGTAGACGTTCTCGAACGTCTTCGTCGTGCCGTCCGTCTGGCGGGCTTCGAGGGTCAGTCCCACCTCGTCGCCCTGCACGGAGTTGATGGTGATGGTGTCCGACTGAGTACCGGCGAAGCCCGCGGCGAACGTGTCGTAGTCGCGGTCGAGGTTCTTGCCGCCGAGGGACCAAGCGGTCGCGTAGTCACGGCTGTTGATGGCCGCGAAGTAGGCGGCGACGACGGCTTCGGGGCTGGTGATGTCGGTCGGGGAAGGGGTGGCGCTCTCCTCGTACGTGGGAGAGGAGGCGGCCGGGGTGACGCTCTCCTGGTAGGCGGGCGTCTCGGTCGAGTCGTACGGCGCGGGAGCGGTGGTCGAGTCGTACGGCGTCGGGGTGTCGGGCGTGTCCGTCGTCTCCGAGGTGCCCGGCCAACCCGACGATCCGCTCCAACTGCTGCCGGACCGGACGGAGTTGTCACTGCCGCCTGACAGATTCCCGGCCAGCGTCAGGAGCAGCACGAGCACGAGCGGTACACCGACGACGGCGAGCCCCCAGGTGCGGGCGGGTCCGGCCGGGGGTATGAGCCCCACGCCGTGGTAGGCCGACGGCGTCCCCGGCGCGGCGGGGTAGTCCTTCGGCGGTGGTGGTCCTGGGTCGTTCATGGGTACTCCAACGTTCACGACCCGTGGGACGCACGAGTCGGCAGCGAGCCGACGGCGAAGAGCGCGCGGAGCGGCTGGTTGACACCGCCGATGCGACCAGAACGCCCGCTTCCGCTACCAGAGCCGATCCGCTTCCGATGCGCTTCCTCCGGGATGGGCGGGGGCAGCGTCCGGCACAGGCACGAGAGCCCGGTTCACCTCATCCGCTTGTCGCTACCGCGTCCCCTGCGCGGCTGCCAGACTGGCGAGCATGCATCGCACTGGATCCGGTGATCGTGCACGCACATTGGAAGAGGGCCTGTATCGGAAACTGATCCAGGCGTTCCATGACGGCCGCCTGGTGATCTACCGCCTGCGCTCCCCCCAGCACACGCCTTGCGCACTCGCAGAGTGTCACGAAGTGAACGGCGCCTGGCAGTCCGCAACGCTCATCCACGGCCCCTGGGACACAAGTCAGGAACACACACGCGTCACCACTTGGCACGAGCTTCCCGGTCAGGCATTCCGCCCTGACGTCCAACCGGACGTCGAGTCCGCTCCCCCACAGAACCTCGAAGTCCGAGTCGATGATCTGCCCGTCCTCGGCACGCTTCATCGTGGCCCGGAGACATGGCAGTTGGAGGTGACTGTCGAGGATCACAAGATCCTGGTGGCCGGTAACGGAGCGATCGGGAACCTGGCCCTTGAGGTGGTCGACGACGTCATTCCCCTCATTGATGCGCGGCGCGCCTGCATGTCGCCCCGCTGACCGAGCCGACTGCCTCGATGGCGACATGGACGCGGCGTCGGACGGTGACCGCGCCCCTGCCTGGCTTCATGTGACTGCGCGTTCCAGCGGCCCAGGCTGCCTACGCACATTGATGAAACTGGGGACCTCAGGGCCGTCCAAAACGGTGTCGTACGCGGCTTCGCCGGGCCCGTGACAGCGATCCGGTGCCAGTTTGCGACCTCGGGATCAACCGTCTCCACGCAGGCCCTCACCGGCCCGTCCACGCACTTGGTAAGTGTGGTCTGACCTGGTGTTTTCCAGGGATTCGCCTAGGTTGGGAAGTTCTGCCGGACAGTATCGGAGGGGACGTCTTGAGCGAGGAAGCCAGCAAGTACGACGCCAGCCAGATCCAGCTGCTGGAGGAGTGGGAAGCCGTCCGAAAGCGGCCTGGGATGTACGTCGGATCGACCGGGGAACGCGGCCTGCGCCACCTGGTGTTCGAAATCGCCGGCCGGGCTGTGAATGAGGTCCTGGCCGGCCATGCCAGCAGCGTTGCCGTCACTCTCACGTCCGACAGCGGCGTGTGTGTCGCCGACGACGGTCGGGGTGTCCGCATCGACGAAGCGGGGGACACGGGCATCTCCGGCCTCGAAGCCCTGCTGACCCGCATGCACATCGGGGCGGGGCCCCGCGACCGTCATGACGTGATGCTCGGCTTCTGCGGGGTGGGACCCTTCGTCGTCAATGCCCTGTCGAGCCGGATGACGGCCGAAGTGCGACGTGAGGGAGCCCGCTGGGTCCAGGAGTACGCGCGAGGGGTGGCCGTCACCCCGCTCACCACGACGGGCACGTCGACCGGTAGCGGGACCGCCATCACCTTCTGGCCCGACACTGACATCTTCGGAACCGCGGAGTACTCGTTCGACGGGCTGGCCGAGCGTTTCCGGGAACTGGCTTTGCTGAACCGGGGCTTGGAGATCTCTCTGACCGATCAGCGCCGACCGAACGAGGCCCGGTCGGCGCGGTTCCGGTACCCCGACGGCGCGCGGGACTTCGTGGCCGTCCTTGACGAGCAGAAGGGGGAACCCGTTCATCCGCACATCATCGGCTTCGAGCGGGAGGAACCACGGATGGCGGGGACGATGGAGGTGGCCCTGCGTTGGCGTGCCTCCCACGAAGAACGGGTCCGAAGCTTCGTCAACAGCCGTCCCACTGACGGCGGCACCCACGAGCGCGGCTTCCGCGACGGGGTAGCGGCCGCAGTCACCTCATACGCACGGGAGCGGCGGTTGCTGACTGCGGCGGATCCCGACCTTGACGCCGATCGGATCGGCGAAGGTCTCACAGCGGTCGTGTCGGTGAAGCTGGACCATCCCGAGTTCGAGGGCTCCACGCGCGGCCTGCTGGGTAACGCCCCCGTGCGCGCCTGCGTCGAACAGGCCGTCCAAGACCACCTCGGCAAGTGGCTGAGAGGACACTCGGAACAGGCCGCAGCCGTCATCGACCGGGTCATCCGGAGCGCCCGCCGGAACTGACCAGGAAGCAGGGCGGCCTGCCGGTCCCCGGGAATCGGGGCTGGCAGGGCGGCCTGCAAGTAGACGGGGGTCGCCCCTGGGCTCGAACCCATCCAAAAGGCGGTCTCGCTGGTGCTGCTGGCCTTCTCCCGGATCGCTCCCTGCCAAGGGGAAACCGGCCGGCCAGACCTGGGGACCGATGACGCCGAATTCGTCGTCCTCGTTCTCGGGGTCCAGCGGGGGAGCTCGACGAGGTAGGGCACCGGGGCAGCTTGGAGGCCGAGGGGCACGTCGCGCTTCGGTGGGGCTGGAGGCGGACGACAGATGCGGTGCTGACCCGACAGTTGGCGTGCCGGGTCACAACTCAGCCGACTTCTCGGTGCAGCTGTCGGCCGCGAATTCCCACGTCCACCACCCCGTCATAGCGTCACTCGGGACTGCTTGACCAGTCCGAACCTCTCCGTCGCCAGCTCGATCGCCGGGAGCCACCGAGATCGCCGGAACGTCTCCGCGTCCCACCTCCCTCCGGCCCCGTGAACAGCAGGACATCCGGTGCCTTCCACCGGCGCGCTGCCGCGAACGGTGGATCAGCGTCTCCGCCACCCCATCGCCGGGAGGAACGCCCCCGCACAATCCCCTCCACTTGACCTCCTTCACACCGCCCCCGGAGCGGCATGCCCCTCCTCGCCTCCTGCCAGGAAGTCAGCGATCCGGTGGTTCGTCCGCACGGGCACAGCGGTGGGCATGGCGAAGTGGGTGAGCCCGGTGAGGATCTCGATGCGGGCGTGCGGTACGGATTTGCGGGCCCGGGCTGCGACGGCCGTGGCGTCGTGGGTGGCGCTGCGGCCGGCGAGGAGGACCAGGAGAGGGGCGTTCAGTGCCGTGGGGTCCGGGCGGCGGCCGACGACCAGTTTCCGGTTCGTGAAGGCCGAGACCGCCAAGGCATAGAGCCGCTTCCAGTCCAGGTCGGTGTCGGTCCCCGCGGTCCCGCGGTCCAGGAAGGCGCGCGCACGGGCCTCCGTCGGGCGCAGCAGTATCGGCAGCGAGCGCAGCAGGAAACTCGGGCGGAAGCCGGCGAAGCACTGGGTCGGGTCGAGCAGTACCAGCCGATCGACTCGCGGTGCGGAGTGCAGGGCGTAGGTCAGGGCGATCCAGCCGCCGTAGGAGTGGCCGAGCAGGTGCGTGCGGGACACGGCGAGGCCGTCGAGCAGCGCGTCCAACCAGACCATCAGGTCGGTGGTTGTGCGCAGCGGGCGTCCGCCGGGGATGCTGCGTCCGGCGTCGCCGAGGATGTCGACGGCGAGCACTCGGTGGTGCGTGCCGAGTACCGGGGCGTTGGCGAACCAGACGGCGCCGGTGGAGCCGCCGCCGTGCAGAAGGAGGACGGGGGTGGCGTCAGCAGGGCCGTAGGCGTGGACGCGGGTGGTGCCGTACGGGGTGGGAACGTCGATCTCGGTGGTGCCGGTGGGCCAGCGGGCGAGGAGTGCGTCGTAGGCGGCGAAGAAATCGTGGGACACGGTGAACCCCCCGGGGAAACGTCTCGTTGACCTAGTATCTCGCTGAGCGAGATACTAGCCCGGTGAGTGACGACAACGACCCCGCGATGCGGCTGGTCCACCTGCTGCGTGCGGTGACCGTGGAATTCGACCTGCGCGGCGCCGAGTTCGCCGCGCGCAACGGTCTGCACCCGACCGATCTGCGGGCCCTCATCCACCTGCTCGACGCCGACCGGGCGGGCACCGACGTCACCCCGGGACGACT
>DATCQX010000679.1:0-4737 GCA_036569285.1 Streptomyces sp.
CGCCCACGTAGGCGAGATGACGGCACATCAGACGGCCCCCGAACGAGCCGTGCGGAACCCGGAGAAGATCTGCCGCCGGATCGGATAGTCCCAGTTGCGGAACGTCCCCCGGCAGGCGACCTCGTCCACGGCGAACGAACCACCGCGCAGGACTTTGTACTCGGGGCCGTAGAACACCTCGGAGTACTCCTTGTACGGGAACGCCCGAAACCCCGGGTAGGGCAGGAAGTCGCTCGCCGTCCACTCCCACACGTCGCCGATCAACTGGCGTATCCCGAGCGGGGATTCACCTTCCGGGTAGCTTCCGGCGGGAGCCGGGCGGAGGTGGCGCTGGCCCAGATTGGCGTGTTCCGGGGAGGGGTTCGCGTCGCCCCACGGGTAGCGCATCGAGCGGCCGCTCGCGGGGTCGTGGCGGGCGGCCTTCTCCCACTCGGCCTCGGTGGGCAGCCGCCGTCCGGCCCAGCGGGCGTACGCGTCGGCCTCGTACCAGGAGACGTGGACGACCGGCTCGTCGGGCGGCACGACCTCGGTGGCGCCGAACCGGCGGCGCAGCCACTGGCCGCTGTCGCTGTGCCAGAACTGGGGTGCGCGGATGCCGTGTTGACGGATGTGGGCCCAGCCGGCGGGGTGCCACCAGCGGGGTTCGTCGTAGCCGCCGTCCTCGATGAAGCGGAGGTAGGCGCCGTTCGTGACGGGTGTCGTGTCGAGGTGGAAGTCGGCGACCTCGACGCGGTGCGCGGGGCGTTCGTTGTCCAGGGCCCAGGGTTCGGAGTCGGTGCCCATGGTGAACTCCCCGCCGGGGACGAGGACTTCGGCCGGACCCGTGAACGGGGGCGCCGGATCGGGGTCGGGGGCGATGAGGGCCTGGGGGCCCTTGCGGAGCTGATGGGTGATCAGCATCGTCTCGTCGTGCTGCTGTTCGTGCTGGGCGATCATCCCGAACGCGAACCCGGCCGCCGTGAGCCTGGTGCCGTGGAAGTCGGTCTTCTCCAGCAAGTCCAGCACCCTGCCCCGGACTTCGGCCGCATACGCGCGGGCCTCCGCCGGGGGCAGGAGCGGCAGCGCCGGGCGCTCGGAGCGGGGGTG
Source organism: Streptomyces sp. (assembly GCA_036569285.1). Classification (GTDB taxonomy): domain Bacteria; phylum Actinomycetota; class Actinomycetes; order Streptomycetales; family Streptomycetaceae; genus Streptomyces. Next base: position 1,087 of record DATCQX010000679.1, read on the forward strand.
CTCGAACGCGTCGTACAGCGTGTCGATCTCCGGGCGCATCGGGTCGCCGCCGCCGACCGCCCGCAGCAGCCACAGCTCCTCCTGGTTCCCGATGTGCGCGAGGTCCCAGACCAGCGGCGACATCAGCGGGGAGTGCTGGGCGGTGAGGTCGGGGTCCTCGACGCAGGAGGTGAGGAGGGTGGTGCGGGCGCGGGCCGTCGTCAGGGTGTCCAGCGCCCGCCGGCGTATCGCCTCGGGGTCCACGGGGGATTCGGTGGTCACTGGTTGATCTCCTCGCCGTGCAGGCTGTCGAGCAGGTCGTCGGCCGGGCAGCGGCCGGGTGTGATGTAGCGGTCGCGGTAGCCGGTCACCGCGTTGGTCACCGCCGGGCTCGCGCCGAGCCGGGGCAGGGCGTCGAGGGCGGCGGCGAAGCAGGTCAGGGCGACGGCGTGGAGTTCGGGGTCGGTGAGGCCCTCGCGGGCGGCCGTCAGCCAGAGGGGGTTGTGAGGGGCGGGGGTGGGGGCGCGTTCCGCGAGGGGTTTCACCGCGCGGTAGGCGCGTTCGGCGGCCTCCGGGTCGTCGAACAGGGCCGTCGTCACCGCCAGCGGGACGATCCACCCGTCGTCCCCGGGCTGCGCGTCGATCATCCGCAGCTCCAGGTGGCCGCGCGGGCGCACCGGCGGGAACAGGGTCGAGATGTGGTAGTCGAGGTCGGCGCGGGTCGGGGCGCCGGTGCGGGTCCAGTCCCGGAAGGTGAGGCCGTCGGGGACGTCCCAGGGGCCGCTGTCGCGCCGTACGCACATCACCGGGGCGTCCAGGACCAGCCGGGACCAGGCGTCGCGCGGGGCGCCGGAGAGGTCGGGGCCGCCCGCGCGGCCGGGGCCGATCTCCATCCACAGCAGCTGACGGGTCGAGCGCCAGCCGGTGGGCTCCCCGCCGAGCAGCGGGGAGTTCGCGAACGCGGCGACGAGGACGGCGCCGAGGTGGTGCGCGAGCCACCAGCGCCGGCCCAGACCCAGGGGGCCCGGCTCCTCGTACCCGGCGTCCAGGCACACCTGCACCGACGCCGACGCGCACATCATGGTCCGCCCCGCCGGGCCCGTCCGGTCCAGGTACGTCTCCATCGCGTCGTAGCGCGGCTGGCGCAGGTAGCGGCGGGGTGTGTGCCAGGGGTCGGTGCCGATGCCGGAGAGGGCGAGGCCGTGGGGCCTCAGCGCGGTGCGGACGGCGGTGAGGTCGGCCGAGACGGTGTCCACGCACTCCGTCAGGGAGGCGGCGGGGCGGGAGCTGAGCTCCAGTTGTCCGCCGGGTTCCACGGTCAAGGCCGAGTCGAGCGGGATGTGGCGCAGGGCGGCGTAGGCCGCTTCCAGTCGGTCGCGGGTCACGGGGAGGCGGGGTTCGGCCAGCTCGTGGACGAGCCACTCGACCTCCACGCCGACGGTGTTCGGCGGTCCTGTCTTGAAGCAGATGCCCCTGACCAGGGCCTCCACCTCGGCTTCCGTCATGGCGATCCGACCGTTCGTACAGTCGCCGCCGTCGGTCACAGAGTCGGACATTCGGGATCCTCCTGAGGTTCCACCATGCCACCGGTTCGGCTCGGACGGGTGTCCGGCCGCAGATCACTCGTCCCACCCAAAACCCTCGGGGCGGATACCACAAGGGGGCGAAACGGAAGGAGGGGGTTCCGGAGGCCGGGGTGGGGGTTGTGAGGGTCGCATATGCCGTGACGGCATTCAGGACGCGGAGTTGCAGCTGCCGTAGCGGCATGTGGTGTCGTCGAGGCATCCCCGCGAGAAAGGCCCGCTTCCCGATGCACCCCTCCTTCACGCCGCCCCGACAGGTCCGGATCGGCGACGCCGCCGCGTTCGCCGGCACCACCCCGCGCGCCGTCCGCCACTACCACCAGATCGGGCTGCTGCCGGAGCCCGAGCGGGGTGGCGACGGCCGTCGCCGCTACGGCTACGACGACATGATCCGGCTGCTGTGGATCCGCCGGATGGCGAAGGCCGGGATCAGCCTCGACGACATGCGGTCCGCCTTCGACGGGGCCCGGGACATCGAGGACACCCTCGACCGGCTGGACGACGCCCTCGCCGCGCAGGAGGCCGAGATCAGGCGGCGTCGCGAGGCCGTCCGGCGGCTGCGGGCCGTCGGCAGTCCCCTCGGGCTGCTCTCCCCCCAGGTGACGGACCGGCTCGGCCACCTGCCCCCGGGCGCGCTGCGGCCCGCCGACCTGGAGGCCCTGCTGGTCACGGAACGGATCTTCGGGCCGCTCGGAGCAGCCGTCCAAGCGGGCAGTTTCGTCGTCCTGGCCACCCATCCCGACCTGCGGGCCGAGGCGGACCGGCTCGACGCGGACGACGCCGCCCTCGACCACGGCGTCGATCCCCACGATCCGCGAGTCGAGGAACTCGCCGCGCGGCACGCCGCTCATCACTGGGCTGTCGTGCGAGCAGCCTCGGCCGCAGGGCTGGACGCGGCCGACGACGAGCTCTTCGAGACGTACGACGCCGATCTGACGGGTGAGGAGGAGGACTTGGAGATGTCGGCGGGGGAGGCGTTCGGCAAGATGCCCTATGACTTCTCGCCCGCGCGGATGCGGTGCATCGAACTCACGGGGCAGCTGATCGCGCTGGGTGAGCCGGAGGCACCGGACGGCGGTGTTCTCGCCTGACGCTGTGGGGCTTGGTGAGGGGCGCTGGTGTCGGGACCGGGCTCGGTGGGGCTGCGGTTCTGGTGAAGGTCACTGTGGTCGTGCAGCGCCCTGAAGGGGCGCGAGGCTGTGTCTGATACGCGGCTACCCGCCGCGTGCGACCAGCCACGACGCCGCCCCAGACGATCGACGGCCCATCGCCGCACTTCCATTGGCTGAGGGGAATCCGCAAGGGTGGTGCCTCAAGAGGGGGCGGGAAATTCCGTTGCGGGTGCGGTGGTGGGGCGCGGACGATGGCTGCATGTGCACGACAGGTAGAGGCTGTGCGGTCGTGGCGTCCACGGGGGTGACGCCATGAGCGCGCGGTTGAGGGGGATCGCCCGGGAGACTGTGCAGGTCGTCTCCGCGGGGAGTTATCGGGGGCCCGGCGGGGGCGAGGTGTTCCTCGGGGACGCCGTCGACGCCGCCCGTAAGGGGACGGTGATGGTGGGGCCCGGCGCGGTCGACTGCGCGCCGGTCGCCGTCGCCGAGACCGTGTTCGAGGTCACCGGGGAGAGCAGTCTTGAGGCGGCCCGGAGATTGGCGGACCGGCCTGTCGCCGTCCTGAACTTTTCTTCCGCGCGGAATCCCGGCGGGGGTTTCCTCAATGGCGCGCAGGCCCAGGAAGAGGCATTGTGCCGGGCTTCCGCGTTGTACTCCTGTCTGCTGGAGGCGCCGGAGTTCTACGCGTATCACCGGGCCCATCGCGACCCGTTCTACAGTGACCGCGTGATTCATTCGCCCAGCGTCCCTGTGTTCCGGGACGACCGTGGACGATTCCTCGACGAGCCTTATCTCGCCGGTTTCCTGACTTCCGCCGCGCCCAACGCCGGGGTGATCCGGCGGACGCTGCCGGAGCGGGTGGGGGAGGTGCCGTGGGCGTTGGCGGTGCGGGCCGAGCGGGTGCTGGAGACCGCGGTGGCGTACGGGTATCGGCAGGTGGTGCTGGGGGCGTGGGGGTGCGGGGTGTTCCAGAACGA
>DATCQX010000680.1:0-2613 GCA_036569285.1 Streptomyces sp.
ATGGCGTACTACCGGGCGCAGCGGATGCTGCCGGTGAAGAAGGACACGGCGGTGTTCGCGGCGTACTGGAACGCGGACTACGCCTGCAACCCGGCGGCGATCGACCAGAAGCTGCGGGAGATCGCGCCGGCGGTGAAGCCGACCTGGGTGCTGAAGCCGAACCCGCGCAACCGGCCGCCGGCCGGGACGCCGACCGTGCACCCGGGGTCGTTCGGGTTCTGGCGGGCGATGGCGCGCTCGCAGTACTTCGTCAACAACGTCAACTTCCCGACGAAGGTGGTGAAGCGGCGCGGGCAGGTGTTCGTGCAGACCCACCACGGCACGCCGCTCAAGCGGATGGGTGTCGACCAGGTCGAATACCCGCTGGGCGCCGCCCAGTTGGACATGCGGCTGCTGATGGACCGGGTGGACCGCTGGGACTACAGCGTCTCCTCCAACAGCTTCACCACCGCGATCTGGGACCGCGCCTACCCCTCCCCGTCGTACACGTCCCTCGACTACGGCTACCCGCGCAACGACGTCCTCGCGAACGCGACCCCCGAGGACCGGGCGGCGGCGCGCGCGAAGCTCGGTCTCGAGGCCGACGAGAAGGTCGTCCTGTACGCGCCGACCCACCGCGACTACCAGTCGACGCCGCAGCCGCTGCTGGACGTCGAGCACTTCGCGCACAGCATCGGCGCCGAGTTCACCGTCCTGGTGCGCGCCCACTACTTCAACCTCGACGCCTCCCACGGCGGCAGCACGGGCGTCATCGACGTCAGCGGCCACCCGAACGTCGAGGAGCTCTACCTCGCCGCGGACTGTCTCCTCACGGACTACTCGTCCCTGATGTTCGACTACGCGATCCTCGACCGCCCCATCGTCCTGTTCGCGAACGACTGGGACGTCTACCGCGCCACCCGCGGCACCTACTTCGACATCCACAGCGTGTCCCCCGGCCCGGTCGCGGCAACCAAGGAGGACCTCGTCGACGTCTTCCGCAGTGGCCGCTGGTCCGACGACACCTCGGCGAAGTCCCGGGCCGAGTTCCGCAGGCGGTTCTGCGAGTTCGACGACGGGCGCGCGGCGGAGCGGGTCGTGCGACGCGTCTTCCTGGGGCAGGAACCGGAGCCACCCGTGCGAGGCTAAGAGCTACCGTGTCCGGCTTGACGCTGTTTCGCGATCGGTTTCCTGAGAAAGGCGCAGTACCCCGATGCCTCCCCGTCTGTCAGTTGTCGTTCCCGTGTACAACGTGGAACTGTTCCTCGACGAGTGCCTTCAGTCGCTCACGGACCAGACGTTCACCGACTGGGAGGCCATCGTCGTCGACGACGGCTCGACGGACGGCAGCCTCGCGATCGCCGAGCGGTGGGCCGCGAAGGACGACCGGATCAGAGTCGTCCCCCAGAAGAACCAGGGCCTCGGCCCGGCCCGCAACACGGGCGTGGCGCATCTGACGGAGGGCACGGAGTACCTCGCGTTCGTCGACAGCGACGACGTCGTCCTGCCCGACGCGTACGAGCGGTTCGTCACGAGCCTCGACCGGACGGGCTCGGATTTCGCCAGCGGGAACGTCAACCTGCTGCGGGCGGGCGAGGTCCTCCCCTCGGGGCTGCACCAGAAGCGGCTGCGCACCGACCGCGAGCGCACCCACATCAGCCGCGACAAGGACCTCGTCTACGACCGCACGGCGTGGAACAAGGTCTTCCGCCGCTCCTTCTGGGACAAGCACGCGTTCGAGTTCCCGGGGATCCTCTACGAGGACGCCCCGGTGACGCTGCCCGCGCACTTCCTCGCCAAGTCGGTGGACGTGCTGGGCGAGCCGGTCTACCTGTGGCGCCAGCGCACCGGCGGCGCCCCCTCCATCACGCAGCGGCGCACCGAGCCCGTGAACGTCCGGGACCGCATCCGCTCCTGCGACTCGGTGAGCCGGTTCCTCGGCTCCCAGCCCGGTGAGAAGTACGCGGCGCACAAGCGCTGGTACGACGAGATCTTCATCACCGACGAACTCCCCCTGTTCATGGGCGTCCTGGACGAGGCGGGGGACGAGTTCCGCGACCTGTTCATGACGGGTGCCGCCGACTTCCTGAGCCGGGTCGACCCGGCGGTCTTCCCCCGGCTGCCCGTCTCGCTGCGCCTGAAGTGCCACCTCATCCAGGAGAAGCGCCTGGACGAGCTGATGGAGCTGATCGCCTACGAGCGCGAGACCGGCCGGGCCGTGCCCGTCGTCCGGCAGGGACTGCGGCACTTCGCCGACTACCCGGTGCTGTCCGGGAAGGGTTCGGTGCCGCGTGAAGTCCTGCGTGTGGACGCTGACTTCGCGGCGCGGGCGCGCGCCGAGGAGATCGTCTGGAGCGGCGGCAAGCTGCGCATCAAGGGCCACGCCTACATCCGCAACCTCGCCGCCGAGCGGCCCCAGCCGACGACGCTGCGGGTGCTGATGCTGCGCGAGACCGGCAGCCGCCGCACGGTCCTGGTCCGCCCGAACCGGGTCCAGGCCGCACGCGCCACCCAGACCTCGGGTCAGTCGCTGCACAACTACGACTGGTCCGGCTTCTCCCTCGACCTCGACCCGCGCAAGTTCAAGGCGCGCGGCGGCTGGCGGGACGGCGTGTGGCGGCTGACCGTCGCCAC
>DATCQX010000681.1:0-26913 GCA_036569285.1 Streptomyces sp.
TCCTACGACCGCCGTGACGACCGCGACCGTGGTCCCCGCCCCCAGTTCCAGCGCGACGACCGTCGCGACAACGACCGGCGTGACGACCGCGGTGGTTTCCGTCGTGACAACGACCGCCCGTCGTACGACCGCCGTGACGACCGCGACCGTGGCTCCCGTCCCGCGTTCCAGCGCGACGACCGCAGGGACGACCGGCGTGACAACGACCGCCGTGACGGCGACCGTGGCGGCTTCCGTCGTGACAACGACCGCCCCTCCTACGACCGCCGCGACGACCGTCGGGACAGCGGCCGAGGCAACTACGGCGGCCCCCGTCGCGACGACCGTGGCGGACGCCCCGGCGGCGGCTTCCGTGGCCGTGACGACCGCAGGGACGACCGCCGCGGCGGTGGCGGCTACCGAGGTGGACGGGACGACCGGGACCGCGACCACCGCGACCGCGACCGCGAGCCGATCAAGCGTCTGCCGATCCCGGACGACGTCACGGGCGACGAGATCGACAAGGACGTCCGGCAGGAGCTGCTGAGCCTGCCGAAGGGTCTCGCCGAGGACGTCGCCAGGAACCTGGTGATGGTGGCGCGGCTGATCGACGAGGAGCCGGAGAAGGCGTACGGCTACTCGAAGGTCGCCCTGCGGCTGGCGTCCCGTGTCGCCGCCGTGCGCGAGGCGGCCGGGTTCGCGGCGTACGCGAACCAGCAGTACAGCGAGGCCCTCGCGGAGTTCCGCGCGGCCCGGCGGATGACCGGGAACACGGAGCTGTGGCCGCTGATGGCCGACTGCGAGCGCGGTCTCGGCCGGCCGGAGAAGGCGCTGGACATGGCCGGTGCCCCCGAGGTCAACAAGCTGGACAAGGCCGGCCAGGTCGAGATGCGGCTCGTCGCGGCGGGTGCCCGGCGTGACATGGGCCAGCTCGACGCGGCCATCGTGACGCTCCAGAGCCCCGAGCTGGCGTCCAGCTCGGTCCAGCCGTGGACCGCCCGCCTCCGGTACGCCTACGCGGACGCACTCCTCGAAGCCGACCGCGTCTCCGAGGCGCGCGAGTGGTTCGCCAAGGCCGTCGAGGCCGACCGCGACGGCAGCACGGACGCCTCCGACCGCCTCGCCGAGCTGGACGGCGTGGAGTTCATGGACGCCCTGGACGAGGACTCCGAGACCCCCGAGGCCCCGGAGCAGACCGCCACCACGCCGTCCGAAGAGGCTGAAGAGGCCGAGGAAGACGACGCGGACGACGCTGAGGCCGAAGACCACGACGACCTCGACGACGAAGAGGACTTCGAAGACGAGGGCGACAAGGACGAGGAAGCGGCGGACGAGGCAGAGGCCAAGGACGCCACCTCCGAGGCACCGGCCCCCAAGGACGCCGCCCCCACGGCCGCCGTCTTCCAGGAGCCCACCCCGAAGGACTCCGACGACAACGCGTGACCCTCACACAATGGGCCCCCTCACCAGAGGGGGCCCATTCGTCTGTACAGAGCCCTTCACACGTCCAACGCCCGCAACACCAACCCCGTAGCCGGCTTGGGCCCGAACGACGTCGACTTCCTCGGCATCGTCACCCCCTGCCGGGCCAGCTCCCGCACGACCTCTTCCCGCACGGGATGCAGCAGAACCGCCGTCCCCCCGTCCCGCTCGGCCTTCCGGACAGTCGCCTCGGTGTCGTGTATGTACGCCACGCGCGCGGGATCGTCCTCCGGGATGTGCCAGACGGCGGCGAGGAGGGTGGCGTGCAGGACGGTCGCGTCGAGGGTGCGCCAGGCGGCCGGATGCTCGGTGGGGACAGTGCGCGCCAGCAGGGCGGGGTCGGGCTGGTCGACGAGCCACAGTGCGCCGTCCCCCGCGAGGAGGAACGCGTTCCCGGCGCACGCGGCGTCCGCCAGCGCTTCCTGGGCCTCCGGGAGGGCTGCTTCAAGGCGCTGGATCCGGAAGTGCCCTTCCAGAGCGGCCAGCGCCTCGGGGAGCGGCAGGCCGGGGAGGTAGCGGTGGATGGCGCGCACGCGCAGGGGGTAGCGGGCGGTGTCGACGAGGAGGACGAGGCCGTGGTCCCAGGGGCCGGGGGAGGGGTGCTCCGCGCGGAGCGCGCGGTAGGTCGCCCAGCGGTGGTGGCCGTCGGCGATGAGGGCCTGGTGGCGGGCCAGGTCGGTCTGGACGGCGGTGACCTCGGCGGGGTCGGTGAGGCGCCAGAGGCGGTGCTGGTAGCCGTCGTCCGTGGTGGTCGTGAGCAGGGGCGGGCGGGTGGCCGTGCGCTCGACGAGGTCCGCTGTGGTGCCGCCGTCGCCCCGGTAGGTGAGGAGGAGGGGTTCGAGGTTGGCGTGGGTGGCGCGCATGAGGTCCGCGCGGTCGGCGACGACGTGCGGCATGACGTCCTCGTGGGGCAGGACGATGCCCTCGGAGGGGTCCGAGACGCGCAGGGTGCCGATCAGGCCGCGCTGGAGCATGCCGTCCGCGTGGCGCTGTTCGTAGACGTACAGGGCGGGGTCCGGGTCCGGGGTGAGGATGCCCTCGGCGAGCCACTTGCGCAGGGTCGCGGCTGCCTGTTCGTTGCGCGCGGCGGGGGTGGTGGCCTGCGGCAGGATCAGGCGGACGATGTTGTGGGGGTCGGCGTCCTGGAGTTCGTGGAGGCCGTCCGGGCGGACCACGACGTCGTACGGGGGCGAGGTGACCGCGGCGAGCCCGCCGACCCGTTCGGGGTCGTAGCGAAGTCCTCGGAACGGGGTGAGTTCCAGACCTCGGGGCGCCGTTGCCTGCGAGTGACCTGCTGTGTTCATCAGGGCATCGTACGGCTGTCAGTGGCATGGGGGATGATCGGGGGAACGGCGAGCGAACGAGGAGCGATGCGGAATGGGGCAGGGCGTGCGGCGGGTTCCGGACGGCAGTGAGCGGGCCTTGAGCGAGGCGTACGACACCGCGCTGCTTGACCTCGACGGGGTGGTGTACGCGGGCGGCAACGCGATCGCGCACGCCGTGGAGTCGCTGCACACCGTCCGCGCGGGCGGCATGCGGCTGGCGTACGTCACGAACAACGCGCTGCGGACGCCGGACACGGTCGCCGAGCACCTGACGGAGCTGGGGATAGGCACCGCCCCGGAGGACGTGATCACGTCCGCGCAGGCCGTCGCCCGGCTGATCAGCGAACAGGTGCCCGCCGGCGCGCGCGTGCTGGTCATCGGCGGCGAGGGCCTGCGGGTCGCGCTGCGGGAGCGCGGTCTTGAGCCGGTGGAGTCCGCGGAGGACGATCCGGTGGCCGTCGTCCAGGGGTACGGCGGTCCGGAGCTGGCGTGGGGCCGGTTCGCGGAGGCGTCGTACGCCATCGCGCGCGGGGTGCCCTGGTTCGCGTCGAACACGGACCTGACGATCCCCAGCGGGCGCGGTATCGCGCCGGGCAACGGCGCGGCCGTCGAGGTCGTGCGGATCGCGACCGGCGCGGAGCCGCAGGTGGCGGGGAAGCCGTTGCCGCCGATGCACCGGGAGACGATCCTGCGGACGGGCGCGGAGCGGCCGCTGGTCGTGGGGGACCGGCTGGACACGGACATCGAGGGCGCGTTCAACGGCGAGGTGGACTCGCTGCTGGTGCTGACGGGTGTGACGGACGGCGCGCAGCTCCTCGCCGCGCTCCCGCAGCACCGTCCGACGTACATCGACCGCGATCTGCGTGGCCTGCTCACCGGTCAGCCGGAGGTCACCCCGGCAGGGGACGGCGGTTTCCGGTGCGGTGGCTGGACGGCGACGGCGACCGCCGAGGCCCTCGAACTCACCGGCGAGGGCGACGCGTTGGACGGTCTGCGGGCGCTGTGCGCGGTGGCGTGGACGGCGGCGGGCGAGGGTTCTTGTGAGCTGGACGGAGGGAAGGCGCTGGCGAAGCTGGGCGTCTGAACCGCTGTCACCAGCACGGAGTCCAAAGCAGGGTAGGCTAACCTAACTTCCGTGTTGGTCGACAGCGTTCCCGAACAGGCAGTCTCCCCACCCCGGAGCAGGCGAGGGGCCCGGTCCCTCGGGCTCGTGGCCTCGGCGGCCCTCCTCGCGGCGGTCGCCGTCGCGAGCATCGCCGTCGGGGCGAAAGAGCTGTCCCTGGCGCAGGTCTGGCACGGCCTGTTCGAGACGTCCGGTGACTACGCGGACGTCGTCGTCCGCGACCGCCTCTCGCGGACCCTCCTCGGCGTCCTGGCCGGTGCCGCGCTCGGGGTCGCCGGGGCCGTCCTCCAGGCGCTCACCCGCAACCCGCTGGCCGACCCCGGCCTCCTCGGCATCAACGCGGGCGCCTCCGCCGCCGTCGTCACCGCCATCACCTACCTCGGTGTCACGAGCCTGAGCGGGTACGTGTGGTTCGCGTTCTTCGGGGCGGCGGCCGTCGGCGCGCTCGTCTGGTTCCTCGGCGGCAGCCGGGGCGCGACCCCGGTGCGGCTGGCGCTCGCGGGGACGGCGGTCACGGCGGCGCTGTACGGCTATGTGCAGGCCGTGATGATCATGGACGACGCGGCGCTGGCCCGGATGCGGTTCTGGACCGTCGGATCGCTGAACCAGGCCTCCGACGACACGATCCTGCAAGTCCTGCCCTTCCTGGCCGTCGGCATCCTCCTGGCCTTCGCGCTCGCCCGCCCCCTCAACGCCGTGGCCATGGGCGACGACACAGCCAAGGCGCTCGGCGCGCACCTGAGCCGCACCCGCGCGCTGTCGATGCTCGCGGCGACCGTGCTGTGCGGGGCGGCCACCGCGGCCTGCGGCCCGATCGCGTTCGTCGGCCTGATGGTCCCGCACGTCGTGCGCTCCTTCACCGGCCCCGACCTGCGCTGGATCATGCCGTACGCGGCGATCCTGTCGCCCGTCCTGCTGCTCGGCTCCGACGTCGTCGGCCGGGTCGTCGCCCGGCCCTCCGAGGTGCAGGTCGGGATCGTCACCGCGATCGTCGGCGGCCCGGTGTTCATCTTTCTCGTACGGCGGCGGAGGACGGCCCAGCTGTGAAGGCAACTCGTAAGAGCCGCGTCCTGCGCGCCGGCGGACTCTCCCTGCGCCTCGACCCCCGCGCCCTGGCCGTCACCCTCGCCCTGCTGCTGGCCGCGCTCGCCGCGAGCGTCGTCCTGATCGGCACCGGCGACTTCCCGATCCCCGCCTCGGACGTGATCAAGGTGCTGTTCGGGGACGGCGATCCGGGCCAGGAACTCATCGTCAACGAGCTGCGGCTGCCGCGCGTGCTGGTCGGGCTGCTCGTCGGGGCCTCGCTCGGGCTCGGCGGGGCGCTGTTCCAGGCCGTGTCGCGCAACCCGCTGGGCAGCCCGGACGTCCTCGGGCTGAGCCAGGGGGCGACGGCCGGGGCGCTCGTCGTGATCGTGCTGTTCTCCGGTTCGACCACGCAGGTCACGCTGGGGGCGCTGGTCGGCGGGCTCGTCACCGGGGCGCTGATCTATCTCCTCGCCTGGAAGCGGGGGGTGCACGGCTACCGGCTCGTCCTCGTCGGGATCGGGGTGTCGGCCGTGGCGAGCGCCGTCAACGGCTACCTCCTCACCAAGGCCGACCTCGTGGACGCCGCGCGGGCCGTCGTCTGGATGACCGGGACGCTCGACGGGCGGGACTGGAAGCAGGTCTGGCCGCTGCTGACGCTGGTCTGTGTGCTGGTGCCGGTGGTGCTCGCGAACGCGCGGGGGCTGCGGATGACGGAGATGGGGGACGACGTCTCGAACGCGCTCGGCGTGCGGGTGGAGCGCGTGCGGATGCTGGTGATGGTGTCGGCCGTGCTGCTCACCGCCGCCGCGACGGCCGCCGCCGGGCCCGTCGGCTTCGTCGCGCTCACCGCGCCGCAGCTCGCCCGCAGGCTGACCCGGTCGCCGGGGCCCAACCTCGTGCCCTCGCTGTGCATGGGGGCGGCGCTGCTGGTGACCGCCGACTGGGCCTCGCAACGGCTGTTCGGGGACGGGCAGTTGCCGGTGGGGGTGGTGACCGGGGTGCTCGGCGGGGTGTACCTGCTGTGGCTGCTGGTCACCGAGAGGAAGGCAGGGCGGATATGAGCGGATCGTATGAACACCTTCCCGAGTCACATCTGATCCGCAGCCACATCTGATCCGCCGGAACGAAATGAGGAGCACCGTGAACCGCCTGTCCGCCGAGAACGTCACCCTGGCCTACGACCAGCGGGTCATCGCCGAACACCTCTCGGTGGAGATACCCGACAACTCGTTCACCGTGATCGTCGGCCCGAACGCCTGCGGCAAGTCCACCCTCCTGCGCGCCCTCTCCCGGATGCTGAAGCCGCAGCAGGGCCGGGTGCTGCTCGACGGGCAGGTCATCCAGTCGATGCCCGCGAAGAAGGTCGCCCGCACGCTCGGCCTGCTCCCGCAGTCGTCGATCTCGCCCGACGGGATCACCGTCGGCGACCTCGTCGGCCGGGGCCGCTACCCCCACCAGGGCATCCTGCGCCAGTGGTCCACCGAGGACGAGAAGGTCGTCCAGGAGTCGATGGAGCGGACCGGGGTCGCGGAACTCGCCGACCGGTACGTCGACGAGCTGTCCGGCGGGCAGCGGCAGCGTGTGTGGATCGCGATGGCGCTGGCCCAGCAGACGCCGCTGCTGCTCCTCGACGAGCCGACGACGTATCTCGACATCCAGCACCAGATCGACGTCCTCGACCTGTGCGCGCAGCTCCACGAGGAACAGGGCCGCACGCTCGTCGCCGTCCTGCACGACCTCAACCACGCCGCCCGCTACGCGACCCACCTGATCGCGCTGAAGGGCGGCGAGGTCATCGCCGAGGGGGCGCCGAACGACATCGTGACGGCGGAGCTGGTGGAGGAGGTGTTCGGGCTGCGGTGCCAGATCATCGACGACCCTCAGACCGGGACGCCGCTGGTGGTGCCGGCCGCCCGCCAGGCCCGTACGAAGGCCGCTACAGCAGCTTCCTGAGGCTCAGCAGGTCACGGAAGCCCGCCTCCAGCTTCACCCGGCCGGACCCCCACGCCTTCGCGAAGTTCAGCTCGCCGTTCACCATCGCCACCAGGTCGTCCCCGGTCATGGCGAGCCTGATCTGCGCCTTCTGCGCGGGCGGGCCCGGCGAGACGTCGTCCACCACGATGGCGCCGCCCGTCATCCGGCCGGTGAACGTGACGTCCAGGTCGGTGATCCGGCACGTCACCGTGCGTTCCATCGCGACGGCGGCGCGTACGTCGCCGTCGGTGCCCCGCATGTTCTGCGCGAGCTTCTCCAGTGCCGTCCGGCACTCCTCGATCGTGGCCATCGGGAGCGACGGTACACCGGGACCTCAAGGTAGCGTCGGGGCATGAACGACGGACCGTCCCGCACACCCACCGGGAACCCCGAGGTCGACGCGCTGCTCGACCGGCTCGCCGACACCGGGCACCTCGCGACCGAGGGGCACGTCGAGGTGTACGAGGATGTACACCGGGGGCTGCGCGACGCGCTCACCGCGCTCGACGCCCGCCCGGGGCCTTCGGGGCCCTCAACGCCGTACGTGAACTAGGAGTGGGACCCAGGTGGCAGGAGTCGCGCGTCGACGGTTGGACGCGGAGCTGGTACGGCGGAAGCTGGCGCGGTCGCGGGAGCACGCCAGTCAGCTGATCGCGGCGGGGCGGGTGACGGTCGGCAAGACCGTCGCGACGAAACCGGCGACGCAGGTGGAGACGGCCGCGGCGATCGTGGTGCAGGCCGACGACGACGATCCCGAGTACGTGTCCCGGGGCGGGCACAAGCTCGCCGGGGCGCTGTCCGTGTTCGTGCCCCAAGGGCTCGTCGTCGAGGGGCGGCGCGCGCTCGACGCGGGGGCCTCGACCGGCGGGTTCACCGATGTGCTGCTGCGGGCCGGGGCCGCGCACGTCGTCGCCGTCGACGTCGGATACGGACAACTCGCCTGGTCTCTCCAGAGCGATGAACGCGTCACCGTCAAAGACCGTACGAACGTACGCGAGTTGACGCTTGAAGCGATCGATGGGGAGCCTGTGGATCTTGTCGTGGGGGACTTGTCCTTCATCCCGCTCGGGCTCGTGCTGCCCGCGCTGGCGCGGTGTGCGAAACCGGACGCCGACCTGGTGATGATGGTCAAGCCGCAGTTCGAGGTGGGGAAGGAACGGCTCGGCAGCGGGGGCGTCGTACGCAGTCCCGAACTGCGGGCCGAAGCGGTGCGGGGGGTGGCCGCGAAAGCGGCCGAGCTGGGGCTCGGTGTGAACGGGGTCACCGCCAGTCCGCTGCCCGGGCCCTCCGGGAATGTCGAATACTTCCTGTGGCTGCGTGCCGGGGCGCCCGCTCTGGACCCGGCCGATGTTGACCGTGCAGTGGCGGAGGGGCCGCGGTGACACACAACTCTGGTCGTACTGTTTTCCTGCTCGCGCACACGGGGCGGCCCGCCGCCATCCGCAGCGCCGAGCTCGTCGTGAAGGGGCTGCTCAGGTCAGGGATCGGGGTGCGGGTCCTGGAGTACGAGGCCCGTGATCTGCCGTTGCCCGCCGAGGTCGAGCTGGTCGCCGAGGCCACGCCGCAGTGCCTTGAGGGGTGCGAGCTGCTGATCGTCCTCGGGGGGGACGGGACGCTGCTGCGCGGCGCCGAGTTCGCTCGGGCGTCCGGGGTGCCGATGCTGGGGGTCAACCTCGGGAGCGTGGGGTTCCTCGCGGAGGCCGAGCGGGACGATCTCGACAAGGTCGTGGACCGGGTGGTGACCCGGGCGTACGAGGTCGAGGAGCGGATGACCGTCGATGTCGTCGTGCACAGCAACGGGGACATCGTGCACACCGACTGGGCCTTGAACGAGGCGGCCGTGCAGAAGGCGGGCGCCGAGAAGCTGCTTGAGGTCGTGCTGGAGATCGACGGGCGGCCTGTCACCGGGTTCGGGTGCGACGGGATCTGTCTGTCCACGCCGACCGGGTCCACCGCGTACGCCTTCTCCGCCGGGGGGCCTGTCGTGTGGCCTGAGGTGGAGGCGTTGCTGATGGTGCCGATCAGCGCGCACGCGCTGTTCGCGAAGCCGTTGGTGACTTCGCCGGATTCTGTGCTGGCTGTGGAGATTTTGCCGCATGTTCCGCCGGGGGTGCTGTGGTGCGACGGGCGGCGGACTGTCGAGTTGCCGCCGGGGGCTCGGGTCGAGGTGCGGCGGGGGTCTGTGCCGGTGCGGTTGGCTCGGCTGCATCATGCGTCGTTCACGGACCGGCTGGTGGCGAAGTTCGCGCTGCCGGTTTCGGGGTGGAGGGGGGCTCCGCACTAAGAGGTAGCTGTTCGGGCCCGGGGTGTGGGGCTGGTTGCGCCCGCGCGGCGGAGCCGCATATGTATACAGCCCCGCGTCCCTGGCAACCTCCACTCGCCCGAGTGACAAGGGTGCCTCGCGCTTCTCCCCGCCCACCTCGTATGGTCTTCTGCGTGCTGGAAGAGATGCGGATACGGTCCCTCGGAGTCATCGACGACGCGGTCGTCGAGCTGTCGTCCGGGTTCACCGCGGTGACCGGTGAGACGGGTGCGGGCAAGACCATGGTGGTCACCAGCCTGGGGCTGCTGCTGGGGGGGCGGGCTGATCCGGCGCTGGTGCGGATCGGGGCCGAGCGCGCGGTGGTCGAGGGGCGGATCTCGGTGCCGTCGGGGGCCGCGGTCGCGCTGAGGGCCGAGGAGGCCGGGGCCGAGCTGGACGATGGCGCGCTGCTCATCAGCCGTACCGTTTCGGCGGAGGGGCGGTCGCGGGCGCATGTCGGGGGGCGGAGTGTGCCTGTCGGGGTGTTGGCCGAGCTGGCCGATGAACTTGTCGCCGTGCACGGGCAGACCGATCAGCAGGGGCTGCTGAAGCTCAACCGGCAGCGGCAGGCCCTCGACCGGTATGCGGGGGACGCTGTCAGCGGGCCGCTCGTGAAGTACGGGGAGGCGTACCGGCGGCTGAGGGCCGTCGCCGTCGAGCTGGAGGAGATCACGACGCGGGCGCGGGAGCGGGCTCAGGAGGCGGACCTGCTGCGGTTCGGGCTCGATGAGATCGCGGCCGTCGAACCCCGTGCCGGTGAGGACGTCGAGCTGGCGGAGGAGGCGGAGCGGCTCGGGCACGCCGAGGCCCTGTCGTCCGCCGCGACGCTCGCGCACGCCGCTCTCGCGGGCAACCCGGAGGACCCCGAGGGCATCGAGGCGACGACCCTCGTCGCGGGCGCCCAGCGGGCCCTGGAGGCCGTCCGCTCGCACGACTCCGCGCTCGCCGCCCTCGCCGACCGCATCGGCGAGATCGGCATCCTCCTCGGCGACGTCGCGGGCGAACTCGCGGGGTACGCGGACGACCTGGACGCCGACCCGCGCAGGCTGGCGGCCGTCGAGGAGCGCCGGGCCGCGCTCACCGCCCTCACCCGCAAGTACGGCGCCGACGTCGCCGCGGTCCTGGAGTGGGCCGAGACGAGCGCCGCGCGCCTCACGGAACTCGACTCGGACGACGAACGCATCGGTGAACTCACCGCCGAACGCGACGCCCTGCGCGTCGAACTCGGCGCCCTCGCCCAGGCGTTGACCGACGCCCGCAGCGAGGCCGCCGACCGGTTCGCCGCCGCCGTCACCGCCGAACTCGCCTCGCTCGCGATGCCCCACGCGCGCGTGTCCTTCGCGATCCGGCAGACCGAGGACCCGGACGGCGTCGAGGTGGACGGCCGTACGGTCGCCTACGGGCCGTCCGGTGTCGACGAGGTCGAGCTGCTGCTCGCCCCCCACCCGGGCGCCCCGCCGCGGCCGATCGCCAAGGGCGCGTCCGGCGGTGAGCTGTCGCGCGTGATGCTCGCGGTGGAGGTCGTGTTCGCCGGGACGGACCCTGTCCCGACGTACCTGTTCGACGAGGTCGACGCGGGCGTCGGCGGGAAGGCGGCCGTCGAGATCGGGCGGCGGCTCGCCAAGCTGGCCAAGACCGCTCAGGTCGTCGTCGTCACCCACCTTCCGCAGGTCGCTGCGTTCGCCGACCGGCAGTTGCTCGTCGAGAAGACGAACGACGGGTCCGTCACGCGGTCCGGGGTGAAGGTCCTGGAGGGCGAGGAGCGGATCCGGGAGCTGTCGCGGATGCTGGCGGGGCAGGAGGACTCGGAGACGGCTCGGGCGCACGCGGAGGAGCTGCTGGCGACGGCTCGGGCGGACGCGTAGAGCAGAAGTTCCGAGGGGCGCGTTCCTGACGGGGCGCGCCCCTTCTCCATGTCCGCCGGACGGGTGATGCGGGGGAAGTTCGGGGGTTGTGTGACGGGCTGGTGTGCGAGGTTCTTCAGCCGTGGAGAGCTTGTTCGTACGTAACCGCACGGCGTCACTCATGTGGGTGACAAGAGGGTTCAGGTCAGGGGATTCCGCGCAGTCGGACGGTTCGGAACCGTTGTGCGGGCTGGCATCCTTGGCAGGGAGCGGGGAGGTGGGCGCGGGGGTCTCGTCCCCGGTGTCCCTGTGCGTCCCCTCCGTCCGTCCCTTCGTCACCGTCCCACGCCGAACCAGGAGCCCCGCCCGCGTGAGCCACGTGAGCAGCCCTTCGTCCCAGGGCCAGGCGCCGCTGCGCACCGTACAGGTGCTCGGCGGCGGCAACGCCGGAAGCAGCGCGCACGTGCGCTCGCTGACCGCCGGGCTCGTCGCGCGGGGCGTGCGGGTGACTGTGTGCGCCCCCTCCGAGTCCGATCACACCTACGACTTCTCCGGCGCCGGCGCGGACCACGTCCCCGTGCCGCGCAGCAGCGACCCCGGTTCCGTCGCCGCCCTGCGCGCTGCCTGCGCCGACGCCGACCTCGTCCACGCGCACGGGCTGCACGCGTCGTTCCGGGCCGTCCTCGCGCTCAGCGGGCGCCGCACCCCGCTCGTCGTCACCTGGCACAACGGCGCCCGCGCGGAGGGGGCTCGCGCGCATCTGCTGCGCATGCTGGAGCGGCGGGTCGTGAAGGCGGCGACCGTCGTGCTCGGGACCACCTCCGGGCTCGTCGACCGGGCCCGGCGCACGGGGGCGCGGGACGCCCGGCTCGCGGCGGTGTCCCTGCCGGGGCGGCAGGCGGAGCCCGTGCTCTCGGGCGGCAAGGTGCGGGCCGAACTCGGGGTCGCGGAGCGGCCGTTGCTGGTGGCCGTCGGTTCCCTCGACCGGCACCGGGGGTACGGCGTCCTGCTCGACGCCGCCCGCGCCTGGCGGTTCCTCGACCCCGTCCCGCTGGTCGTCGTCGCCGGAGAGGGGACGCTGCGGGGGGAGTTGCAGGCACGGATCGACCGGGAAGAGCTGCCCGTGCTCCTCATCGGGCGCCGGGAGGACGTCCCCGAACTCCTGGGCGCCGCCGACCTCGCGCTGCTGCCCGGCGCCGACGAGTCCCGGTCCGTCCTCGCCCAGGAGGCGCTGCGCGCCGGCGTTCCCCTGGTGGCCCCGCTGACCAGCGGCGTGCGGGAACTGGTCGGTGACGCCGCCGAGTTGGTGCCCGCCGGAGACGCTTCGGCGCTCGGCGGCGCCGTGGTGCGGCTGCTGGGCGACGCCGAACGGCGGGCCGCGCTGCGGGAGTCGGGGCTGCGGCAGGCCGGGAGCTGGCCGACGGAGGACGAGACGGTGGCGCAAGTGCTGAGTGTCTACGACGAGTTGACGCAGCTGCGGCCCCTCGGGTGACCCCCTCCCGTCAACGGTGCACGTGCCGTCTCGCCCTCAGCGCCAAGCTCAACCCCAGCACCGTCTGCGGGTCTTCGAGGTCCGTCCCCAGCAACTCGCCGATTTTCGCGAGGCGGTTGTACAGGGTCTGACGGTTGAGGTGGAGCTCGCGGGCCGTCTCCGCCTTGCGGCCCGTGTGGGCCAGGTAGGTCTCCAGGGTGGGCAGGAGCGGGGGTTTGGCGCGGAGGTCGTGGGCGCGCAGGGCGCCGATCGCGCGGTCCACGAAGGCCGCGAGGTCGGGGTGGTCGCGCAGCCGCCAGAGCAACAGGTCGATGTCGAGGTGGCGGGCGTCGTGCCAGGGGCGGGGCGGGAGGCCCTGGGCCGCCGTCGCCGCCTCCGCCGCGTGCCGCAGGCCCGCCGAGACCTCCGTCCACGCGCCGGGCACGCCCACGACGACGATCGGGGCGGGGGAGCCGGGGCGGAGGGTGTCCGCGCGGTCCACACCGGCGCGGAGCGCCGCCGCCGCCCGGTCCGCCAGCGTCGTCCGGTCCTGTGTCGTGCGCAGGGCGAGGAGGACCAGGACGCGGGACTCCGCCGGGCGGACGCCGAGCAGGACCGGGACACCGAGGGACGCCAGCTCCTCGGTGATCGGCCTCGCGGGGAGCGGGACCGAGTCGCCGAGGCGCATCACGATCGGCAGCAGGGGGCCCGTACCGGGCTTGAAGCCGAGCACCCTGGCCTGCGCCGGGGCGTCCTCGGGAGCGATCCGCCCCTCCGCGAGGTCCGTCAGGAAGTCCCCCCGCCCCCGCGCCGCCAGCTCCTCCTCCTGGCGCGCCTGCATCAGGACGACCGCGAGGATCCCGGCGGCACGCTCGGCGGCGATGCGGTGCACGGGGGTGAGGGGCGCCCGGACGGGGAGCAGGACGAGGCGGGCGCGGACGGAGGTGGGGGGTGTGCCGGTGTGGGGGCCCGGGGGAGGGGCGGACAGGGGGCCCGCGAAGCCGGTGCCGTTGTCGGAGCCGGTGACGCCCGTGCCCACCCCCACGCCGAGCGCCCCGCTGCCCCGGTCGGCGCCAAGCCCCCCGCCCGGCACCTCCACCGTCACCGTCCCGGACGGCGTCTCCTTCCCGGCGCCCCGCAGCCGCTCCCACACCTGGAGCGCCTCCGCGCCCTCCGGCCCCGCCCCGGCCGCGTACAGCAGGCGCCCCTCGGCCGTCTCCAGGAACACCGGGTTGCCGCTGAACTCCGCGAGGATGCCGAGGACTTGGGGGATTCCGCCGCCGCCCAGCAGGGCGTTCGTACAGCGCCGGTGCACCTCCTCGGCCCGCTGCAACAGGGCGTAGTGCCCGTTCACGATCTCCGTGTGGATCTCTTCGGTGACCGTCACGAACGCCACCTCGCGGTGGAGTTGGACCAGGGGGAGGCCGGTCGCGCGGGCCGTCTCGACCAGGGCGGCGGGCAACCGGGCGAAACGGGGCCCGAGTTCGACCACCAGCGCGGCGATGCCCCGCTCGGCGAGCGTGCGGACGAACGCGCGCTGCTCGGCGGGGCGGGTGCCGAGGCCGTACCCGGTGGTGAGCAGGAGTTCACCGCCCTTGAGGAGCGACGCGATGTGCGGCACTTCCCCCGCGTGCACCCACCGCACCCCCCTCTCCAGCCCCTCCGCCCCCGCGAGGACCTCCGGCAGCCCCCTCCGCAGCCCCGGCAGCTCCAGGGCGCGGCGCACAGTGATGCCGGTGTCTTCGGCAGGGTTGTCCATACACCGACGCTACCCGCCCACGACCGGCACCGACGCCGAGGCCAGGTCGAGCGGGTGCTCTGACCTGGCCTCCTGCGTCCGGGCTCAGCCCCCGTACGCCCCCGACGCCGTCAGGCGCAGGGCCGTGTCGATCAGCGGGACGTGGCTGAAGGCCTGGGGGAAGTTGCCGACCTGGCGCTTCAGGCGGGGGTCCCACTCCTCGGCCAGCAGGCCCAGGTCGTTACGGAGGGCCAGGAGTTTCTCGAAGAGTTTCCGGGCCTCGTCGACGCGGCCGATCATGGCGAGGTCGTCGGCCATCCAGAAGGAGCAGGCGAGGAAGGCGCCTTCGTCGCCGGGGAGCCCGTCCACGCCCTCGTCGCCGCCGGAGGTGGGGTAGCGGAGGATGAAGCCGTCGGGGGTGGACAGTTCGCGCTGGATCGCCTCGATGGTGCCGATGACGCGCTTGTCGTCCGGGGGCAGGAAGCCCATCTGGGGGATCAGGAGGAGGGAGGCGTCCAGCTCCTTCGAGCCGTACGACTGCGTGAACGTGTTGCGTTCCTTGTCGTAGCCCTTCTCGCAGACGTCGCGGTGGATGTCGTCGCGCAGGTCGCGCCAGCGCTCCAGGGGGCCGTCCGCGTCGCCCGACTCGATCAGCTTGATCGTGCGGTCCACCGCCACCCAGGCCATGACCTTGGAGTGGACGAAGTGGCGGCGGGGGCCGCGGACCTCCCAGATTCCCTCGTCCGGGACGTTCCAGTGGTCCTCCAGGTAGCGGATCAGCTTGAGCTGCAACAACGAGGCGTAGTCGTTGCGGGCGAGGCCGGTCATGTGGCCGAGGTGGAGGGCCTCGGTGACCTCGCCGTAGACGTCGAGCTGGAGCTGGTGGGCGGCGCCGTTGCCGACGCGGACGGGGCCGGAGTTCTCGTAGCCGGGGAGCCAGTCCAGCTCCGCCTCGCCGAGTTCCCGCTCGCCGGCGATGCCGTACATGATCTGGAGGTTCTCGGGGTCACCGGCGACGGCCCGCAGCAGCCACTCGCGCCAGGCGCGGGCCTCGTCGCGGTAGCCGGTGCGCAGGAGCGAGGAGAGGGTGATGGCGGCGTCGCGCAGCCAGGTGTAGCGGTAGTCCCAGTTCCGCACGCCCCCGATGTCCTCCGGGAGGGAGGTCGTGGGGGCGGCGACGATGCCGCCGGTGGGGGCGTAGGTGAGCGCCTTCAGCGTGATCAGGGAACGGATCACGGCCTCGCGGTAGGGGCCGTGGTACGTACACTGCGCGACCCACTCGCGCCAGAACTCCTCGGTCAGCTCCAGGGAGCCTTCCGGGTCGGGGAGGGCCGGGGGCTGCTTGTGCGAGGGCTCCCAGGAGATCGTGAAGGCGATCCGGTCGCCCGGCGCGACGGTGAAGTCCGAGTACGTCGTCAGCTGCTTGCCGTACGTCTGCGCGGTCGTGTCGAACCAGACCGAGTCGGGTCCGGCGACGGCGACGGTGCGGCCCTCGTGGCGGTGCACCCAGGGGACGATCCGGCCGTAGCTGAAACGCATCCGCAGGGCCGAGCGCATCGGCACCCGGCCGGAGACGCCCTCGACGATGCGGATCAGCTGGGGAGCGCCGTCGCGAGGGGGCATGAAGTCGGTGATCCGGACCGTGCCGCGGGAGGTGTCCCACTCCGACTCCAGGATCAGGGAGTCGCCGCGGTAGGTGCGCCGGGTGGCGGCCGGCGGGGGCGCGTCGGCGGGGTGCGCGGGACCCAGGCGCCAGAAGCCGTGGTCCTCGGTGCCGAGCAGGCCCGCGAAGATGGCGTGCGAGTCGAAGCGCGGCAGGCACAGCCAGTCGACTGTCCCGTCTCTGCAGACCAGAGCCGCGGTCTGCATGTCTCCGATGAGTGCGTAGTCTTCGATGCGCCCGGCCACGTGCAACTCCAGTCGAACGGCCACTCACCCCCGCGAAGGGGGCTTTTTGCGGTCAAGGGGTCGGTGTATTGCGTGTCGTTGAGCTGTGAAGCAAACCAGCCGTTCCGCCTTTCAGGCAAAACGCTCTTTATCGCTCAACGAGCTGACGAGCCTTCGTTGTTCCGGTGCGCAGGCGGGGGTGTGCCCATGGTGCAGCGGCGGACTCGGCAGCGAGTGTCTGATGAGGATACGGCTCGCGTAGATGATCTGTGGCCCGCTCGCGCCAACGCGCCTGCGCCGAATGGGTGAGCGCGGGTGAAAGCGTCGTCAAGGAACACGAAATCCTCGTCAAAGTACTTGTGTCCGAGTGTGCTCGGAGCGTGGCCGGAGGCCGTCCCTCCGAGGCGCTGATACGCTGGTAGCCCGTGGAGCGGTGGTCTCGAAACCCCCGAACCGCAGCGACCCCAGACCGCGACCACGGGAGCCCCCTCTTGGCCAGTACGCCGAAATCTTCGACGACCAAGCACATCTTCGTCACCGGGGGTGTCGCCTCCTCGCTCGGCAAGGGCCTGACCGCCTCCAGCCTCGGCATGCTGCTGAAGGCCCGTGGCCTGCGCGTCGTGATGCAGAAGCTCGACCCCTACCTGAACGTCGACCCGGGCACGATGAACCCCTTCCAGCACGGCGAGGTGTTCGTCACGAACGACGGCGCCGAGACCGACCTGGACATCGGCCACTACGAGCGCTTCCTCGACCGCGACCTCGACGGCTCGGCCAACGTCACGACCGGCCAGGTGTACAACACGGTCATCGCCAAGGAGCGGCGCGGCGAGTACCTCGGTGACACCGTGCAGGTCATCCCGCACATCACCAACGAGATCAAGCACCGCATCCGCCGCATGGCGACCGACGAGGTCGACGTCGTCATCACGGAGGTCGGCGGCACGGTCGGCGACATCGAGTCGCTGCCGTTCCTGGAGACCGTCCGCCAGGTGCGGCACGAGGTCGGCCGGGACAACGTGTTCGTCGTCCACATCTCGCTCCTCCCGTACATCGGCCCGTCCGGTGAGCTGAAGACCAAGCCGACCCAGCACTCCGTGGCCGCGCTGCGCAACATCGGCATCCAGCCCGACGCGATCGTGCTGCGCTGCGACCGCGAGGTGCCGACGGCGATCAAGCGCAAGATCTCCCTCATGTGCGACGTCGACGAGTCCGCCGTCGTCGCCTGCCCGGACGCGCGTTCGATCTACGACATCCCGAAGACCGTCCACGGCGAGGGCCTCGACGCGTACGTCGTCCGCAAGCTCGACCTGCCGTTCCGCGACGTCGACTGGACGACGTGGGACGACCTGCTGGACCGCGTCCACAACCCCGACCACGAGATCACCCTCGCCCTGGTCGGCAAGTACATCGACCTCCCCGACGCCTACCTCTCGGTCACCGAGGCCCTGCGCGCGGGCGGGTTCGCCAACAAGGCCCGCGTGAAGATCAAGTGGGTCACCTCGGACGACTGCAAGACCCCGGCCGGCGCCGCGGCCCAGCTCGGTGACGTGGACGGCATCTGCATCCCCGGCGGCTTCGGGGACCGCGGTGTCCTCGGCAAGGTCGGCGCGATCAAGTACGCCCGCGAGAACAAGGTCCCCCTCCTCGGGCTGTGCCTGGGCCTGCAGTGCATCGTGATCGAGGCGGCCCGCAACCTCGCGGACATCCCGGACGCCAACTCCACGGAGTTCGACGCGGCCACCGCCCACCCCGTCATCTCGACGATGGCCGAGCAGCTCGACATCGTCGCGGGCGACGGCGACATGGGCGGGACGATGCGGCTCGGCATGTACCCGGCGAAGCTCGCCGAGGGGTCGATCGTGCGGGAGGTGTACGACGGCAAGGAGTACGTCGAGGAGCGGCACCGCCACCGCTACGAGGTCAACAACTCCTACCGCGCGGAGCTGGAGAAGAAGGCGGGCCTCCTGTTCTCCGGCACCTCCCCGGACGGCAAGCTCGTCGAGTACGTCGAGTACCCGCGCGACGTCCACCCCTACCTGGTCGCGACCCAGGCCCACCCGGAGCTGCGCTCGCGGCCGACGCGCCCGCACCCGCTGTTCGCGGGGCTCGTGAAGGCGGCTGTCGAGCGCCAGCGGGTCGAAGGGGTTGCCAAGAGTTCGAAGTAACACGGCCGGTTGTACGGTGGCCGGGGCGTCTCCCGCTCAACGGGGGCGCCCCGGTTTTCGTTTGCGCACGTCGGAAAGGTCAAGGCGATGACGATCAAGGACACCCCGCAGGAGTGGGAGATCCGGGAGACCCAGACGCCCTTCGTGGGCAAGAAGACCTCCGTGCGCACGGACGACGTCGTCATGCCCGACGGCTCCGTCGTCCGCCGCGACTACCAGGTGCACCCCGGTTCCGTCGCCGTCCTCGCGCTGGACGACGAGGACCGGGTCCTGCTGATCAAGCAGTACCGGCACCCGGTGCGCGAGAAGCTCTGGGAGATCCCGGCGGGCCTGCTGGACGTCCCCGGGGAGAACCCGCTGCACGCGGCGCAGCGCGAGCTGTACGAGGAAGCGCACGTCAAGGCCGAGAGCTGGCACGTCCTCACCGACGTCTACACCACGCCCGGCGGCTGCGACGAGGCCGTCCGCGTCTTCCTCGCGCAGGGGCTCTCCGAGGCGGAGGGGCAGCGCTTCGAGGTGGAGGACGAGGAGGCGGACATGGAGTACGCGCGCGTGCCCGTCGCCGAACTGGTCCGGGGGATCCTCGCGGGCGAGCTGCACAACAACTGCCTCGTGGTCGGCGTGCTGTCGCTGGTCGCCGCGCGTGCGGGGGACGGGCTGGGGGCGCTGCGTCCGGCGGAGGCGGAGTGGCCTGCGCGGCCGTTCGCGGCGTGACCGTTTCTGACCGGACCTCGCTCCCTGAGAGACGCCGTTTTGGTCACCCGGCGAAAACGTCCGGTGTGACCATCGGCTGATCCGATCAGGGGACCTGAGGCGTCGTCACCGTCGTGCTCCGCGAGGAAGGTTGCAGAGCGTGAACTAGGCTCCCGGTGAGTGAGCCGAGAGGACGCGCCGGTGTTGCGCGTGTGTGAGACGGGAGCGTGGCCCGTGGCGGATCAGGCAGTGGAGACGGGCGGCGTGCTGCTGTCGGGCCACGCTGCGACGGAGGGCCAATTCCTGGGCCGTACCAGGGAGTTGAAGGAGCTGCTGGCCGACATCGAGCGTGTGGGCCTGGACACCTTGGTCGGCAAGAAGGCCCCCCGCGCGCGGGTCCTGCTCATCGCCGGACGGCCGGGCTCGGGGCGGACCGCGCTCGCGGAGGAACTCGTCCGCCAGGTTGCGGGCCGTTACCGCGACGGCGTCCTGCGGGCCCGCCTCGCCGAGTCGGACGGCACCCCCGTCCCCGTCGAACGCGCCGCCCGCGACCTCCTGGCCGAACTGAAGGTCGAGGCCCCCGCGGGCGCCGACCAGGACGACCTCTCCGCACTCCTGAGAGACGCGCTGGCCGACCGCCGCACCCTGCTCCTGCTGGACGACGCCCCGGGCGCCGAACACGTCGACGCGCTGCTCCCCGACAACCCGGAGTGCCTGGTCGTCGCCGTCTCCGCCGGACCCCTCACCGGGATCCCGGACGTGCGGCCGTGCACGCTGGGCGGTCTGGACACCAAGTCGGCGCTGGAACTGCTGACACGCTCCACCGGATCCGTGCGGGTGACGGTCGACCCGCGCTCGGCGGAGGGGCTCGTCGAGGTCTGCCAGGGGCAGCCCGCCGCGCTGATCCTCGCCGGGGGCTGGCTCGCGGCCCGCCCCAAGGCCGCCGTCGCGGACCTCGCCAAGCACCTGAACGCGGAGGGGGACGAGGGGACGCCGCTGAGCCGGGTCTTCCGGCTGGTGCACGCGGGGCTGCCCGCCCCGGCCGCGCGGATACTGCGACTCCTCAGCCTCGCCCCCGCGGGCCTCGTCGACCCGCACACCGCCTCCGCGCTGGCCGGCTGCTCGATCGGAGCCGCCCGCACCACCCTCGACGACCTCGCCGCCCACGGCCTGCTGCACGCGGTGGGCTCCCCGCTCCCGCAGTACGAGGTACCCGGCTGCCTGTACCCCCTGCTGAAGGCCGCCGCCGAGGCCCACGACCGCCCCGCCGAACTGCACCTGGCCCGCGCCCGCATGCTGGAGCGCACGGTCCGTCTCCTCCAGTCCTGCCGGGCGATCACCGAACCCGAGAACCCGCAGGCCCGCGCCCGCCTCCAGGGCCTGCCGAAGGCTCTGCGCTTCCCGAGCCAGAGGGCGGCCGGCGACTGGCTCAGGATGCGCCGCCCGGCCCTCCTCGCCTCCGCCCGCCTCGCCGTCGCCGACGGTGAACTGGACACCCTGGCGCGCCGGTTGATGTCCCAGTTCGTGCGCGCGATGGTCGCCCACTTCGGCACCCAGGCCGCCGCCCCCGACCTCTACGGCATCCACGGCCTCGTCCTCGACGTCGCCGAACGCCGCGACCTGCCCCGCGAGCGCGCCGCGGCCCTCCTCAACCTCGCCGACGTCGACGCCCGCACCGGCCGTACCGAAGAGGCGCTGGTCCGCTACCGGGCCGCGCTGGACGCCGGGCGGGAGGCGAACGACCCGTACGCGACCGGGCGCGCGATGGAGTCGATCGGCGGCGCCCACCTCGAACTCGGGGACTACGAGCGGGCCGCCGACTGGTACGGCCGCGCCCTCGCCCAGCGCCTCGCCCGGGACGAACGCGCCGACGCCGCCCGGCTGTACGGCCGGATCGCCACCGCGCAGACCTACGCCGGCCGGTACGGCGAGGCCCAGCGGTCGTGGCGGGCGTCGGCCGCGGGGCACCGCAAGAACGGGGACGTGGGGGCGCACGCGCGGGCGCTGAGCGAGCTGGCGCGCGTGCAGGAGTACGCCGGACGTCCGGAGGAGTCGCTGCGGACCTGCCAGGAGGCGGTGGAGTGGGCGCGGCGCGCGGAGGACGAGCGCCTGCAGGCGGCGCTCCAGCTGCGCCTCGCGGACACGCTGGAGCACCTCGGGGACCCGGCGGCGGCCCGGGTGCACCGGGCGGCGGCCGACCGGATGCTGGCCGAGAAGCGGACCGACCGTGATTCCGAGGCGGAACACGGAGCTAACGCCTACGAAATCCGTAGCGCTCCGGCCGAAGATTGATGCTTTGGAAGGCTAGACAGCGGGAACACCTTCATTAGACTGGCTCTGTCGCGCCGCTGTGCGACATTTCCCGGTATACGTCCATGTATACGTCCATTGATTCGAGGACCGTGATCGACGTGAAGGTCGGCATCCCCCGCGAGGTCAAGAACAACGAGTTCCGGGTGGCCATCACCCCCGCCGGCGTCCACGAGCTGGTGCGCCACGGCCACCAGGTCGTCGTCGAACGCGGTGCCGGAGTGGGGTCCTCGATCCTGGACGAGGAGTACGTCGCGGCCGGCGCCGCGATCCTGGAGACCGCCGACGAGGTCTGGGCCGCCGCCGACCTGCTGCTCAAGGTCAAGGAGCCGGTCGCCGAGGAGTACCACCGGCTGCGCAAGGACCAGACGCTCTTCACCTACCTGCACCTCGCCGCGTCCAAGGAGTGCACGGACGCGCTGGTCGCCTCCGGCACCACCGCGATCGCCTACGAGACCGTCGAACTCCCGGGGCGCGCGCTGCCGTTGCTCGCACCCATGTCCGAGGTCGCGGGCCGGCTCGCCCCGCAGGTCGGTGCCTACCACCTGATGCGCTCGGCCGGCGGACGCGGCGTCCTGCCCGGCGGGGTGCCCGGCACGCAGCCCGCCAAGGCCGTCGTCATCGGCGGCGGGGTCTCCGGCTGGAACGCCACGCAGATCGCCGTCGGCATGGGCTTCCACGTCACCCTGCTCGACAGGGACATCAACAAGCTCCGCGAGGCCGACAAGGTGTTCGGCACCAAGGTGCGGGCGATCATGTCCAACTCCTTCGAGCTGGAGAAGGCCGTCCTGGACGCGGACCTCGTCATCGGGGCCGTCCTCATCCCGGGCGCCAAGGCGCCGAAGCTGGTCACCAACGAGCTGGTGGCCCGTATGAAGCCGGGAAGTGTCCTTGTCGACATCGCGATCGACCAGGGCGGCTGCTTCGAGGACTCGCGACCGACGACCCACGCCGAACCGACGTTCACCGTCCACGAGTCGGTGTTCTACTGCGTCGCCAACATGCCCGGCGCGGTCCCCAACACCTCGACGTACGCGCTCACCAACGCGACCCTGCCGTACATCGTCGAACTGGCCGACCACGGCTGGGTGGAGGCGCTGCGCCGGGACCCCGCGCTCGCCAAGGGGCTCAACACCCATGACGGCAAGGTCGTTTACCGCGAGGTCGCCGAGGCGCACGGTCTGGAGCACGTCGAAGCGGCGTCGCTGCTCGGCTGACCGGGGCACGCGGTATGTGACAGCGGCAAGGAACCAAGTCACCGTTTCATAAAGGCGATACGTCAACAAGACGCGTCAACGACGCACACCAGGCCGGGCCTTGTCCATAAGGTCCGGCCCAATGTGTGTATGGTCACTTTGCGATGCTCGGTCAACTCGCGGCGAAGGTAACCTCTTCGACCGATTCGAGCACCGGTGAAGCCTGCTGTGCGACGGTCGTACGCCCTTGACAGCGTGATGTTTCTTTGCCGACACATCCGACCGGGTCCGGTGGATTGTGTTGCTGCGAACCGCCGACACGCCATAGAGTCGCCAACCGTCGGCATGGTGCCACGCTGACCTTGTCTAGAAGTTTCCTGGTCACCAAGGAGGTAAGACGACTTGTGAATGAGTCGACATTTTCTCCCGGGGGTGGTCAACCAGGAATGCCTGTAGGGGCCGAGGGCCCTCAGGGATTCGAGGCTGTCGGCTCCGTAGCTGTGCGCACCTTCGCAGCCCATCAGAGTCCGCAGACCCTGCGGACAGCACACCAGAGCATGGATGGCCATCACGTGAACGCCATGGCCGGCGACGGAAGTGGCGCGCCCCACAACCACTTCGCCGACTACGACGAACTGCCCGACGGGCACTTCTACGACCCCGACGCCGAATACGAGCCCGACCCCGAGTACGCGGCCACGCTCGCGCCCGACGCCGCCCGCCAGCGTCGTGAGCGCATCGGCCCGACCGGGCGTCCGCTGCCGTACTTCCCGATCCCGGGCCCGCTGACCGATCACGGACCCGCGACGATCATCGCGATGTGCAACCAGAAGGGCGGCGTCGGCAAGACCACGTCGACCATCAACCTGGGTGCCGCGCTCGCGGAGTACGGCCGGCGGGTACTGCTCGTGGACTTCGACCCGCAGGGCGCGCTGTCGGTGGGTCTCGGCGTCAACCCCATGGAGCTCGACCTCACGGTCTACAACCTGCTCATGGAGCGGGGCATGTCGGCCGACGAGGTCCTCCTCAAGACCGCGGTCCCCAACATGGACCTGCTGCCGAGCAACATCGACCTCTCGGCGGCCGAGGTCCAGCTGGTCAGCGAGGTCGCCCGGGAGTCGACGCTCCAGCGGGCGCTGAAGCCGCTGATGGACGACTACGACTACATCGTCATCGACTGCCAGCCCTCGCTCGGTCTGCTCACCGTCAACGCGCTGACGGCCGCCCACAAGGTGATCGTCCCGCTGGAGTGCGAGTTCTTCGCGCTGCGCGGTGTCGCGCTGCTCACCGAGACCATCGAGAAGGTCCAGGAGCGTCTCAACCCCGAGCTGGAGCTGGACGGCATCCTCGCCACCATGTACGACTCGCGCACCGTGCACAGCCGTGAGGTGCTCGCGCGTGTCGTCGAGGCGTTCGACGACCACGTCTACCACACGGTGATCGGCCGGACCGTCCGCTTCCCGGAGACCACGGTCGCGGGCGAGCCGATCACCACGTACGCGTCCAACTCCGTCGGCGCCGCCGCCTACCGCCAGCTCGCCAGGGAGGTGCTCGCCCGGTGTCACGCCGAGTGAGTCTGCCGGGGGCCGACGAACTCTTCCGCACGACAGGGGGGATGGCGCTCCAGCCGTCCACTCCCCGGCGGCCCGGCGAGGGCCGGGTGCCAGGGCAGGCGGGCGACGGCGAGGCGGTCTCCGCCGCGTCGGAGGACGCGCCCGCGTCCGTGCCCGCGCAGGGCGGGGACGGCGAGGGGGCGGAGCACGTCGCCGCCGACGCCGAACCGGGCGACGGGGGCGAACCCCGCAGCCGGGGCGGCGAACGGGTCGGTGTGCGGCGGGCGCAGGAAGGTTCTGTCACCGCGGGCACCGTCGCGGCGTCGGCCGGTCCGAACGGTTCCGGCGCCTCGGGCGGCCCGGCTGCTTCGGCCGCCTCGGACGCCGAGTCGCGCAAGCGGGGCCGTGCCGCCGCCCGGCGGCCCTCCGGGCGGGAGCGGCACGACGAGAAGATCACCGTCTACGTCTCCGCCGAGGAGCTGATGGACCTGGAGCACGCGCGTCTGGTGCTCCGGGGCGAGCACGGACTCGCCGTCGACCGGGGCCGCATCGTCCGCGAGGCGGTGGCCGTGGTGCTGGCCGACCTGGAGAGCCGCGGGGACGCGAGCATCCTCGTCCGTCGGTTGCGGGGGCGATAAGGGGCGGTAGGGGTAGCCTTCGGTGGCTATGACCTCGAACGACGCCTCCCTCCCGCCCGGCGCCCCCGCCGGGCGCAGGCGCGCGCTGGGGCGGGGGCCGGGGGGCGGGAACGATTCGCCGGGGGCTGAGCCGGTCACCGAGCCGGCCCCCGCGCCGGTTCCCGAAGTGGCCGCCCCCGAAGAGACGGCCCCCGACGGCGTCTTCAAGGTGCGGCTCGTCAACTTCGAGGGCCCCTTCGACCTCCTGCTCCAGCTGATCGCCAAGCACAAGCTGGACGTCACGGAGGTCGCCCTCTCCAAGGTCACCGACGAGTTCATGGCCCACATCAGGGCGATGGGCCCGGACTGGGACCTCGACCAGACGACCGAGTTCCTCGTCGTCGCCGCCACGCTCCTCGACCTCAAGGCGGCCCGCCTGCTGCCCGCCGCCGAGGTCGAGGACGAGGCCGACCTGGCGCTCCTGGAGGCGCGGGACCTGCTGTTCGCGCGGCTGCTCCAGTACCGGGCGTACAAGCAGATCGCCGACATCCTCCAGCACCGGCTGGACGTCGAGGGCCGCCGCTATCCCCGTACCGTCGGCCTCGAAGCGCACCACGCCGAGCTGCTGCCCGAGGTCGTCCTGAGCATCGGGGCGGAGGGGTTCGCGAAGCTCGCGGTCAAGGCGATGCAGCCGAAGCCGAAGCCCCAGGTGTACGTCGACCACATCCACGCGCCCCTCGTCAGCGTCCAGGAACAGGCACAGGTCGTCGTCGCCCGCCTGAAGGAACTCGGCGAGGCCAGCTTCCGCGTGCTGTGCGACGACACGGACGACACCCTGACCGTCGTCGCCCGCTTCCTGGCCCTCCTGGAGCTGTACCGGGACAAGGCGGTCGAGCTGGACCAGGAGGCGGCCCTGGGGGAGCTGGTCGTGCGGTGGACCGGCGGGGAGGCGGGGGCGACGGTGACGGACGAGTTCGACCGGCTGAGGGAGACCACGGAGGAGCAGGGGTGAGCGGAGACGTCGTGGAGCTGGAGCTGAAGCCGGCTCTGGAGGCCGTGCTGATGGTCGTCGACGAACCGGCGACCGAGGAGCACCTCGCGAAGGTCCTCCAGCGGCCCCGGCGGCAGATCGCGGACGCGCTCAGGGAGCTGGCCGACGAGTACACGGCACAGGGCCGGGGGTTCGAACTGCGGGCCGTCGCCGGGGGGTGGCGGTACTACACGCGGCCCGCCTACTCCGCGGCCGTCGAGGGCTTCGTCCTGGACGGCCAGCAGGCCCGCCTCACCCAGGCGGCGCTGGAGACCCTCGCGGTCGTCGCCTACCGGCAGCCGGTCAGCCGCAGCCGGGTCTCGGCGGTGCGCGGGGTGAACTGCGACGGTGTGATGCGCACCCTGTTGCAGCGGGGGCTGGTCGAGGAAGCGGGCGCGGAACCCGAAACAGGTGCGATCCTGTATGTGACGACGAACTACTTCCTGGAGCGGATGGGCCTGCGCGGTCTGGACGAACTGCCGGAACTCGCGCCCTTCCTCCCGGAGGCGGAGGCGATCGAGGCCGAGACGCTGGAAGGGGTCCCGTCGTTCGATCCGGACGCTCCGGATTCCGAGGACGCAGACGACAAGACGGAACTTTGATGCGAAGCAGCAGCGGCAGGAACAGCAGCGGAAACAACGGCGGGAGCCGTGGTGGCAACAGCGGCAGCCGCGGCGGGAACAGCGGCGGCCGGGGCAACTACCGCGGCGCCGGCAACAACCGCGACGACAACCAGGGCGGCCGGCCGAAGAAGCCCCGTCCCGAGGAGCGGCGCTACGACGTGGGTCCCGGCGCCTCCCCGGACGGCCCCAAGTCCGGCCGCGGCGCGTCCGCGCGCGGCGGCGCGAAGGGTGGCCCGAAGCAGTCCTCGGGCGGCGGTCGCGGACGCTGGGCCCCGGCGACCTCGCGCGAGTACGACGCCCGCGCGGAGGAGCGCAACCGGGAGCGGTACGCCGGCAAGAAGGAGGTCAAGCTCCCGAAGACGTTCCCGGGCGCCGAGCAGGAGGGCGAGCGGCTCCAGAAGGTGCTGGCGCGCGCGGGCTACGGCTCGCGGCGGGCCTGTGAGGAGCTGATCGAGCAGGCGCGCGTGGAGGTCAACGGCGAGATCGTCCTGGAGCAGGGCAAGCGCGTCGACCCCGAGAAGGACGAGGTCCGTGTCGACGGGCTGACGGTCGCGACGCAGTCGTACCAGTTC